>JBDSHF010000123.1:0-16917 GCA_039918595.1 Thermoanaerobaculia bacterium
ATCAACACCAGGATGAGCTGCTCAGTGCCGCGGCCGACGGCAAGCTCTGGGAGCTGTGGTTCACCGCGGTTCCGGAGCCGGGCCAGACGCGCGAGTACATCGCGAACGCGCTCGCGGGCCAGGAGGCCGGGCATATGCTGCCGTGGGCGGTGCGCGAGCTCGCGAGCGGAAGCCTCATCGGCTCGACCCGCTATCACGACATCGTGTCCCCCATCGACCGCGTGGAGATCGGCTACACCTGGTATGCCAAGCACTGGCAGCGCAGCCACGTCAATACCAGTTGCAAGCTCCTGCTGCTCGGTCACGCGTTCGACGACCTGGGATGCAAGGTGGTCGGCCTCCGCACCGACAATTTCAACTTTGCCTCCCAGCGAGCGATCGAGGCGTTGGGCGCCAGGAAGGACGGCGTCCTCCGCCACCACCAGGCGCGCCGCGACGGAACGGCGCGCGATAGTGTGATGTACAGCATCCTCGCGAGTGAATGGCCCGACGTAAGGCGGCACCTCGAGCTGCGGTTGGCCCGTCACAAAGCTTGAGCCGGGAATCCCGTTCCCTCAGCCGGCCGGCGGTCCCTTCCGCAACTCCACCCGCCCGAGCTTCTCGGGGTTCTTCTTGAGCTCCCGGATCAGCCGCAGGCCGAGCTTCTTCTGCAACTCCCGGCGCTCGGAGGAGCCGGGGAGCTTGGCGGCGTCGATCCAGCCGCCGGCGATCATGCCATGCCCTCCCCCCTTGCCGCGGCGGCCGATAATGCGGCGCATCAGGCCGCCGGCGTCGGCGCGCGGGTTGGTGGTGCGGATCGAGAGGTAGAGGCGGTCGCCGTAGTAGCCGGTGACCAGCGACCAGGTCTTCCCCTCAAGGCGCAGCAGCAGGTCGGCGATCTCCGGCACGATGTCCGGCTGCTCGATCGGCCCGAGGTGGCTGAGGATCAGCGAGTCGACCGCCTCCAGGTTCTCCAGAGCGTCGTGCAGGTTGCCGAAGTAGGTGAGCGGCAGCCGCGGGCTCTGGATGCGGGCGAGCAGGCGGTGGTTGGCCTGCGGGAAGAAGAGGTCGTGGATCGTCTTGTCCGGCCCCACGTGCTCGCGGGCGAAGTCGAGCGTCTCCGAGCGGATGGCGTAGATCAGCGCCGTCGCCAGCGCGTGGGTGGGCTTGACCTCCGCCGCCAGCATGTACTCGGCCAGCAGGGTGGCGGTCGCGCCGTATTTCGGCCGCACGTCGAAGAAGGGGCCGCCTTGCGTGTTCGCCCGCAGCGGGTGGTGATCGATCACGATGTCGGGGATCGTCCGCGACGGGAGCTGGTTGTTGCCGCTCCGCGGCTGGGTGTCGACGAGCGCGAAGTGCTTGTAGTTCTTCAGGCTCAGATGCCGGATGTGGCTGAACTGGAGATGCAGGCTCTTGACCATCTCCCGGTTCTCGGCACGGCCGATGATGCCGCCGTACGCCACGGTGACTTTCTGGCGCAGAGCCTGCCGGAGGACGCGCGCCAGGATCTGGGCCGAGGCGAGCGCGTCCGGGTCGGGATTGTCGTGCGTGAGCACGAGCCAGCGCCCCCGGGTCTCGCGGCGGACCATCTCCGTCAGAGCGGCGAAGCGCTCGCGGGTGATGTCGGTGATCATGAGGGGCCGATTGTAACCGCTGTGACCGCGAAGGCCACGCGGACGCGCGTCAGGGGCGCCAGCCCAGCGAGTTGGCGAACTCGTCGCGCGCCGTCCGCAGCGCGTCGATGTCCTGGCCGGCCGTGGCGGCGCGGGCGATGAACTCGTCGAGCCGCTGCAGGTCCTCGAAGACCTCGTAGCGGCCGGTCAGCTCCTCGGTGCCGTGGAATCTGCGCACCCAGACGTACAGGCGCGCCGGCCCATCCTCGCCCGCCGGGCTCATGGAGGCTTCGAACTTCACGTGGTCGTCGGTGGGCATTCGTTCCTCTTCGGGGCGTAGTGTACCCCACGATCTCCCATGCTATCCTTCGCCGGGCCGCCGGCCCCTCCGACATGATCCGCGAACTCTTCCACATCGGCTCGTTCTCGGTCAGCCCCTTCGGGCTGATGCTCGTCCTTGCCTTCCTCGCCAGCTACCTCCAGCTCCGCTGGGGGATGAAGCGGCTCGGCGTCGGCGACGAGGAGGACGCGAGCGCCCTGGTGTTCGCCGCCGGTGTCGGCGGCATCGTCGGTGCCAAGGTCTACTACGCGGTCCTCTTCCACGACTGGCACCTGCTCTTCGACCGCTCCGGCCTGGTCTGGTATGGCGGCTTCATCCTCGGCACCCTCGCCGTGCTCTGGACGATGCGCCACCGGCGCCTCTCGGGCTGGCCGATGGCCGACATCGCCGCGCCGGCCCTCGCCATCGGCTATGGCGTCGGCCGCATCGGCTGCTTCCTGGTCGGCGACGACTACGGCCGGCCCACCGATCTCCCCTGGGGGGTGAAGTTCCCGGTGGGGCTCCCGGAGACCACCGCCGGCAATCTGCGCGAGCTGTTCCACGTGGCGATCCCCGCCTCGGTGCCGGACTCCACGCTGCTGCGCGTCCACCCGACCCAGCTCTACGAGACCGCCATGGCCCTCATGATCTGGGGGGGCGCGATGTGGATGTTCCGCCGCCGCCTTCAGCCGGGCGCGATCGCCCTCACCGTGCTGGCGCTGCTCGCCGTCGAGCGCTTCCTGGTCGAGATCCTGCGCGCCAAGGACGACCGCTTCTTCGGCCCCTTGACGCTGGCGCAGGTGATCAGCCTCTCTGTGCTCGCCATCGTCGGCGTCCTCGCCTGGCTGCGCCGCGTACGGGTCGCGCCGCGGACGGCATGACCCTCCGCCCCCCTCGCCTCCTTACCATCGCCGGCTCCGACTCCGGAGGCGGCGCCGGCATCCAGGCCGATCTCAAGACCTTCGCCGCCCATGGCGCGTATGGCATGAGCGTGATCGCCGCGCTCACCGCCCAGAACACCCGCGAGGTACGCGCCGTCCACGAGGTGCCGGCCGAAATGGTGGCGGCGCAGATCGACGCCGTCCTCGAGGACATCGGCGCCGACGCGATCAAGATCGGTATGCTGGCGAGCGCCGGAATCATCCGCGCCGTGGCGGACCGGCTCCGTTTCCATCTCGGCGGCAGCGGGATCCCCATCGTCCTCGATCCGGTGATGATCGCCAAGAGCGGCGACCGTCTGCTGCGCGAGGACGCCGTCGAGGCGCTCAAGGCCGATCTGCTGCCGCTGGCGACCGTGGTGACCCCCAATACCCCCGAGCTCGAGACGCTGACCGGTCTACCCTGTGGCACCGAGGAGGAGCGGCTGCGGGCGGCCCGGGCGCTGGCGGCGCGCGGGCCGGCGGTGCTCGCCAAGGGGGGGCACGCGGAAGGGGAGGAGGTCGTCGATCTGCTGGTCGAACGGGATGGACGGGTCCACCGCTTCGCCCACCCCCGGCTCCACACCCCCTCGACGCACGGCACCGGATGCACCCTCTCGTCGGCGATTGCCGCCAGACTGGGAGCGGGGGAGGAGCTGCCGCGGGCGGTCGAGGGAGCTATCGTCTATCTGGCGGGAGCCATCGCCGCCGCGTATCCTTTAGGGCAAGGGGGCGGGCACGGTCCCGTGGACCCTCTGTACCAACTGTGGCCCGCGCCCCGTGAGAGAGAGGGAGGAACCCAATGAACGAAACGCTCGATCTGATCGTGGTGGGCGCCGGGCCGACCAGCATCGCCATCGGCGCCGAGGCGCGCCGCCAGGGGCTCTCGGTGCTGCTCGTCGACCGCGGCCCGCTGACCGCCGCCATTCAGGGCTATCCCACCTTCATGGAATTCTTCACCACCCGCGACCGGCTGGAGATCGCGAACGTCCCGTTCTCGATCCCCGACGCCAAGCCGACCCGCCGGCAGGCGCTGGCCTACTACCGCATGGTGGTGGAGCACTACGACATCCCGCTGGCCCTCTACGAGGACGTCCTCGACGTCGCCAAGGAAGGGGACGAGTTCGCCGTCCATACCCGGCGGATGCAGGGACCGCGCACCCTGCGCGCGCGTAGCGTGGCCCTCGCCACCGGCTACTTCTTCAACCCCCGCCATCTGGGGGTGCCGGGCGAGGATCTGCCGTGGGTGGCCCACAACTACAAGGAGCCGTATCCGAACTTCGGGCAGGAGGTGGTGATCGTCGGCGCCGGCAACACCGCCGCCGAGGCCGCGCTCGACCTCTGGCGCAACGGCGTGCGGGTGACCCTGGTGCATCGGGGCTCGGCGCTGAAGGCCGGGGTCAAGTATTGGCTCAAGCCGGACATGGAGAACCGCATCGAGGAGGGGTCGATCCCGGCCCGCTTCAACACCCAGGTGCGGGCCTTCCTGCCCGAGGGGGGCGTCGAGCTGGCGACCCCGGACGGCCCCGAGGTGCTGCCGGCCCAGGCCGCCTACGTCCTGATCGGCTACCAGCCGGACGCCGACTTCGAGCGCCGCTGCGGCGTCGAGATCGACTCCGAGACCCTGATCCCGACCTATGATCCCGAGACCTGCGAGTCGAACGTCCCCGGCCTCTACGTCGCCGGCACCCTGCAGGCCGGCCGCTGGACCGACCGCATCTTCATCGAGAACTCCCGCGACAACGGCCCGAAGATCATCGCCCACCTGAAGAGCCGCCTGGCGGCCGTGCCGGCGATGCGGTAGGCCGCCCGGGCATGAATGCCCGGGCGGGGCCGCCGTTCCCATGATAGGGTTGAGCCCCCAAACGAAGGTCAGATCGAAAGGCGGAGGCTCCCCTATGGCGAGAAGAGGTGGTTTCAATACGCAGGCTCCGAAACAGGTTACGCTCCTGATCTCCCTGGTCCTCTGGCTGGTCGGACTGCTGGCGGGATTAGGCGTGATTCACGTCCCCAACAACCTGGGGTTCTGGTCGCTCGTGGTCGCCGGGCTTCTGCTGATCCTCGGCTCGCTGCTCGACGGCCTCTGAGCCGGCCGTGCCTCTCCGTTCCCGGTGGCTGCGGCGGGCCGGCCGCGCCATCGCGCTCGCCGTCCTGCTCCTGGGGCTCGGGCCCGCGCTCTACGTCGCCCTGGGGCGTGACGCGCGGCCCGGCCTGACGCTGCCACCGGTGCCGGGACCCGGCCCCTACCGGGTCTACGTGGCGGACTGGGGCTATCACACCGCGATCGTCGTCGAGCAGCCGCCGGGATGGCGGCTGGGACCTCCCGGGGAAGAGGGCGCCCCCTTTCTCGAGTTCGCCTGGGGGGACCGGCGCTACTACATGGAGTCCGACCTCCGGCCCCACGCCGTCTTCGCGACGCTCTTCCTGCCCACCCCCTCCGTGGTCTACCTCGATGGCCGGACAGCTCCGCCGCAAGTGGGCGGGCCCCGCGCCGTCCTCGTCCGCGCCGTCGACGCGGCGACGCTCCACGCCCTGCTCACGGAGCTGGAACGTTCGATCGTGCACACCCCTTCAGGTGAGCGCGTGGAAGCCTTCCCCTCCGCGCCCGGGTACGCCGGGCGGTTCTACCCGGCGTACGGCTCCTATCTATGGGCGGGCGACTGCAACTGGTGGACGGTCCATCGCCTGCGCGGCGCCGGCCTCGCCGGGCGGGCAACCGGCGTGGTGTTCTCCGGTCAGGTGGCCGGCCGCCTGCGCGGGTTCAGGCCCGGGGCGGAGCGGCTGCCGTAATCAGCCTCTTCTTCCCCGCTGTGCGATACTAGGAGCCGAGCCCTTTTCAGATCGGAGCCCTTGGTATGCCTCCCGCCAGTTGGTGGAAGCCGCGATGAAACTAGGGGAGCAAACCCCGCCCGCGGCGAACGACAGCCCGCGCGGCGGGCCGGAGGAGATCGTGCGCGCGGTGCTCGACTTCCAGCGCGGAGCCGACCGCGAGAAGAACTTCGAGCTGCTCTTCCGCCGCTTCCGGCCGCGGATCGAGCGCTTCCTGGCGTCGCGGGTTTTTTCTCCCGAGGAGCGGCTCGACCTAACCCAGATGACCTTCCTGCGGATCTATCAAGGATTGGAGGGCTACCGGGGGGAGGGTTCGCTGGAAGGGTGGGTGCTGCAGATCGCCTTCAACGTCTACCGGAAGTGGCGCGACCGTCAGCCGGGAGGCCGGCAGGCGGTATCGGAGATCCCATTCGAGGGCTTGCCCGGAGCTCCGGAGCCGTCGCCGGCGGCCCAGGCCCCGTCGCCCTCCGCCACGGCCTCGCCGCTCGATCGCATCGTGCGCGAGGAGCGGCGCAAGGCCCTGCGGGAAGCGATCGGAGAGCTGCCTCCCAAACAGCGTCTGTGCATGGAGCTGCGCGTTTATCAGGAGCGCAGCATGCAGGAGATCGCCGTGGCCCTCCGGATCTCTCCGGAGACCGTCAAGGCCCACCTCTTCCAGGCGCGCCAGCGGCTGTTGGACAAGCTGCAACACACATTCGGGACGATAGACTTCCAAGGCAGGGGGTGAACACGTGGGAGAGAGCTCATCCGACTTTCGCGACACCCTCCTGGAGTTGATCGACGCATCCTCGGAGCCGATGGACCACCCCTCTCCCGACCAATGGATCGCCTACCATCGCGGCGAGCTTGCCGCCGAGGAGGAGGCGCGTTTCCAGGAGCACCTGGTGCGCTGCCGCGACTGTTTCGACCTGGCGGCTGCCGCGGCGGAGTTCTCCTCACCGGATGAAGAGCCGGGCACCGGCCAGGAAGTGGATACGGCCGCGCTCTGGCGCCTGCTCCGCCCGCAGCTTGGCCCGCCGCCCGATTCGCCGCCGCAGAACGTCCGCGAGATCTCCTCCGGCGCGCGCCGACAGCCGGTTTCGTGGTCTCGTCTGCCCACGACCCTGGCCGCGTCGTTCTTCGTGGCGCTGGTCGGACTGACCGCCTGGAACCTGCGCTTGCAGAGCGCCCTGGCGCCGAGAGCGAACGCGCCCATCTTCGAGGTCTCCGCCGGCGAGCGCGCCGCCGCCGGGCAAGAGCTGACCGTGCCGGCCGGGCCCTGGATGTTCGTGTTCCACCCCGCCGAGGAGCTCCCGGTCTACCGGCTGAGGATCCGCGATGCCGCGACCGGCGGAGAGCTGTCGTCCCACGAGCTGCGGCTGAATCAAGACCTCGCTCTGACCCTCTACTTCCCCGAGGGACTTCCCCCGGGCCGCTATCGTCTGGAGCTTTCGAATGGCTCCGGCGGGGGAGCGGGGAAGGCGCTGGAGACGCAGCTTCTGCGCGTGACGGAGGCAGGCCGAGGAGAGTGAACGGGACGTTTTGCCGGCGAGAAGGTTGTCCGCCGTTCGGTTGGGGGAAGGGCCAAAGGCCCGGGCTCCTTCAGCCCAGGGCAACGCCCTGGGTTCTGATTCTCCTGCTCTTCGGCCTCGGCTGCCGTGGCAAGGAGAAGGCCGTGCCCCCCGCTCCCGCACCCGCCTGCGAGGGATCGCCGACCCTGCGGATCGCCGTCCAGCCCGGCGATTATCTCCACGCGGTGGCCGGCCAGGAGTCGCAAGACGTCGTTCTGACTCTTTTCGATCCTCGCGGCCGGCAGATCCTCCAGGTCGACAGCCTCATCGCCCCGGGCACCTCTCCCCAGCCGCCCGATGAGATTCATTGGGTGGCGGACACTCCGGGCGAGTTTCGGATCGAGCTGACGCCCTCCGGTTTTCGGGGGCCTTGCGGTCTCCGGCTGGCAGAGCGCCGACGGGCCACCGAGCCGGACCGCCGGCGGGTGGCGGCGGAAACGGAGTTGGCCCGCGCCCATGCACTGCGCCGACCCCAAAAGCCGGAGGCGTGCCGCGCCGGCATCGCCCTCTACGAGAGCGCGCGACATGGCTTCGCGGATCTCGGCCTGCCGCGGCGCCAAGCCGAGGCCCTCCTCGGCCTGGGCCAGCTCCAGCGCGAATGTCTGCACAACGACAAAGCGGCCCTTCAGGTGTTCACCCGGGCCGAGCCCCTGTTCGCCGGCGATCCCGCCTTCGAATCCGCGGTCCGGCAGCACCTCGGCGAGCTCCGCTTCGCCCGGGGAGACCTCGACAGCGCCATGAGCGAGTACCGGCGGGCCTTGGAGTTGCGACGGCGGCTCGGAGATCGCGCCGGTGAGGCCCTGACCTCCAACACCCTGGGCCATGCGCTCTACCTGCGCGGACGCTACGACGAGGCGGCGGATTTCTTCGATCGGGCGCTCGCCCTCTGGCGTCCGGGCGACGATCTTAAAAAATGGGCCAGCACCCTGCTCAACCGAGGGCATCTCCACCGCAATCTGGGAGAGGCGGACAAGGCGCGCGGGCGGTTCAACGAGGCGCTCAGGCTTTCCCGGAAGACGAAGGACCGCACCGATGAGGCCGCCGCCCTGAACGCGCTGGGACTCATCGACCTGGAAGCGGGAAGGCCCGGCACTGCCCTGGAGCCGCTCCGGGCGGCTCTGGCGCTACGCCTTCCCGGGTCTCGCGGGCGGGCCGTCACGCTGACCTCTCTGGGCGTGGTCTACCGCCAGCTCGGCCGGCCGGAGGAGGCCCGCCGGGCCTATGCGGAGGCCCTGCCGATCTTCCACAGCCTCGGTGATTCCCGTGAACAGGCCAGTTGCCTCGGCAATCTGGGACAGTTGGAAGCGACCGCCGGCCATGACGCGGCCGCACTCGAAGATCTGGACCGCGCTCTCGGGCTGTACCGGATGCTCGGCGATCCGCCCGCCATGGCCTGGGTTCTGGAAGGAAAGGCCCGGATGCTGAGCCGCCGTGGCGACCTCGAAGCGGCTCGTGGGCTGATGAAAGAAGCCCTTGCGGCGGTCGAGCGGCTCCGCTTCAGCCAGACCAGCTACACCACTCGCGCGGCCTTCTTCGCCACCCAGCAGGACTCTTACGACTTTCTGATCGATCTGTTGATGGAGCAGCACCGTGCCGCCGAGGCCCTGGAGGTCAGTGAGCGGTCGCTGGCGCGCTCGCTGCTCGACGGGCTGGCCGCCAGCGGCGCGGACCTTCATCGCGGCGGAGCCGCTCCGGAGCTCCACGCCCGCGAGCGGGAGCTCGAGAACCAGATCGACATCCTGGTCTCCCGCCAGACTCATCTGAGCCAGGATGCGGCCACCCTGGAGCAGATGCGGCCGGTCGAGGCGGAGCTCGGGAGCCGTTGGGATCAGCTCGACCGGGTGCGAGCCGAGCTGCGCGCCGGCGATCCCCGCTACGCCGCCCTCACCCAGCCGCGGCCCTGGAGCGCCGCCGAGATCCAGCACGAGTTGCTCGACCGCGACACTCTGCTGCTGGAATATCGGCTGGGGGAGAAGCGGAGCTTCCTCTGGGCCGTCACTCCCGATTCCTTGAAGAGCTTCGAGCTTCCCGGGCGCGCCGAGATCGAGAGATTGACGGGCGTGGCCTGCGATTTCCTCGCCCGCAGCCGCAACCACACGGTCGAGATTTCCGTCCAACGCCCGCTCGCCGAGCTGAGCCGGCTGCTCCTCGGGCCGGTCGCCTCCCTGCTGCCGGGCAAGCGACTGCTGGTGGTGGGCGATGGCATCCTCCAGCGCCTGCCCTTCGCCGCTCTGCCGGAGCCGAGCTTTCAGGGGATCGAACCCAGCGAGCCGCTGGTCGCCCGCCACGAGATCGTCGCCCTGCCGTCGGTCTCGGTGCTCGGGGTGCTACGCCGCGAGATCGCCGGCCGGGCGCCGGCGCCGAAGACGCTGTGGGTTCTGGCCGCCCCCGACTTCAACGGCCGATACCCGCCGCTGCTGTACGCCGGTCGGGAGGCCGAGGCGATCCTGGCGCTCGCGCCCGCTTCCGAACGCTCCGAGGTCCTGGGCAGGGATGCGAGCCGCGCGGCGGTCCTCAGCGGCGACTTGCGGGATTACCGTTTCCTGCACTTCGCCACCCACGGTTCCTTCGCCGCCACCGATCCGGGCGGCCGCCAACTGGTGCTCGCCCAGGTCGATCCGCGCGGGCGGCCCGAGCTGAACGGCTTCCTCCACCTCGCCGACATCTACGAGCTGAAACTGCGGGCCGGCCTCGTGGTGCTGAGCGCCTGCCAGTCGGCCCTGGGGCGCGAGGTGCGGGGGGAGGGGATGATGGGAATGACCCGGGGGTTCTTCTACGCCGGCGCCGAGCGCGTGCTAGTGAGCCTTTGGAACGTCAATGACCGGGTGACTGTCGAGCTGATGCGGCGCCTTTACCACGGGATCCTGGTCGAGGGTCTCTCTCCCGCCGCGGCGCTTCGGGCGGCCCAGGACGCGATCCGGCGCCAGAAGCGCTGGCGGGCTCCCTACCACTGGGCTGGCTTCACGCTCCAGGGGGAGTGGCGAGGGGGGCGCTCCGCTGGCGCGGACCGGGCTCGCCGGGAACCACCCGCGAGCCCGGTCCGACATGATTCCAGGCATCAGGCGAGGGACAGGTCGGAATCGTAGGCGGCCGGCGGCTTGTCCTTGCCGGACGGGTCGATGGTCGTGCCGTTCCCCGAGGATGCCACCTCGATGGGATCGCCCGGGTTCAGAAAGGGAACGGAATCGGCCGCGCCGGTCTTTGCGTCGGAAAGCGGAGAAGCTTGCGGTTGGGTGGACTTATTGCCGGGATCATTGCTGAGCATCGTGTTCTCCTTTGAGTTGGTGTGAAATCCTCGACAACCTGATAGATCTCGGGCCGCCGGGAAGGTTTAGTTCATTCGGGGGGCCTCCGCTCTCAAGCGCGAAGAGCCGGCCATCCGTGGCGCGGAGATAGAGCACCGGCGTGCCCCACTCCGGGTTGTGTTCGGCGGCGAGCGCCCTGCGCACCTCGCCGACGCAGGCGTCGACCGGCAGGCCGGCGGCGAGCCCCTGATAGAACTTTTCGGCGAAGCCGCAGGCCGTCTCATCCATCACCTCCGACTGCATGGCGATCACCGCCGGCACGCCGCGCTGGACGAGCACCTGGGCGGTGCCGGCGAAAGTGTTCTCGTGCGAGGCGCGGGCGCCGTTGCAGGCATTGAGCACGGCCAGGCGCAGCGACGGGTGGTCCTGGAGAAGATAGGCGAGGGTGGGGCCGCCCATCGGAACGCCGTTGCCCGCCTCGTCCTCGAACACCAGCACGCCTTCCCCGCGCAACTCGCTGAAGCCGCCATGCCCGACGAAATGGAGGATGTGGACCGGCGGGCCGTTGCGCAGCCGCGCCTCCAGGGCTTCGGGAGTGGTGGGGCGCTCCAGCCGCTCGACCTCGATCAGACCTTTGCGCTGGAGCGGCTCCAGGGCCGCCACGAGCCGCCGCCACTCCTCGTCCGCCTCGGCGAGCTCCCGGTAGCCTTTCGGGGTCGAGATCACGGCCAGGATCCGCAGCGGCGGCTCGACCAGCAGCGTGCCGAGGCCCTCGCTCAGCTCCAGGTAGCGCACCACCGGGGTGCGGCCGGAGAGCGCCAGGAAACCCCGGCCCTCGGCGTCGTACAGGTACTCCCAGGGCAGCCCCGCCAGTTGGGGGACGTCGTTGAGGCGCAGGCGGATGCGCAGCCCGGGCCCGCCCTGGGCCTTGGCGAGGCAGCCCTGGAAAGCCTTGAGCAACTCGCCCTGGAAGACCGCGCGGAACAGCTCGTCCCCGACCTGCTCCGCGCTGGCGCCGTCCGCGGCCTCGGCCGCGCCGGATCCGCCACGGCGTGGGGCGGCGCCTCCGGCGAGGCAGAGCTCGCCACCCAGGAGGGCGGCGGGGAGGGCGAAGCACTCCGTGGCCTCGAAACCCGCGGCGCTGCTCCAGGCCTTGGCACGGTAGAGGCCCTCGGACTTCTGATCGATCCAGATATCGAAGTCGAGGTACCCGAGCGGGACCGGCGGAGCTGCTGGGGCCTGCGGCGGCCGCGCCGGGATCATCAGCAGGCCCGCGATCGCCCCGGCGCTCGCCAGGATCAGGAGGTAGGAGAGCGTCATGACGAGCTGGACGATCCAGCGGTTCGTCCAGCAGGCCCCGATATTTTCGGGCACGAGGCCCATCTGCTGGATACAGCTCGCGTCGTCGCCGGAGCACTCGCAGAGCCCCGACCGCGTCCAGCCCACGAGATAGGCGACGCTGCCACCGTTTCTGCCCTCTCCATAATGGACCCGCTCCGAGAACTTCAGGTACAGCCCGAGCAGCAGGATCGCGCCGAGCGCCAGAATGGCGAGGGAGATCCGCAGGCGCCACTTGCGGACGGCGTCCCTGGCCGTCTCGGCGAGGCCGTCGAAGTGCGTCCAGGCCACCAGGGCCGCCAGGCCGCAGGCGAGGGCCGAAAGCGGCACGAAGAGGTACCGCAAGGGCTCCAACTCGCCGTCGAGCATCCTGCCGACGAGCAGCGCCAGGGCCAATCCCAGCCCCGCGCCGGCGGGAAAGGTCCAGCGGCGCTTCAACGGCGGCACTCTTTCTCGTTGGCGACGTTATGGCAGTACTGCTCGTTGAACCGGCAGCAGAAGAAGCCGCTGCCGTTGACCAGGTCCAGCCGCTCGCTCATGGCCACCGAGGTTCCGGCCGGTTTGGGATATTCGATCAATTCGGTCACCGCTCCCTTGGTCCAGGCTGCCCGGTAGACATAGAGGCCGCGCACGACATGGTCCCGCTTGCCGTCGGTCCGGATGATGGCGGGAGCCGGCGCGGACCCTTTGATCCTACCCTGCGGCCAGAAGCTGAACGTGGCGTGCGGCGCCGTGCTGCCGACCCAGAGCTTCACCTCGAGGTCGCCGTGATCGGCGAGGAAGAAGATCCGGCCGACCACTTGGCCGACCTGGTCCAGGAGGCTGTCGGTCTTCTCGGCGGCGACCGTGTCCTGCGGCGGGACGGCGGCCTGCGGCGGGGCGGCGGCTTTCGGCTTGGCGGACTTCGGTTTGGTGGCCTTCGGCTTGGCGAGCGCCAGCAGTGGGAACCCTCCGAGGCTGGCGACCACGGCTACGGCGCGGGGAGTGAAAAGACCGGAGGGCAAGGCGGCGGTCTTCTGGGCCGGCGGCGCCGCGAGCTCCCCCTGGATGCGCCCGAGCTGATCGATCGCCCAGGCCTGCAGAGGCTCCAGGTCCGACGGCTGGACCTTTTCGATGGCCTGATCGAGATCCTCCCCGGTGCGGGCGATCAGGCCGGCCACCTCCTGGCGAAGGTAGGCCGGCTGGCCGTCCGGGCCCCGCACGATTTGCAGCGCGCGCCGATTCTTGTCGAATCTCTTTTTAACCACCCCGATCTGTAGAGCGAGCGCTCCGGCCAGGATCTGGAAGGGATTCACGCGGGCTTTCGATCTCCCGAAGGTGAACGTTTGACCAGCGGTGGGCTGGCCGGCCGCGAGGAGGAGGCCGGCCAGCAGGACCGCGGCGGCCCGCGTGGCGAAATGTCGATCAGTTTTCACGGTGCACCTCCTGGTTGGGTAGGGCGGCGACCCGCACCGCGGGGTCGCCGATGATCGTGTAGTTGCGGGCGTCGTGGCTGGCGGTCCAGAGGTCGGCGAGCAGCGTCTCGTCGAGCTGCTTGCCGAACCCCAGGGCCTCCACCTCCGCGGCGAGGTCGGAGGCGAGCTCGGCGTACCGCTGGTTGAAGAACTCCATCGCCCAGCCCACCGGCTGCCCGTCGAGCAGGCGCCGGAGGGTGCTCTCGAAGGCGCTGATCTGCGGTCCGGCGCCGGGCCATACCATGGAGAAGCCCCAGGCCCGGTCCACGTGGCCGACGACCGCCAGCGCTCCGCCCCGCGGATGGCTGAGCAGCCGTTGCGGCAGGCGGCCCAGGAAAGATCCGGACGAGAGCTCCCGGCGCTCCCCCTGACCCGCGTGGGTGAAGTCGTCCCAGCGCGGCGTGCCGGCGCCGAAACAGGCGAAGCAGAAGGCGACGAGGCCGTGCACGTGGGCCTGCGCTCCCACGTCCTCGGCCGCGAAATAGTGCTCGCGGTCGATGCCGGCGGGACCCGGGCCGGGCCAGTCCTGGCAGACCAGGGCCCCCTGGAGGTCTCTCTGACCGGGATCGCCGGCGGCGAAGCCCAGGCCGTGGCAGGCGGCGAAGAGGAATGCCGGCGCCTCGTCGAGCAGGCCGCCCAGCCGGTCTCGTGTTGCCTCCTCCCCGAGCACGGTCTCGACGCTCCAGCCGGGCTGGTCGCGCCGCACCCCGGCCGCCACCGGCTGCGCCAAGTGGGCGCTGAGCGAGCGGGTCACCGGGTCGCCCGGATTGGTGGGGGCGAAGAAGCAGGCCCGCGGGCTCCGTCCGCTGCCGCCGGTCTCGGCCGCCACCACGCTCTCGGCATAGCGGCGGTACTCCTCGATCTCGTCGAAATACAGGCGGCCGACGGCGTACTGGACGTCGAGCTGGTACTGGAACGAGAAGGGGATCGCCTCCGGGTCGCCGACCAGCAGAAGGTAGTAGGGCACTTTCTCCGGATCGGCCGGTCCGGGGCCGGCACCTTGGCGGGCGAGGAACGCGACCTTGGTATCCCCCTCGCGGTAGCCGTCGTCGCCCGCGAACTGGCGGAAGAAGCGCTCCCGCCGTTTCCCGGCCTGTGCCCGCCGGAGGTCGAGCAGCGGGGCGAGGGCCTCGCGCAGCGGCTCGGAGTCCGCCGAGCGGGCGAAGATCACGCCCCAGCCGGCCTCCTCGAGCTTGCCGGGGTCGAGGCCCTCCTTGAGCCCCCGCCGCGCCTTGCCCTCGCCGCGTGCCACCCAGGCCTGGAGCTCGCGGACCCGCGTCCGGTCCACCGTGGCGCCGCGGGCGAAGTCGGCGAGCTGCCGCGGGGCAACCGGAGGCAGCAGATAGGTGCCCCGCCGGCCGTCGAGGCCGTTGAACCAGAGCAGAGGCTCTTCAGGGCAGCCCGGCAATCCCGTTGTCATCAAGATCCCCTTTTCCCTTTCGCCGCGGCGAAGCGGCCATCGATCGTTCACCTGATCTAGATCCGCGATCGCGAGAAGCGGTGTAGTGCGTGCGGTACTCAGACTGGCGCGGCCCCGTGATGAATCGTTACAGGGGAGTGATCAAAACGATCAAAAGTGTTTCATGAGCATTGCGGCATATCTGAATAACAACGCTCGCGCGGTCGGCACTAAACCGGCGCGGCGTCGCCGAGATCTATCAGCGTCAGGGCCACCGGGCCCTCACACACAAGGAGATCATTGTCATGAAGACCGCAACCTGCATATTGATCGCGAGCACGACCCTCGCCACACTCTCCGCCGCACCCGCCTGGCCGCGGCCTCAGGAAGGCGTAACGGCCCAAGCCGCGACGACTCAGGAAGGCCGCCTCGGTGTTTCGTCCGCGCAGGCGAGCGTCCTTCCTAAAGGTTTGACCTGGAAGCTGCTCGCTACGAATTCGACGACCGGGACGATCGATGTCGGCTGTGCGGCCGGCTGCGACGCCTACCATGGCGACACCCCGTGCACGAAGGCATTGCCCATTCTCTGCATCAAGAAGGCCGGACCGGGGTTCCCGCTGGCACTTCCCGCGAGCGTGGACAACTCCAACCTGTACCACAAATGGTCTGGCGGTGTCGTCGGAACCACGAAAGCCACGGTGCCGCCGGCGAAGCTGGCCGGCGCGGATGCTCTGTGCGTCAAAGAGTTCGGTCCGGGTTGGCGCACCGCGGAATTTCACGATGGCTGGGGGTGGCACTTCCAGGCGTTCGGCGGCGTGGGCAATCCGGCCCAGAACTTCTGGATCCACATCAATGATCAGCCCGGAGCGACCTGCTGGCACTAGAGCTACGCAAAACCTGAAATAACGTGTTTTTCGTAGAGGCGGCCCTGTGGGGCCGCCTCGTCGGTCTGCACCATCCGAATCCCAGCCAAATAGCCGTTTCGGCGAAGGCGGTAGAGACGTTCCTTGCGCCAGGCCAAGCCTGGGAAGGGGGGAAGGATGAAGTAAGTGGATCCTGAAACCCTTCATAGTAGACCCAGTAGGTCCGAATCCTACCCGGCAAGGGTTGGCCACCCACCGGAAGCGAGTCTTGCGTGGGGGCGGGGTAACCCGTCACTGCGAAGCGTAGACAGTGAGTGTGCAGGCCGTGGTAACCAGCCTCGAGAGACTACTGATTCGGGGAGCCGACGCGGTGGAACGAGCGGAAGGCAACATCCTCAGTGCTGAATGGCCTGGCATTGAGGGTCCCCCGGGGTATCAGCCCAGGGCATGTACACAAGGGGGTTTGCCCAGGAACCTGGGAGAACCCTGAGATCTCCGCGATCCAGTTCCGGGTGGGCTCCGGGAGAACAAAAGTCCAGGCCTCCAGGCAAGGGCGCCCGTAGCCTGGGGGAGCGAACGTCGGTCGCCATTGCGGTACCGCCAAGCGAAGGAAACGAAGCGCGGCGGGATGGACTCAGGGCGTCGTAGCACCTCAATAGTACCGAGGAAGCGGGGGAACCACGCCGAGGGACCCCGTGGAGGGAAGGGGGGTGTCGGGTCATGGACCCGTTGGAGGGTAAGAGGGCAAGGTCACCGAACCTTGATTCTCTCTCAACGAGACTTCAACGGATAGCGCAGCGGCTTAGCAAACCCGTGACCTGAAGAACCGTATGCGGGAAATCCGCACGTACGGGTCTGTGGGGGGCCTGGGTGGGCAACCACCCAGGTCTACCCGGCCAGGTCCTTAACGACACCCTTTCGGAGGCCACGGGGACCGCGGGACGTCTCTCGAAGGGCTTGTAGCCCCATCTGCCACTTCCCGTGAGGAGGCCACCAACGGCGGTCTTCTTCAGCAAAAGGATGGCCACGGCCTGCCCCGGTCAGGTCGTGCCATCGGCAACGACATGCCTCCGGCGGAGACGTTCCGCGGTCCCCGTGGTCTCCGAGAGGGTGTCGTTCAGGACCTGGAACGTCTCTACCGCCTTCGCCGGAAGGTTTCCTATCCTTTAGCTACGCCGCCGCTCCAGAATCTTCACGAACGACCGCCCACGCAGCTCCTCCAGCGTCAGCCCCGACCGCTCCAGAGCCTCCTTTTCCGTGATCGCGCCGCAGTTGACGGCGCGCAGGAAGTAGTTGAGGAGGCCCTGGCCGGTGGCGGCGTCGTCGAAGACCTCGCCGACGAGGGTGGCCTGGGCGGCTTTCTGGACGAAGTTGCGGAGGCGGTCGGAGGCGGCGTCCAGGCCTTCCAGGA
>JBDSHF010000124.1:0-3611 GCA_039918595.1 Thermoanaerobaculia bacterium
GCGATCTGCCGGTGCACGTACTCGCCCACCGACCGCGGGGCGATGGCGTCGTCCTGGCACTGCAGGATCAGCGAGCGGACCTTCAGATTCGGCAGATCGGCCCGGTTGTCGGAGAGGAAGGTGACGCGCGCGAAGTGCTTCGCGATCTCGGGGTTGGCGCGGCAGAAGCTGTTGGTCAGCTCCGCCCCGAGCTCGGGGCGGTCCGGGTTCCCCATGATCACCGGCGCCATGGCGCTCGACCAGCCCAGATAGTTGCTGTCGAGCGAGTCGAGCAGCCCCTCGATATCCTCCCGGCTGAAGCCGCCGGCGTAGTCGCCGTCGTCGATGTAGCGCGGCGAGGGTCCCACCAGCACCAGCCGCTCGAAGCGGTCCGGCTCCTGGAGCGCCGCGAGCACGCCGATCATCGCGCTCACCGAGTGGCCGACGAAGATCGCCCGCGTCAGCCCCAGCTCGCGGCAGATCTCGAGCACGTCGCTCGCATAGCCCTTCAGCGATTCATACTTGCCGCGGCTGTAGGCCGAGGGGTCCGACCCGCCGGCGCCGACGTGGTCGAAGAGGACGACCCGGTAGGTCTCCTCGAACGCCGGGGTGACGAACCGCCACATGTTCTGGTCGCAGCCGAAGCCATGGGCGAAGATCATCGCCTGGCCCCCTTCCGGGCCCGAGAGCTTGACGTTATTCCTTCTTAGAGCGTCCATAGGCCCCGATAGTACCATCCGGCCTCAGGCGGTCCCCCGGCTTGCAGGCTGGCCTTCGGCCCCTCCGAGAACGATGAAGTGGCTCGCCGCGTCGAAGAGCTGCCCGGGACCGAAGAGTTGGCCGATTGTGACATATTGAGCCCTATGAGCTGGATCGTCATCCTCGGAATCGTCGTCGTCGCCATCGCCCTGGTTGCCCTCACCGGCATCAAGACCAAGGGAACCCGTCAGGTGGGCAACACCCACCTGATGACCGCCGCCCGCATCTGCCTGGGGATCTTCCTGGTGATCCTGGCGCTGATCGCGCTGGGGGTGTTCAAGTAGGGAGCGGCCCCTTGGAGGCATGTTCGCGATTTCGTTCCAGAAGACTCCAAGTGGGTCTCGAAAGTCGCCTCCCCCGCCCGGCGATAAATCGCCGGGCTATGTACAGCGCCCCCTGAAGGGGACTTGAAGCCGGATTGATCCGGCGCTGTTTCTAGCCCGGGCATTGATGCCTGGGCGGATAGCGGCTGCGTGCAAACCTTTGAGACACCCTCTAACAAACCCCGGCCCAACGGGCCGGCAGAATCCAGCCCAGGGCTGAAGCCGAAGGCTGATGCCCTGGGTCAGCAGGCAAAATCTCCATACGGCCTGAAAGGCCGCTAACGTGTCCATATTTATGTTGGCAAAGCGATCGATTCCGGCGAGCTCCGCCGCAGCGTCTTGGAGATGCCGGCACGATCCTCGACGAGAGGGTGCCGGAGGGGAGGACAATTCAGGCCACGCGTGGCGTTGAATGCCCGGCGAGAGGCTCGCCGGGCGTTCAACGTGACTCGCCGGGCACTTTCCGTGACTCGCCGGGCGCTTTCCGCGACTCGCCGGGCGTTTTTCGTGACCTGCCGGGCACTTTTCGTGATCGGCCAGAGCCGGCGAGAGGCTCGCCGGGCATTTTTCGCGACTCGCCGGAGCCGGCGGACGATCCGCCGGGCATTTTTCGTGGCTCGCTGCCGCCGGCGAACCATCCGCCGGGCATTTTCTGTGACACGCCGCGGCCGGCGAGAGGTCCGCCGGAGCCGGCGAGAGGTTCGCCGCTGCCGGCGAGAAGCCCGCCGGGCTTTTGCTGTGACGAAAACAGGATTTCCGGCCGCCGTCAGTCGATCTCGCGCGCCGCTTTGCCGAATACCGCCAGCGCGGAGGTGCCGGCGAGTATCGCTCCCGCGATGACGAACAGCGCGGGGAGGCTCCAGTCCGCGAGCACGCCGGCGGCGGCGTAGGAGATCGGCACCAGGCCCACGGCGGAGAACATCATCACGCTCATCACGCGGCCGAGGAGGGCGCGCTCGACGCGCATCTGCATCCAGGCGGCGAACTGGACGTTGACGAAGCCGACGCCCAGGCCCATCAACGCCAGCAGCGCGACGATGGCGGCGAACTTCAGGACCAGGCCGATAGCGATCAGCTCGAGGCCGCACAGCCCGCTCATGATGCATTGCTAATATAGATCTTGGGTAATATCATTGGGGCAGCTGATCAACCCCGCCGCCTGGCGGCACTTTGAACCTCTGAGGCTCAGGCTGCTCTCTAGGTGGCATCGACCAAGGAGCTCCGCCATGCCTCGCATGTCACTGATTCGTAAAGGGTCCCGTTCCCGTTCCTGCATCCTGCTCGCCGCGCTGTCCTTGAGCGCCTCCGCGGTCCATGCCACGGGCTACCGCGACCTCTATCTGGGCACCAGCGCGGGCAACCCCTCGACTTCGACCGGAGACCGGAACACCGCGCTGGGAGAGTACGCCCTGTCCTCCAACACGTCCGGATCGGACAACACCGCGGTCGGCGCCGAAGCTTGCTTCTACACCACCACGGGCAGCTCCAACACGGGGATCGGCTCGTTCGCTCTGGGGAGCAACACGACGGGGCAGGTCAACACGGCGGTCGGCTCAGGCGCCATGCCTTCCAGCACGACAGGCGATGCCAACTCGGCGTTCGGCGTCAACTCCATGAGCTTCAACACGAGCGGAAGCTCCAACACGGCCATCGGCTTTTTCGCTCTGTTCGGAAACTCGACCGGCAACAACAACACGGCGCTCGGCTCCAACGCTCTGAGCAACGCGACCGGCTCCGGCAACATCGCGATCGGCAGATTGGCCGGCAACAGCATCAGCAGTGGCACCAACAACATCGACATCGGCAATAACGCCCCGGGCAACGAGTCCGACACCATCCGTATCGGCAACACCCAGACCAAGGCATTCCTCGCCGGTGTCAACGGCGCGACCTCCTCGAGCGGCGTCGCGGTGTACGTCAACAGCTCCGGCCAGCTCGGCACGGTGACCTCTTCGCTGCGTTTCAAGGAAGACGTGGAGGACATGGGAGAGGCGACCGGGGACCTGATGAAGCTCCGCCCGGTCACCTTCCACTACAAGGCCCCGTATGACGACGGTTCCCGTGTCCTTCAGTACGGCCTGATCGCCGAAGAGGTGGCGAAGGTCTATCCCACCCTGGTCCAGTACGACGCCCAGGGGAAGCCCTTCACGGTCCGCTACCAGGCGCTCAACACGATGCTGCTCAACGAGCTCCAGAAGCAGCACGCGCAGGTGGAGGAGCAGAAGGCGCAGCTCGCCGCGCAGGAAGCCCGCATCCAGCGGCTGGAATCCCTGCTCGACCGGCAGGGCGTGGCGGCGGCGCCCAAGGCGCCGTAGGCAGCTGGAGCGATCTGCCCTCCGAGGCCTCACCCCCCGGCCCCTCTCCAGAAACTGGAGAGGGGAGAAAGACCAAGAACGCTTTGCCATGCGCCCTCCCTCTCCACGGAGTGGCATAGGCGCTAACTTATTAGCAAAGCTCCCTGGCAGCCTTCATGGCCCGGGGAGCCTGCTTCTTCCTTTGGCGAGGAGAGTCTAAGAAGTAGCGGCAGAGCCGCGAGGCTTTCTGCAGCAG
>JBDSHF010000125.1:0-5683 GCA_039918595.1 Thermoanaerobaculia bacterium
CTGCCGATCTTCGACGGCCCGCTCGACCTGCTGCTGCACCTGATCAAGCTCAACCGGGTGGAGATCACCGACATCCCGGTGGCGACGATCTGCGATCAGTTCCACGCCTACATGCAGCTCATGGAGGAGCTGAACCTCGACGTCGCCGGCGAGTACATCTACGAGGCGGCGGTGCTGATCCACATCAAGTCCAAGATGCTCCTCCCGCGGGCGCCGAGGGCCGAGGGGGAGCCCGAGGAGGATCCGCGGCAGGAGCTGGTCGACCGCCTGCTCGAGTACCGGCGCCTCAAGGAGATCGCCCAGTCCTTCGCCGAGGTCGACCGCACGCGGATGGGGATCTGGACGCGCCGCCCGCAGCCGCTCCCCACGCTGCCCGAGGAGGAGGAGGCGACGATCGATCTCGGCGAGGTCTCGCTGTTCGATCTCCTGGGCGCCCTGAAGACCGCCCTCGTCCGTTACGACCGCGAGCACCCGCCGCCGCTCCAGCTCTCGCTGGAGACCTACTCGGTGCGCGGCATGTTCGACCGCCTGATGCGCCTGCTCGACGCCGGCCACCCCTATGACCTGATCGCCGACCTGCGGGGTCTCTCCTGCCGGGCGGAGGCGATCGCCACCTTTCTCGCGGTGCTCGAGCTCGCGCGGCTCAACCTGATCCGCGTCCACCAGACCGAGAGCGGCGACGTCCTGCTCTACCGCACCACGCGCGAGCTGGGGGATCTCGACCGGGAGGCGATCGGCTCATGATCGACCGCAGTGAAATGGAGGCGGCCCTGGAGGCGATCCTCTTCGTCTCCTCCGAGCCGGTGCCGCGCGCGAAGCTGATGGAGATGTTCGAGGAGGGGGAGGAGCGCGAGGAAGCCGCCCGGGCGCTGGGAGCGGTGCTCGCCCGCTACGACGGCGAGGGAGGGCGCGGCATCCTGGTGGAGGATGTGGCCGGGGGCGTGCGCCTGGCGACCCGTCCGGAGGTGGGGGGGTGGCTCCGCCGGTTCTTCGACGTCGCGAGCGGGAACAAGCTCTCGATGGCGGCGCTGGAGACTCTGGCGATCATCGCCTACCGGCAGCCGATGACCGGCCCGGAGATCCAGGAGCTGCGCGGCGTCAGCGCGGTGGGGGTGCTCAAGACCCTGCTCGAGCGCCGGCTGGTGCGCATCGTCGGCCGCAAGGAGGTGGTCGGCAAGCCCTTCCTCTACGGCACGACGAGGGAGTTCCTCGTCCACTTCGGGCTCAACAGCCTGAAGGACCTGCCGCCGCTCGAGGAGTTCGAGGAGACCTTTGGCTCCGGCGACGCCAGCGCGGTGGCGGGCCTCGTCGAGATGGCCGGACTGCCGCCGCGGCTCGACGAGGTCGAGCCCCGGGGAGAGGACCGCGAGGAACAGATCTTGCGGGAGATCGCCGACTTGGAAGAGCGGCAGGAACTGGAAGAGGGCGAGTGATGAGCGAGGAACGCCTGCAGAAGATCCTGGCCCGTGCCGGTATCGCCTCCCGCCGCAAGGCCGAGGAGATGATCGAGGCGGGACAGGTCACCATCAACGGCCAGGTGGCCGGGCTGGGCGACAAGGCAGACCCGGAGACCGACTCCATCAAGGTGGACGGCCGGCGGGTGCAGCCCCCCTCTCGCGAGCACCGCTACCTCCTGCTCAACAAGCCCAAGGGGGTGATGTCCACCCTCTCCGATCCCGAGGGGCGCAAGACCGTGATCGACTTCGTGCCGCCGGCGATGCGCAAGGCGCTGGTGCCCGTGGGCCGCCTCGACTTCAACACCGAGGGGCTCCTGCTGCTCACCGACGACGGCGAGTTCGCGCAGCGCATCGCCCACCCCCGCTACGGCAGCACCAAGACCTACGAGGTCAAGGTCAAGGGGACGCCCACGGAAGAACAGCTCGACCGCCTGCGCAACGGCGTCGTGATCGAGGGGAAGCGCACCGCGCCGGCGAAGATCACGTCCCGCAACTACAAGAAGGCGCCCCGCCGGCCGGGGGAGCCCGCGAGCGACAACTCCTGGTGGGTGGTCGAGATCGCCGAGGGGCGCACGCGCCAGATCCGCGAGATGTTCTTCCAGATCGGCCACCCCGTCGGCAAGCTCCGCCGCGTGGCGATCGGTTCGCTGCGCGATCCCGGCCTGCCGGTCGGCGCCCTGCGGGAGCTGAGCGACGACGAGGTTCGCAAGCTGGTAAAGTCCGCCCGCGCGCCGGAGGAGAGAAGGCCCGCTCGCAAGAAGGCGGCGCCGGCCACCGGGTCCGCCGATGCGGCGGCGGTGAAGGAGAGGCCGAAGCGGCCCGCGCGGCCGGCGGTCACGCCGGTGCGGGCCGGGGCGAGGAAGCCCAAGTCCGCCGCGGCGAAGCGGGCCTCCGCGGCGCAGGCTCCCGCGGCGACCTCCACGAAGCGGGCTCCCGCCAAGAAAGCTCCCGCGGTGACCCCGACGAAACGAGCTCCCGCGAAGAAGGCCCCCGCCGGGAAACCCTCCCCGCGTGGCGGCCGCCCCTCCGCAAGCCGTCCGGGCAAGGGGCGCCGATGACCGGTTTCCACCCCCTGATCGTCGCCATCGACGGCCCGTCGGGTGTCGGCAAGAGCACGGCGGCGCGTCGGCTCGCCGGGCGTCTGGGCGTCCCCTTCCTCGATACCGGCGCCATGTACCGGGCGATCGGCCTCAAGGTGCTGGAGAGCGGCGTCGATCCGCTCGACCGGGAAGACGTCATCGCGATCTCCAGGGAGGCCGACGTGCGGCTGGGGCGGCGGGAGGACGGCAGCTTCGAGGTTCTCCTCGACGGCGAGCCCGTCGAGTCGCGCATCCGGACGCCGGAGGTCGGGGAGGCGGCCTCCGCGATTGCCGCCTACCCCGAGGTACGCCTGCGCATGACCGGCCTGCAGCGCGAGGCCGCGGAGCACTTTGGCGCCGTCCTCGAGGGGCGCGACATCGGCACCCGGGTCTTCCCCGACACCCCCCACAAGTTCTTCCTCGACTCCCGCCCCGACGTGCGCTTCAAGCGCCGCTTCGACGAGCTGACCGCCGCCGGCACGCCGGTCACCTTCGACCAGGTGGTCGCCGAGATCAGCCGCCGCGACCTGCGCGACAGCACCCGCACCGATTCCCCCCTGACCCGCGACGACTCCTACACCTTCATCGACTCCTCGGACCTCTCGATCGACGACGTGGTGGAGGCGATGGCCCGGCGGATCGACGGGCGGACTGACTAAGCTTCAACGAAGAGATTGCGGAACCAGGCGACGAACCGGAGAGCGCCTTCCCGGTCCGTCTCGAAAATCCCTGCCTTGAGAGCGGTCCCGAAAGGCAGGCCGGGCTCCTCCTGCCAGGCGAGCCAGGTATGAAGGACGCTCTTGAGGTGGTCTTTTTCCAGGGACTGGGCACCGTGCTGCCGAGCTTCGCGGGTAGCCTGGCCGGCATAGATCCAGAGGGGGTGCTCTGCCGGCGCCAGAGCGCTCAGGAAGCTTTCCAGGGTCCCTGGAGACGAGTTGTCCGGCATCAGCCAGACTCCGACGCGAGACCCCGGTTGGCGACCCTTGACAACGGTTCCCTCTGGGGCCGGCGATTCGGGCAGAGCCAGACCAATCCGGCTCGCGCGATCTCGGATCTGAGCCCATCGATCGACAAGGCTCGAGTTCGCGTCGAGGATGATCCCGAGCCGTTCGTAGGTCCCCTTGAGGGCGACGGAGACCGATCCCAGGAGTTTCTCGATACCGCCCTGAGGGGAGACAAAAGGGCG
The DNA here is from genome assembly GCA_039918595.1 of Thermoanaerobaculia bacterium. GTDB lineage: Bacteria > Acidobacteriota > Thermoanaerobaculia > Multivoradales > UBA5704 > DATARR01. Next base: position 3,723 of record JBDSHF010000125.1, read on the forward strand.
CGGCGTGCTCTCGTCGTCCCAATCAAATTCGTGCCTCGCCATCAGATGAATCACCGAGTGCTTGTCGTCGGGCCCCTCGACCAGCAGCAGGTAAGGGCTCTCCGGCAGGGGCGGCACTAACGGACCTCCAGTTGGCTTTCGGCGGCAATGACGATTTCATCCGCGTCATAAACCACCGTCCTGGGGGCGTCCTTCTCAACTCGGTGGACCGTGACCTCGGCCGCCTGTTCCGGGTATTTCTTGCGGAGCCGGGCCAGCGCGCGGACACAGTCGAGGCTGTGGGTCGTCGCCAGGACCTGGACGTCGAGCCTCTTCGCGGTCTCGACAATTAGTCTCCACATGTCCATCATCACGGAATAGTGGAGACCCGTATCGATCTCGTCGACCAGCAGAAAACCGCCTCGCGCGGAGAAGAGATGAAGGACTAGGGCGAGCAGGTGTCCCACTCCGCCACCGAGGCTTCCCAAGGGGAGGCGCTGATCGATCCCCGCTAACTTGAGAAGGACCTTTGCCGAAGCTTTGCGCCCCTCTCCCAAGACCGCCAGTCTCTCGATGCGGGGCTCGATGATCTTTAGCGCTTCCGTCACTCCCTCCTCTTCAGGAGTCAGCACCAGGGCGTCCCAGAGTTGTCCCAGGCGAGCCACGTCGTAGGATTCGGCCCGGAGGAAATTCACTCGGGGACTCGGCTCCGGCAAGCGTCCGGGAGGAGGCAGAACACCGCCGGCGGGGGAGACTGTCAAACGCTCGTCCTGCTGCTGACCGCGAGTTACGTGGCTTTGGAAGTGCAGGCTTAGGATCAGAGTTTCCTGGGTGGACGCATGTTCGACCGTACACTCGATCCACCGCTGAGTGTCGCCGAGCCCCTCGACCCGGAAAGACTTCCCCAAGTGGAACTCATGGCCGAAGAAGAGGTGGGCAGGATCTACTACATGCTCTCTGAACTCTTCTCCAGCCTCAGATCGTCTCAGCACGATCTCGTCCCGTCGTACGGCACTCCTGACAAGACCTTCGACTCCGCCGATCGCCACCAGTTCCATCGCTTCGAGAAGCGAGGTCTTCCCCGCGTTGTTCTGGCCCACGAAAAGGTTGACCCGCGTCAGAGGCTCGACGCGGAATTCGCGGAAGCAGCGGAAGCCGTTGATGGTTAGCGTATGGATCATGGAATTAAGCCTAGGTACGGCGAGAAGTCTATCCTAGCCCCCGGCCCAGAGTCTCTCAGGGACTTTATTGGCCCCGGCAGCCATCTTGCAACACCTCCAGACCTATAGGGAGCGAGGGCCAGGTGCTCTGCCAGCCGCGCCTCCTACGCCACAAGCTAAATCCTACGGAGGAGAACATTATGGGTCTGATCGATTTCATCAAGAACGTTGGCCACAAGCTCGACCCCACCCACCAGAACGCCCCGGCTCCGGCCCAGGCCGCCCCCCAGGGGCCTTCCGCGCAGGACGTCGCGAAGCTTCATGAGAAGCAGACCGAGACCGCGCTGGCCAATCTCGTCAACAAGATGGGGTTCAGCGTGCAGGATCTGATGATCGACGTCGAGGGCTCGAAGGTCAGCGTGAAGGGGAAGGTCAACAGCCAGGAAGAGAAGGAGAAGATCGTCCTGATGCTCGGTAACAGCGAGGGGATCGGCTCCGTGGACGACCAGCTCCAGGTCTCCAACCCGCAGCCCGAGGGCCAGTACTACGACGTCAAGGCGGGCGACAGCCTGTCCAAGATCTCCAAGCAGTTCTACGGCGACGCCAACAAGTACAACGTGATCTTCGAGGCCAACCGCCCGATGCTCAAGAACGCGGACGATATCTATCCCGGGCAGAAGCTGCGCATCCCGGCGATGGCCTCGGCCCACGCCTGAGGAAAAAAGACGAACAGGGACGGCAGGGACTGCAGGGACATCAGGGACATCAGGGACAGGAACTTACCCTTGTCCGCTCTGCTGTCCCTGTTGTCCCTTGCGTCCC
>JBDSHF010000126.1:0-5448 GCA_039918595.1 Thermoanaerobaculia bacterium
TGGGACGGCGCGTTTTGGCTTGGTGGCGCGAGCGGATGTCCGCTTGTTGACCCCGTTGGGAAGAATTCGCGATAGAGCGCTCCCACCCCGGTCCTGCTGACCCCCTTGTTACTGGGAAGGCCGCGCTAACCAACCTCGATGCCACCGAATCCCGCGCAGGATCACCCCAAACCCAGGGCGATGCCCTGGGCTAAAGAAGGGCGGCCCGTTGGGCCTCAGGAAATCTCCTCAATCCCAGACGTAATTCTCGTCATAGGCGATCTGATACCTCTTCAGAAACCTCCGGTATTCCTCCTGGAACGTCACCTTCCGGTGGTGCTCCACCTGATTCTGTATGTATTGAACCACCGCGCCGGCATTCGACTGGCTAACGGAGAATGCCCCATAGCCCGCCTGCCAGTAAAAATCCGCGAAGGCCGTCCCCTTGGTCTTGATCCATTTTGACGAGCTGGTCTTCACGTTTTCGACCACCTGCGCCACGGTCCGGGTCCGTGACAGGCCCAATAACAAATGAACGTGATCCTCGACGCCACCCACCTGCACAGCAGGGCATCCGTCCTCATGCAACACACCCGCGAGATACGGATGCAACTCGGCACGGATCTCGGGGTTCAGAACCGGATCGCGGTTCTTCGTGCTGAAGATCAGATGCACCAGAACGCAGGATAGGGATTGGGGCATCGCACCCACCGCTCCTTTCATCGTCTTTCCGGGCTGAAGGCCCGGGCTCCTTTAGCCCAGGGCAACGCCCTGGGTCGGACCGTTTGGAACCAAACACCACCTGCGCCCCAACGGGGCGCGCTAACCAACCTTGATGCCACCAAACCCCGCGCGGGACGCACGGACGCCCATCCGTGCACCGATAGGGCGGCCCTTCAGGCCGCATCGGTATTGTGATCGCCGGATCGTCCCAGGGCGATGCCCTGGGCTAAAGAAGGGCGGCCCGTTGGGCCTCAAAGCGGGGCCTGGTTTCCTCAACAGAGTTCCGCCCTTCTTGGTTTGCGAGACGAGATCATCTCGGCCTGGCTGTATATCAGGATCGGAGCGTTGGGACAAAGACCAGGACCGCTCCGTTGACGCGGCCGAGGAACCCGCATACCGTTCGCATCATGTGCAGGAACATCAAGCCTCTCTTCAACTTCGAGCCGCCCGTCACCGACGACGAGGTCCGCAACGCGTCGCTTCAATTCGTGCGGAAGATCAGTGGCTTCACCAAGCCCTCCAAGGCCAACGAGGCCGCCTTCGAGGCGGCGGTCGCCCAGGTCTCCGAAGCCGCCAATACGCTGCTCGCCTCGCTGGTGACCAACGGAGCTCCACGCACTCGCGAGGAGGAAGCCGCGAAGGCCCGGGTCCGGTCGGCGCGCCGGTTCGCCAATCCCGCGTAGAATTCCTGCACGCCTGGACCTGGGTCATCGAAAGCGACTGGAAGCAATCCGGGCGCTCGCTCGCGCTGCCGCAGAAGACGGGGGAGTTTTGGCGTTTCCGGACCCGGGAATTGCGTTCCCGGACCCGCGGGTCCAACTCTCCGACCCACGGGTCCAGATCTCCGACCCGCGAATTGCGCTTCCTGACCCGCGGGTCCAACCCTCCGACCCGTGGGTCATGGTCTCGGACCCGCGGTTCCAACTCTCTGACCCGTGGGTCGCGTTCTCCGACCCACGGGTCGCGGCTCCTGACCCCCGGGTCCAACTCTCCGACCCACGGGTCGCGTTCTCCGACCCCCGGGTCCAACTCTCCGACCCGCGGGTCGCAACGCGCGGCGGCCGGGTCACAGAGCCGGTTTCGGGTGCGCCGGGAGACAGACCCCGCAGGGAATTCCCGCTCCGATGGTTTAACCTCTCAGCGGCACCCGAATCAGTGCGGCGAGATCGGAGGAGACGCATGACGATGAGACGGCGAGGCGCAGTGCTGCTGGCGATTGTACTCGGAATAGCGATGCCGGAGCTGGCGGCCGCGGCCAAGGGAGCGGCGGCGGCGCCGGTCTTCACCCCGAAGCCGGGGAGGTACACGGCGCCGCTGACGGTTACGATCGCCACCGCCACGACCGGCGCGGCGACCTACTACACGACCGACGGGTCCAACCCGTCGCGCCAGACCAGCCCGGTCTACAAGGGCCCGCTCAAGCTCACCACCACCACCACCCTGAAGGCGTTCTCCTACAAGCCGGGGCTCAAGGGCAGCGCCATCACCTCCGGCGCCTATCTGCTCAGCGCGCCGCCCCCTCCCCCACCGCCGCCGCCTCCCCCCTCCGAAACCGGCGGCACGCTCTTCCTCGCCTCCCTGACACCACAGACCGGCGCCGCGAGCAACGGCTCCGGCTCCTCCACCCTGACACTGACGGGGGACCAGACCGCCGCGGTGCTGCGCTTCTCCTTCTCCGGCCTGACCGGCCCGATCACCAGTCAGCACATCCACGCCGCCGACGGCACCATCCTCTTCGACATCGACACCACGAAACCGCAGGCCGACGGCTCGCGGGTCTGGCGGCTCCAGCCGGCCGGGACCTTCGACACCGCGAAGATCCTCGCTGCGCTGCGCGGCGGCGAGTGCTATCTCAATCTCCATACCGCCGCTTTCCCCGCGGGGGAGATCAAGGGGTTCTTCCGGCAGTCGAGCGGCAGCCAGACCTTCACGCCGCCGCCGGCGCCGCCGGCTCTGCCGGCGGGCCCGCCCACGCAGGAGGACGCCGCCCGCTTCCTCTTCCAGGCGACCTACGGACCGCGCCCCGGCGAGATCGGGACCCTGCAGCAGAAGGGCTTCGCGCGCTGGCTCGACGAGCAGATGGCGCTGCCCACGGTCTCCCATCTCGCCACCTACGATCAGTTGCTGGCGGCGACCGGCGAGGAGCCCTCGCCCGGGCTGGTGCGCGAGTCCTTCTTCGCCCAGGCCGTCCAGGGGCCCGACCAGCTCCGCCAGCGGATCGCCTTCGCGCTCTCCGAGCTGTTCGTCGTCTCCGACCGCGATGCCGAGGTGCGCAACAACCCGGACGGCCTGGCGGGGTATCTCGATCTGCTGGAACAGCACAGCTTCGGCAACTTCCGCGAGCTGCTCGAGGCGGTGACGCTCAGCCCCACGATGGGGGTCTACCTCGACATGGCGGGGAGCAGCAAGTCGATCCCCGAGCGCGGGCTCAACCCCAACGAGAACTACGCTCGCGAGATCCTGCAGCTCTTCTCGATCGGCCTCTACGAGCTCCATCCGGACGGCACGCTACGCCTGGATGCCGCCAACCAGCCGATCCCGACCTACGACCAGGAGACGGTGAAGGCGTTCGCGCGCGCGTTCACCGGCTGGACGCTCGGCGGCCAGAACCAGTCCGATTCCCGGCGCTTTTTCCGCCCCGTGCGCCACTACCGCACCTCCATGGAGCCCTGGGTGGTCTACCACGCCACCGACGAGAAGCGGCTGCTCGGCGGCACCGTCCTGCCGGCCGGGCAGAGCGCGCAGACGGACCTCGAGCAGGCGCTCGACGCCATCTTCCAGCACCCCAACGCTGGCCCCTTCTTCTGCCGCTTCCTGATCCAGCGGCTGGTGACCAGCAACCCCAGCCCGGCGTACGTCTACCGCTGCGGGCAGGCGTTCACAAATAACGGTGTCGGCGTGCGGGGGGACCTCAAGGCGGTAGTGCGCGCCGTCCTCCTCGACTATGAGGCGCGGGCGGCGGCGCTCGCGGCGCGGCCGGACGCGGGGCATCTGCGCGAGCCGGCGGTACGCCTCACCGGGCTGCTGCGCACTCTCGACGCCCAGCCGCGCAACGGCCGGTGGCGCTCCCTGAGGCAGCTCGACCAGGCGGGGAAGAGCACCGGCCAGACCCCGCTGCGCGCGCCGACGGTGTTCAACTTCTTCGAGCCTGGCTACGCGCTGCCGGGGGAGATCGCGCAGGCGGGCCTCGCCTCGCCGGAGTTCCAGATCGCCACCGAGACCACGGTCGTCGGCGCCGCCAACCTCCATCTCGCGCTGCTCGGCAATGGCGGGCAGGGCGGACCGTTCATCCTCAACCTGGCGCCGTTCCAGCCGCCGCAGGCGGCGACCGACGAAGCGCTCCTCGACCGCGTCGACCTGCTGCTGTTCGCCGGCTCGATGTCCGACGCGACGCGCGGCATCCTGCGCGGCGCCCTCGCCGACCCTGGCTTTCCGCGCCAGGTCAATCAACGCGTGATCAAGCTGCTCTGGCTCGCCAGCCTGGCTCCCGAATCCGTGGTTCAGAAGTAGGAGGTGGCCGATGAGTGAGATCAAGATGTCTGAAATCAAGATGAACGACAACCGAGGCACCACCCGCCGCCAGTTCCTCCGCCGCTCCGCCTGCGCCGCGGTCGGCATGACCGCGATGGGCAATACCATTTTCGATCTGCAGCGCATCGCCGCCGCGGCGCCGCTCGCCGATTACAAGTCCCTGGTCTGCGTCTTTCTCTATGGCGGCAACGACGGCAACAACGTGATCGTTCCCACCCTCGGCGCCGACTACTCGCAGTACGCCGCGGCGCGCTCGGGCCTGGCGCTGCCGCAGAGCTCGCTGCTGCCGCTGCATCCGCTCGCCACACCCCCCGGGGATGCGCGGGAGTGGGGGCTCCACCCCAGCCTCAAGGGGGTGCAGGGGCTGTTCAACGGGGGCCATGCGGCGGTGGTCGGCAACGTCGGGCCGCTGGTGGCGCCGCTCACCCGCGAGGAGTACCTGAGCCGCAGCGTGGCGGTGCCGCCGCAGCTCTTCTCGCACAGCGACCAGACCGTGCACTGGCAGACCTCGGTGCCCGACCAGCCGGCGAAGACCGGCTGGGGCGGGCGCACCGCGGACCTGCTGCATTCGCTCAACGAGAACGCGCGGATCTCGATGTCGATCTCGGTCGCCGGGACCAATACCTTCCAGGTCGGCAAAGTGGTCACCCAGTACCAGGTGGCGCCGGAAGGGCCGGTGGGCCTGACCTCCTACGTGCCCGCCGATCAGGGGTCCAACGCGTCGTCGAACGCCATCCGCGCCCTGCTCGCGCGCACCTATGGCAACCTTTTCGAGCGCGGGTACAGTGGGGTCTTCGGCCGCGCGCTCGACAATCAGGAGCTGCTCTCGGGCGCGCTCGCCGGAGCGCCGGCAATCGCCACCCCATTCCCGCAGACCGATCTCGGGCTGCAGCTCCAGATGATCGCGCGGCTGGTCTCGGTGCGCGAGACGCTGGGGCTGCGCCGGCAGGTCTTCTTCTGCTCCGGCCAGGGCTTCGACACCCACGGCGGCCAGATCGGGACGACCGCGCTCGACGGCTCCCACGCCGACCTGCTCGGCGAGCTCGACGGCGCCCTCACCGCTTTCCAGGCGGCGATGACCGAGCTCAACGTCGCCGACTCGGTGACCGCCTTCACCGCCTCCGACTTCGGCCGCACCCTGGTCTCCAACGGCGACGGCTCCGATCACGGCTGGGGGAGCCACCACTTCGTGCTCGGCGGCGCGGTGCGGGGGGG
>JBDSHF010000127.1:0-8990 GCA_039918595.1 Thermoanaerobaculia bacterium
TGGTCTTCCCCATGCCCGGGCGGCCGGCGATGATGATCAGGTTCCCCCGGTTCAGCCCCTGGCTGATGCGGTCGAAGTCGGTGAAGCCGGTCGGCACGCCGGTGAGCATCGACCCGGGGCGCTCCTCGAGCTCCTCCAGGGTCTTGTGGAGCACGTGCGAGAGCTGCGCGAAGCCGCGCTGGATCGCCTCCTCGCCGAGGCTCAGGATCGACTGCTCCGCCCTCCCGAGCGCCTCCCGCGCCTCCAGGCCGCCGTCCAGGCAGTTGCGGATGATTTGACCGGACGTATGGATCAGCCGGCGGCGGACCGACCGCTCCTTCACGATCTCGACGTAGGCGTCGATCCGCCCGATGTCGGGGAGGTCGAGATCGAGGCCGGTCAGATAGGCCAGGCCGCCGATCATCTCCAACTGCCCGCGCTGCTCGAGCCGGGCCTGGAGGGTGCGCAGGTCGATCTCCACCTGCTCCTCCTGGAGGTCGATCATCGCCTGGTAGAGGATCTGGTGGCGCTCCGAGTAGAAGTCCTCGGCCCGCAGCCGACCTGAGATCGTCGCCAGCACGGAGGTGTCGAGCATCACGCCGCCGAGCACGGCGCGTTCCGACTCCTCGCTATGCGGGAGCGCCTTCTGCTGCTGGGGGAGGACGTCGATCATCGGGCTGGAGCTCGGAGGACGTCCCCATTCTCCCGCGAGTGCCGACGGGGTGCAAGGCTTCCGCTGAGGCGAGAAAAGGAGTATGGACGGAGACGGCGGCTCGGGAAAGCCGCCGCCTCCGGCTATGAGATTCGTCGGATCAATACGGGATCGTTGAGGGGCAGTGCTGCCCTTCGTCCTCAACGTGGCAGTCGGGGTCGATCGGCTGGTCGTAATACTGGAGAGCCTTCTGCGGCGTGGACGACCTGCCGGCCGCGAAGTTCGAGAGGCCCGGCAGGAAGGTGTCGGGGATCCGGTCGCCGTCCGTATCCACCTTGACGACGCCGTTGGCCGCGGCGAGGACCGAACTGTTGCGATCGGCAGACCACTCCTGGTGCCGGGCGGGCGGGAAGCGCAGGGACTTGTGCAGCTCGAGAGCCTCCGTAGTGACCCGTCCGACGGGCTCGAAGGTCATCTTGATGTTGACCCAGATCGGGGCGAAGAAGCTGCCGCCCTTTTCGTTTTCCCGCACGATGCGCATGGTGGTGACCGGCTGCTCGCCGTCGAGCTTGACGTACGCCTTGTACAGACCGCAGGCGGTCTTGACCGGCGCCACGCTCTCGAACTGCATGGCCTTCATTTGAATCCGTGTCGACGCTACCCCGCGCTTGTTGAACGCGGCGTTGTCGAGGCGCTGGATGATGGTGTCGGTGGCGCCCAGGGCGCCGGGCTGACCCGTGGCGATGGGAACGCCGCGGAAGACGATCTTGCCCGTGAAGGGCTCTGACCTATTGCAGAAGAACCCGGCCGGGATCGATTCCTTGGAAAAATCCGCGAACGTCGAGCCGTCTCCCCGGGTCTGCCAGAGGTCGATTCCATTGGTGATGGAGCGGTCAGCGGCCAGGGCCGGAACCGCGAGGAGAGCAGTGAGAATGACCAGGGCGGAAAGCTTTTTCATGAATTCTCCTGTCTTGCTGGATTGATTTGGAGCGAGGGACATGGGCTCCTGAGCGCTCCAGCAGGCGGAGCGCGAGCTCCCGGCAGGGGGAGAGCCGCGGATGGAGATGAGGCGTCCAAACTTTTGGGAGGTCCAAATGCAGACCTCTTCAAAAGCTAGGGTGCTTTAATTGCTGTTTTCCGAGCCGGGCAATCTCAGAGACCCCCGAGGAACCGCGCCATCTCCTCCCAGACCTCCCGGCGGCCGAGGAGGTCGTTGTGCGCCGCGCCACGCACCGGCACCCACCGCGCGGCCCCTCCCAGCACGGCGGCGATCTCCTCCCCCTGCTGGACGGGGATCAGGTCGTCCCGCTCGCCATGGACGACCAGGGCGGGGACGCGGATGCGCCGCGCCGCCTGCCGCGAGTCGTAGTGCTCGCGGAGCATCGCCTTGACCGCGAGTTCGGGGAAGATCCCCACCGCCACCTCGGCGAGCGTCGTCCAGGGGGAGAGGGCGATCAGGCCGCGCACCTCCTCCGGATGCCGGTCGACCGTGGCGATCGCCAGCGCGGCGCCCAGCGACCAGCCGCAGACGACCAGAGAGCGCTCCGAATGGCGCTCCCGGGCCCAGGCGACAGCCGCGTCCCCGGTGGCGATCAGCGCCTCTTCGGAGGATGTTCCCGTGCTGCGCCCATAACCGGGGAAATCCGCCGCGAGCACCGCCACGCCGAGCCGCCCGAGCTCCTCGAACAGCCCGGACCAGCGGACCGTCTCCAGGTTCTCGCCGTTGCCATGGAAGAAGAGGACGAGCGGCGCCGTGGCCGGCAGCGCTGGGTCGGCGAAAAACCATGCCTGGACCCGGTTACCGCCCGGGAGGTCGAGCCAGACCTCCTCCAGGGGAGCGGGAGGCGGCGAGGGCACCGGCACCGGCGGCGCGGGATAGAGCATCTGGCGGGCGAAGGCGTCGAGCATGGCGGGGATGATACCGCTCCGCCGAGAATGTACAATCGCCCCATGAGAGTATCCCTTGAGCTACCCGATTCCATCGCCTCCGATCCCCACTATTTGAAAGAGGCGCTCGTCGCCCTTCTCTACCACACCGGCAAGCTCTCGGAGCAGCAGGCGCGGGAGGCCCTGGGCATGACTCGGCGCGCTTTCGAGGAGATGCTCCCCCGCTTCGGCTTCTCCATCCTTGTCGACAGCCCGGAAAACCTGGAAATCGAGCTGAGTGCTTGAGCGAGAGGCGTGAGACCGCCAGTGATACCGGTCCCCTGATCACCCTGGAAAAGCTCGATGACGGCTACCGGTTCATTCGCCTGCTCTACGATAGGATCATCATTCCCCGAACCGTTCTCAACGAGTTAACCCAAGGGCAGTTCCTCAGCCCTCAAGCCTATCTGGATCACTACGGGATCGAGGATCTGCTGGAAGTCGTGGAAACCCGAAGCGATCTGGAGTTGCCCGGGCTCGAGCTTTTGGACGCAGGCGAACGCGAAGCGATCCAGATCGCACAGGAGCGAGGCCTGCCTCTGCTGATCGAGGAAGAGGCAGGGCGTCAGTACGCCCGGAGATTGGGCCTGCAGATCTCAGGGATTGCAGGCCAGTGTGTCAAAGCCTTCCGAGCCGGCTTGATCTCCAGTCGCGAGGCAGAGGACAAGCTCCAAGAACTCTTCGATGCGGGCCGGATCAATCGCAAGATCCACGTAGCTCTTGCCGCGGCTGTTCGCCAAGGCGGCTGAAGCTTACTGGCGCTGGGTGCTAGCGCCGCAGCGCGAAGACAGCCGCACAGCGAGGCTCCTGAAACCATCAGCGCGGGATTGGCAAACGACCAGGCCTGGGCCCGGTTGCCCGGCGGCGGCAAGGATATCAACGTCGCCGCAGCAGGAAGAGATCCTGATGCGGGTTCCCCTTCGCCCCCATGGGCAAGAAGTCGGCCACCTCCCACCCCCTCGCCAGCCGCTCCCGCACATAGGCGACCGGATGAAAGGCGTTGCAGAAGTTCGTGCCTTGCGCCGCCTCCTCCACCACGACCAGGGAACCCCCGAGGAACGCCGCCCGGTCCGGCTCCGAGAGCCGGGGGAGATACGACTCCCCATGGGTAGTCAGCAGCAGATGGCCTCCCGGCCGGATCACGCGCGCCAGTTCACTCATCCAGTCCTGCTGGGCCGTTTCCGGTAGATGGGTGAATACGGAGAGGGCGTAAACGAGATCGAACTGCCCCGCGGCGAACGGCAGCGGGGGATCGCTCGTGTTGACCTCGAATCTGGCGAACGGCAGATGGCGCCGGCACCACTCGACGAGCCGGGGGTTGTAGTCCGCGCCGAAGACACGGGTCGAGGTCCAGCCCTTCCAGTAGCGGGTGACGCGGCCGCAGCCGCAGCCAAAGTCCAGGACCGAGGACACCTCCCGCGGCTCGATGCCGTTCCGGGAGAGAGTCTCGACGATGCTCTCGAAGCCGAGCCGGCCGCTGCGGAGGAACCAGTCCACGTCGGCGGTTCCGGCGACCAGGAAAAGCAGCCAGGGAGGAGGAATGGGGAGGCCGTCCGGCCCGTTCCGCCACCACCAGGCCCCATGCCTCCCCCACTGCCCAGCCCGGAACGCGGCGCCCCGGCCGGCGTGGACCGCTTTCACGATCCAGCCATGCCGCTTGAGACGCTCTCGTGCCCTGCTCATGCCGCTCATTGGGAGTCGAAGGATATGGAGTTCCGCCCGAGGGAGCAACGAGAGGACCGCACCCGTCGCCGGATACGGCCCTCCTCAGGGGGTCAGCCCGGCGCGTTCAAGGCGGACAGGTGACCGTCCTCGGAGTCGCCTGCAGGCTCCGCGTCGTGCCAGCGACTTTCACCGTAATCGTATGAGGAGTGTTCGTCTTCACCGACGCCGGGGTCGCCACCGCGAAGCCGTGAACCCCGTTCCCCTTGCCGGCGCTCACCAGGTCGGCACGATACAGGTTGGCGGGTACGGTCATCAAGAGCGTCGAGCCGTCGTAGACATCGACGCTGATGGGTGTGTTCGGGAGCGTCGAATCCCACGCCCAGCCCTCGATCAGGCTGCAGGTCGCCGTATCGTGATAACCGCTGAGGCTGTTTGCGCAGAGGAGCGATTGCGGCGACGCGCCGAGGGCGTTCTGCGTGCCCGCGATGGTGACCTTGATCGAATGCGTCAGACCGTCCCGCAACGAGGAGGGTGTGGTGTACACAAACCCGTGATACCCATTCCCTTTGCCCGCGCCAAGGAGATCCTGCCGGAAGAGGTTCGCCGCCACCGTCGACAGCTTAGTGGCGCCGTCGTAGATGTCCACATTCACGGGCGTGTTCGGTTGGGCGGGCGACCAGGCCCAGCCGGCGATCGCGGTGCAAGAGGTCTGATCGTGGACCCCCTCGTAGCTGAGATAGCAGGTGATCGACTTCGGCGTCGCCCCCAGATCGGTTCCGGTCGAGGCGAACTTGACGCGAATGGAGTGCGGCTGGCCGTTTTTCAGGGAATCGGGAACGGTCCAGGAGAACCCGTGATAACCGTCGCCGATGCCGGCGCTCAGCAGGTCGCCGCGGTACTGGTCCGCCGTCACGGTTGTGAGAAAGGTCCCGCCGTCGTAGATGTTGACGTTGATCCTCGCACTGGAGCTCAGCCGGTCCCAGGCCCAACCGGTGATGGCGGCGCAGTTGGCGGTGTCATGCGTACCCTCGAGCTGGGTGGCGCGCACGTTGATCACCACCGTCGCCGTCGCGGTAAGACCCGAGGGCGTCAGGCGGTCGCTCACCTTGTAGGAGAACTGCTCAGTACCCGCAAAGCCCGCGTCCGGCGTGTAGGTAAAGCCGGCCGGGTTGCAGCAGTTGTTCGCACCATGGAGAGTGTCGATGTCATAGGAGTCGACGTTGAGCGCGTCACCATCCGGGTCGGTATCATTGGTAAGGAGTTGCGCGAAGGTGATCGACAGGGATGTGTTCTGATCGATCGTAAATGAATCGACCGTCGCCGTCGGCGCGTGATTGCCCATGGTGACATAGACCGTTGCGTCCGCTTCCAGAAGCGTGACCGGATCTTGGATCCGGTAAGCGAAGCTATCCGTCCCCACGAAGCCGGGGCTGGGCTGGTAGACGCGCTGATTTGTGGAGTTGAAACCCAGGCTACCGTGGGTCGGGTTGCGGAGGATCTGTTCGAAATTGATCCCATTCTGCGCCGGGTTGGAGTCGTTGGCGAACAACGCTGTGTTATCCACCAACAGCGTCTGGTTTACCGCGACGTTGTTGAAGTAGTCGTCACCCGCGACCGGGGCCTGGACCGGGTTTTCGACCGCGACTCGCACCGTCGCCATATCGTTGTTCCCCTGACCATCCGTCACGGTGTAAGTGAACGTGGCGATCCCGGTGAACCCGGCCGGAGGCGTGTACCGGACCTGCGAGCTGAACTGCTGGAGTTGCCCCGGGCTGGGAGCGCCGAAAGAGACTATCGACAGCGGGTTACGATCCCAGTCGAAGTCTCCGGCCAGCAGGGTCGAATGATTGATGGTGATCGCCGTGCTCGGCGGGGTGGAGAACCGGTCGTCTCCCGCCACCGGGCCGCCGGTGGTGGGAAAGCGCGTGTTGAGCAGCCTCTCGCCGGCGCCGATCTGGGAATCGGTCAGGGCCCCCGCCGTGCCGTTGAGCTTGATGGCCTTCTCCACCGCCGACGGGGACGCTTTGGGAAACCTGGCCAGCAATAGAGTCGCCGCACCCGTCACGTGCGGTGCCGCCATGGAGGTGCCACTGAGCCAGCAGACTCCGTTCGAGGAGAGGCGGGACGCTGAGATGATGTGTGACGCCGGCGCCCAGACGTCGACGGCCGAACCGTAGTTCGAGCCGCAATCCGGTGGGCAGTACTGGGCATAAGAAGCATCCGAGGGGCTCCGCAGCCAGCGGCCGTCCCGTTCGTCCATGCCGCCGACGACGATGATCTCCTGCGGGTACCCCGTGCCGACCATCGAGTATCCCGCCGCGAGCGCATTCTGGTTTCCCGCCGACTCCACAAACGAGATGCCGCTGTTGATCAGCTTGGCCAGGGCGATCGCCCCCGCCTGAGAGCTCGCGAGTCCCGTGCCGTTGACGCTCATGTTGACCACCCCGGGCTGTGAGAAGTCGTGATTCTGCAGAATCCAGTTCACCCCTTCCACGATGCTCGAGATGGAAACGACGCTGCCGCAGTTTTTGTTGGCCCGAACGGCGTGAAGGATCACATCCTTGGCCACACCGTAGGTCTTGCCGCCGAGAATGCCGAATACGTGCGTCCCATGCCCGTGCGACACGCAGTCGGTAAAATCCCCACGGTCGGGGTCGAGCAGTTTGGCGGAAGCATTGACGCCCGTGCCCACGCGCGAGCCTCCGGAAGCGCTCTTGAATTCCTCCTGCGCGGGGGTGATCCCCGTATCGAGGGTGTAGACGTGCACGGAGACATTGGCCGGAGTCAGGTCGAACTGATACGAGCCGTTGCGAAGCGTCAATCCGGTAACCGGATCTTTGCTCAGGACTCTTTCATCGATCCGGTCAAGGCCCCAGTTGCCGAAGCAGCCGTTGGCGCTAGGAGTGGGATTGGCGCACGGAATGGATTGCGGAGAGGGCGGGAACGAGCCTGAGCCGGGGTAGGCAATCTGGTAAACGCAATCCTCAATTACGTCCTGGAGATCCACCGTGGCGTCCTGCTCGACGAATCGTACGCGCGGATCACGACTCAGGGCCAGCGCGGCCGCCGCCGGGAGCTCCATGAGAAAGCCGGGGAGCGCCTGATCCCAGATTTGCAGCACCTGCCCCGCGTGAAGTCTCGCCAGAGTGCTCGCGACCTCCGGCACGCTGGGCCCATGGCGCCCGGGCGGCCGCGAGGAAAAACTGAACTGATCCTCTAGCACGACAATGTAGCGATCTTTTACGCCATTCTGCGCGGCGGCATGAAATCGGTCTTGGCCTGACTCTCATCGCCGCGATTTACTCCCTGGGAAAATCCGGAAGACAGAGGCAGGAATATGCCGCAGAGTAAAGAGATTAAAACGTAGCTTCTACGGCTTCGATCCTCTCGTCGATCCATACCGTCTCCTTGAGACCGCTCTCAGAAATTCTATTTTCCTGTTCAAAATTCGCTGCTCGACCCGCCGCCGCCGAACTCGCCGCCGCCGCCCGCGAACTTCGGCTCTTCGTGGACTGGCCGGGCCTCCGGCGAGAGCGACATCACGGCGGCGCCGGCTTCGAGCATCCGGCGCTGCGCGAGCTCCTCGAACAGCGGCTCGGCGGTGAAGCCGTGGCGCTCTTTCCCGGGTCCGGAATCGAGATATCGGCGCAGCGCGAAGACCGCTGCCACCAGCGCGGCCCCCGAGGCCGTCAGCACGACCCAGAGCGGTGCGAGATGGACGTACCAGCGCAGGGTGACGAGCGAGGCAATCCCGGTGCCCAGCCCGAGGATCAGGAAGACCCAGCGACGCGTGCGGAGGCCCAGCGCCAGATAAACGATCGGGACCAGCGCCGTGGCGGCGATGAAGATCCAGCGCACGGACGGTCCCCAGATCGCCGGCTGGAGCTTCCAGATGGACAGGTCGGGCTCCAGCCATCCAAAATCATAGGAGGCGATGTTCAGGGCCACGTAGAGCCCTACCAGCGCCACGCCGAGAACCGCCGCGCAGGAGGCGCGGTGCGTGGGCGGCAGGCGCGGAGATTCCGCGAGCCGCGCGAGCGCCGGAGCCGCCAGGAGCGGCAGGACGATCCAGGCCAGGCGCCCCTGGGGAAAAGCCGTGAAGATCGCCAGCAGCGCCACCAGCGACACTCCGGCGTATAGCGGGTACCCCCAGCGCCATGCCGCCCCGGCGAGCAGGAAGGCGGCGGCGAGGAGCACCACCGCGACGACATGGAGGGAGCTCAGGCCCGCCTTGTCGGCCATCCAGCCGGCGAATCCGAGCAGGTAGCCGATCCCCACCAGCGACGTGGCGGCCTCGCTCCCACCCTGGGCCCGGCGCATCTTCGTGACCTGGATCTCGGTGAGGACGAGCAGCGCCACGCCGAAGACGAGCAGAAGGACGAGAGGCGGAGTATCCCCCTTGAAATTGAACAGGGCCCAGATGAACCCGCAGCCGCCATTGATAGCGATGATCGTGAACAGGAAGACGAGGACTCGGAACACCGGGCCGAGGCGATGCCGGTCGTCCGGATAGGCGGCCACGACGGCGGCGAGCGCCGCCTCGTCGATCGCCCCGGCCCGCTTCCAGCCGCGGGCGGCGGCGCGGACGGACGCGTTGCGGTCGGCCTGGGCCGCGTCGCGCGTCATGCCGGCTCCTTCATCCGGCGCTGCGCCAGGATCAAGCCGGCGATCACCATCAGCGGGGTCAGGAAGAACCAGAAGCACCCCAGGGTCTCCAGCCTCAACCCTTCCAGGGCCAGCCGGCTCAACGCCACATAGCCGGCGACGA
>JBDSHF010000128.1:0-10342 GCA_039918595.1 Thermoanaerobaculia bacterium
GCCGAGCCGGCCGCCACGGCGACGCTGGGGGAGATCTACCTGCGGCAGGGTCATCTCGGCGAGGCGAAGCGGATTTTCGACGAGGTCCTGCGCCGGGAGCCGGACAATCCGGCGGCGCGCGAGGGGCTCCTTCAGCTCGCCTCGCGGCGGCAGGAGCGGCGCCCGCTCGAGGGGCGCGACCTGCTCGCCGGCTACGAGCCCGGGGAGGAGGATGGGATGGAGGAAGCCAAGGCGCGCAAGGTGTTCCTTCTCAACAGCTATCTGACACGACTGCGGCGGGGGGAACAGCGCGATGTTTCTTGAGCGTTTGAGCCGTATCAGCAACCGGATCGACGGCGCGGTCGCTCTCTCCCTGGTGGCCAAGGACGGCATCCCGGTCGAGTCGTTCAGCTCGGACCCCGACCTCGACCTCGACGTGCTCGCGGCGGAGCTGATCGCCCAGGCGCGGTCGATCAGCGACAACCACCGCGAGCTGGACGTCGGCGAGGTGCAGCAGCTCTCGGTGATGACCGACCGGCTGACGCTGATGGTAAGCTCCGTCGCCGCGGATTATTATCTGCTTCTCGTGCTGGGCCCGGAGGGGAACTACGGGAAGGCCCGGTTCGAGCTCCGGAGAGCGCGTCTGCTCCTGGAGGCGGATCTTTCCTGACTCGGGTCCGGGCGACGCGCGCCGCCGGGCGCCGCGGGAGGCTTGCAAGGGGGCGTCTACGTGCTGACTTTTGAACAGATCAAGGAACTGATCGGGCTGGTGGCGCAGAATCGCCTCCAGGGTATCGAGCTGGAGCGCTCGGGGTTTCGCCTGAAGATCGACGGCCAGCAGGCCCAGAGCCTGGGGGCGTCGTTCTCCGCCGAGACCGGAGCGGCGAGCGTCAGCGTTCCGGCCGGCGCCGCCGGCTCTCACCACGCGCCGGCGGCGCCACCCGCCGCCGCGCCGCCGTCCCCGCTGCCCGCCGCCCCGGCGGCGGCGGCCGGACCGCCGGCGGGGTCGCATGTGCTCACCTCGCCGATCGTCGGCACCTTCTACCGCTCGTCGTCGCCCGACGCGCCGCCGTTCGTCGAGATCGGCGCCCGGGTGAAGAAGGGGCAGGTGCTCTGCATCATCGAGGCGATGAAGCTGATGAACGAGATCGAGTCGGACGTCGACGGCACGATCGTCGAGATCTATCCGCAGAACGCGCAGGCGGTCGAGTTCGGCGAGCCGCTCTTCGCCATCAAGACCAGCTAGGCCGGCGCCATGTTCAAGAAGATCCTGATCGCCAACCGGGGCGAGATCGCGCTCCGGATCATCCAGGCCTGCAAGGAGCTGGGGATCCAGACGGTGGCCGTCTACAGCACGGCGGACCGCGACAGCCTCCACGTCACCTACGCCGACGAGGACGTCTGCATCGGCCCGCCCCCCTCGAAGGGGAGCTACCTCAACATCTCGAGCATCATCTCGGCCGCCGAGATCACCGGCGCCGACGCCGTCCACCCGGGCTACGGGTTCCTCGCCGAGAACGCCCACTTCGCCGAGGTGCTCGACGAGTGCAAGATCGGCTGGATCGGGCCGCGCCCGGAGGTGATCCGCCTGATGGGCGACAAGGCCAAGGCGCGGCAGACGGCGCAGGCGGCGGGAGTGCCGGTGCTGCCCGGCAGCCAGGAGCCGCTGGAGGACGCCGAGCAGGCCATCGCTCTCGCCGCGGAGGTCGGCTATCCGGTGATCCTCAAGGCGTCGGCCGGGGGCGGCGGGCGCGGTATGCGGATCGTCCACTCCGAGGCCGAGCTCGCGCCGCAGCTCGCGGCGGCGCGCGAGGAGGCGGAGAAGGCGTTCGGCGACGGCTCGGTCTACTTCGAGAAGTACCTGCTGGAGCCGCGCCACATCGAGTTCCAGGTCTTCGGCGACAAGCACGGCAAGGTGGTCCACCTCGGCGAGCGCGAGTGCTCCATCCAGCGCCGGCACCAGAAGCTGATCGAGGAGTCCCCCTCGCCGGCGCTCACTCCCGAGCTGCGGGCGGAGATGGGGGCGGCGGCGGTGCGGCTCTGCGAGACGGTCGGCTACGAGAACGCGGGGACCATCGAGTTCCTGCTCGACAGCGACGGCCGCTTCTACTTCATGGAGATGAACACCCGCATCCAGGTCGAGCATCCGGTCACCGAGATGGTGACTGGCATGGACCTGGTGAAGATGCAGATCGAGGTGGCGGCCGGCCGGCGGCTGGAGATCCCCAACGGCCTGAAGCCGCGCGGCCACTCCATCGAGTGCCGCGTCAACGCCGAGAACCCGAACACCTTCGCGCCCAGCCCCGGGCCGCTCAAGACCTTCCATCTCCCGGGCGGCCCCGGCACCCGCGTCGACACCCACGGCTACGAGGACTACGTCATCCCGCCGTACTACGACTCGCTGGTGGCCAAGCTGATCGTGCACGACCGCACGCGGGAGTACGCGATCGCCCGCATGTGCCGGGCGCTCGACTTCTTCGTGGTCGAGGGGATCCAGACCTCGATCCCGCTCCACAAGCGCATCCTCCGCGATCCCGACTTCATCGCCGGCCGCCTCTCGACGCGCTTCATGGAGCGATTCCTGGAGCGCGAGAGGGCGGCGAAGGGCGAGGACGGCGGTACGAAATAGATGACCGGAGCCGTCTATGCCATCGCCGACGCCGGAGCGCTGGGCGCGCGGGCGCTCCCCGCGGCGGTCGCGGAGATGGCGTCGGCGGGCATCGGCTGGATCCAGGTGCGCGCCAAGGAGCTCTCCGGGAGCGGCTGGTACGAGGCCCTCGCGGGGTGCTGCCGGGCGCTCGAGGGGAGCGGCGCCAGCCTCTGGGTGGACGATCGCGCCGATCTCGCGGCCCTCTTTCCCGTCGCCGGGCTCCACGTCGGGCAGCGGGACCTCCCCCCGGCGGCGGCCCGCCGCGTGGTGGGAGGCGGCGTGCGGATCGGCCTTTCGACCCATGACGAGGAGCAGCTCGCCGCGGCGGACGAAGACCCGGACGTCGGCGTGATCGCCGTCGGCCCGGTCTTCCCGACCACCGGCAAGGCGCTGCCCGGCCCGGCGGTCGGCCTGGAATTCGTGCGCTGGGCGCGGCGGCGCACGCGCAAGCGGCTGGTCGCCATTGGCGGCATCGACGCCGGCAACCTGGCCGCGGTCCTGGCCGCGGGGGCGGACTCGGCCGCCATGATCGGCGCCGTCTGCCATGGCGGTGTTGGTGAGGTGCGCGCCAACTGCCGCCGGCTGCTGAACGCGGCCAACGCGGCCGGCGCGGGGGAATGAGGATCTACCTGACCGGGTTCATGGGGTGCGGCAAGACCACGGTCGGCCGCCGCCTGGCCCAGCGGCTGGGAGTGGGGTTCGTCGATCTCGACGAGGAGATCGAGAGGAGAGCGGGGATGACGGTGCGCCAGATCTTCGAGCAACAGGGGGAGCCGGTCTTCCGCCAGATGGAGGCCGAGGCCCTGCGAGGGACTTTGGCGCTGCCGGACGTTGTGGTGGCACTGGGCGGCGGCACGATGGCGTTCGAGACGAACGCCGCGCTGATCGGCTCGAACGGCCTGTCGGTCTGGATCAATCCCGCCTTCGCGACGATCTCGTCGCGGATCGGCGGGAGGGGCAAGGCCGACCGGCCGCTGTTCAAGGACGACGTCCAGGCCCTCGCGCTCTACCGCGAGCGGCTCCCGGCCTACCGCCGGGCGGATGTGACGATGGATGTGGCCTCGGATGAGGGAGCGGAGGAGATCGCGGCGAGAATCGCCTTGCTGATCGGGAATCGATAGTGCGTTATCTGATCCTCTCGGACATGCACGCCAACTGGGACGCGTTTGAAACCGTCCTGCGGCGGGCCCGGCGCAAGCGCTATGAAGCGGTGCTCGTGCTGGGCGACCTGGTCGGTTATGGGGGAGCCCCCAACCAGGTGGTGGACGCTGTCCGCCGCCTCGGTCCCCGGCTGTTCACGGTGCGCGGCAATCACGACAAGGTGGTGGCGGGCATCGACTCCGGCGGCAACTTCAACCAGACCGCCCTCACCGCGGCCCAGTGGACGACCGGCCGCCTGACCCCCGGCAACCTCCGTTTCGTGCGCGAGCTGCCGCAGGGGCCGATGCTGGTGGAGGAGGGGGTCGCCATCTGCCACGGCTCGCCGCTCGACGAGGACACCTACGTCTTCTCCGACGTCGACGCCTGGGAGATCTTCTCCCGCTTCGACATGCCGGTGACCTTCTTCGGCCACACGCATATCCCGTCGCTGTTCTGGCTGGAAGGGCGGGTCCTCGGGGTCAAGGCGCTGCGCGGCACCTCGGGTCGGATCGCGCTCGCCCCCGGCGGAAGGTACCTGATCAATCCCGGCTCGATCGGCCAGCCCCGCGACCGCGATCCCCGCGCCTCCTACATGATCTACGACAGCAAGAGCCGGGTGGTGTACTGGTACCGCGTCCCCTACCCGATCGGCGAGGCCCAGGCCCGCATCCGCAAGGCCGGCCTGCCCAACAGCCTGGCCGACCGGCTGGTGATCGGGTCGTAGGGAAGCGCCGAGAGCCCCGAAGGGGCGGTCTTGGTGGTTGGGAGGGCCTGCCCTTCGAGGCCTCACCCTCGGTCCCTCTCCCGGGGGGAGAGGGAGGGCGATCCGCGGAATGTTTCCGAATCGGGACTGTCTTCTTCCCTCGTCCCTTCGTCATCCATAAGCCTGTCGCCGCAGGGCCCTCCCTCTCCCCCCGGGAGAGGGACCGAGGGTGAGGATTCGAAGGGCAGGACGCCTGTGCTACTCCGGCTTTCTGGGAGCTTGGGGAGCTCTCTCTTCCTCGATCGCCTCCAGCACCCGCATCTGCCGGTACCGCTGGATCATCGTCAGGACGCCGCCGATCAGCATGACGTAGAGGCCGCCCCAGACGAGCTGGATCAGCGGCTTGCGGGTGACGTCGATCGAGATCTTCGGCGCGTTGCCGATGCCGGTGGTCTCGAGCTGCACGGCGCCGGCGCCGGCGTTGATCCCGGAGACGAAGACGGCGCCGCCGCCGGGGAGGGCCAAGGGCGGAGATTCGACCGCGCCGCTGCCGGGGTTGAGCCGGTAGACCGGCGTCGCGTTGAAGGTCCGCCCCTCCTTCGTGACCGCCAGCTCGGCGCCGATGGTGACCCGCCGCCCCTGCTGCATCGCGACCAGGGCGTTGCCGTCGACGTTGAGGTTGAACTGGACGAAGCGCACCTCGACGTCGCCGATCTTTCCCGACTGCCCCTTGGTGAGCTGCAGCCGCGGCTGCCCGGGGTCGTACTCGATCGGCGAGACGTAGAGGTCCTGGAACGGCGAGCTCTTGATGTCCGGATTGACCATCATCTGGCGGGTGCGGTCGTTCATGAACATCTTCGGGTAGACCATGAACGGCGTGCCGCCGCCCCGCGACACCTGGATCTCCATGCGCTCCTTCTCGCGCTCGTGGCGCGGGATGAACCGCATGAAGGTGAGCTTCATGTCGTCCACCTGGCGGGGGACCCCCTGCGTCAGCGTCACCTTGGAGCTCTGGTCGTAGCCGGAGGAGGCGATGATGCCGAGCAGGATGACGCCGACCCCGACGTGGGTGAGATAGCCGCCCATCGCCTTCAGCCCGCCGGCCCGGAACTTCTCGACCGTCTTCTGGAGGTTGGTCGCCAGCGCCATCGCCGCGAGCAGGATGAACGCCAGGTGGAAGGGGTCGCGGACCCGCCAGACCGCCGCCGCCACCGCTACCGCGACGCCGAACGCGATCGGCAGGGAGACCTTGCGCAGCAGCTCGCGCGGCGGCGTCCCTTTCCAGGTGAGGTAGGGGACGAAGGCGAGCAGGAGGGCGATGAGCATCGCGATCGGCAGGTTCACCTTGTTGTAGAAGCTGGGGCCGACCTGGCTCTGGCTCTCCATGAAGTGGGTGAGCAGCGGAGCCGAGGTGCCGGCGGTGATCACGAACGCGGCGAGCAGGATGGTGATCGTCCCGAGGATCAGGAACATGCCGCGCGACAGGAACGGGTCCTCGTTGGGCGCGGTCGGGATCTCCCGCCAGCGGGTGGCGATCAGGTAGATCCCGAGCAGCATGAAGCCGCCGAGCAGGAGGGTGAGCCAGCCGGAGATCCCGAGGTCGACGAAGCTGTGCACCGAGAAGTCCGCCAGCACGCCCGAGCGGGTGAGGAAGGTGCCGTAGAGGACCGCGATGTAGGTCAGGAAGGTGAAGATGTAGTTGGCCCGGCGGAAGCGCCCCTTGGTGCGCTCGAGGTAGAGGCCGTGGATCAGCACCGTGCCGAAGAGCCAGGGGATGAACGAGGCGTTCTCGACCGGGTCCCAGCCCCAGTAGCCGCCCCAGCCGAGGGTCTTGTAGGCCCAGTAGCCCCCCATCAGGATGGCGGTGCCGAGCACCAGGAAACCGCCGAGGGCCCACGGGAACGCCCGCGCCGCCCAGCCGTCGTACTTGCGCCGCCAGAGCGATGCCATCGCGAAGGCGAAGGGGATGGCGGTGGCGGCGTAGCCGATGAACATGATCGGCGGATGGATCACCATCCAGTTGTCCTGCAGCAGGGGGTTCAGGCCCTGGCCGTCGAGCGGGGTCTGCTTGAGCATCACGAACGGGTTCTCGCGCACCAGGATGAGGAGCAGGCCGAGCAGGGTCAGGGTGTAGATCCCCATCACCGCGGGCTCGGTGCGGCCGGTCGTCCGCCGCACCAGCAGGCCGAGCATCGTCCCCCAGAAGAGCCAGATCATGAAGCTCCCCTTCTGGCCGGCCCAGAAGGCGGCGAACTGGTAGTAGAACGGCAGGTCCAGCCCGGAGTACTGGAAGACGTACTCGACCCGGAAGTCGCGCATCATCAGAAGCAGCGACAGGACCACGGCGGCGAGCAGGATCGACAGCGCGAAGAAGCCGTAGGACCGCCGCGCGAAGGTGAGCGCGCTGGTGTCGCCGGCTTCGGCCGTCAAGGCCATCGCGTATCCCCACATCGTGGCGAGCGCGAAGAACAGGGCGGCCCAGATGGCGACCGCCCCGGGCAGGTAGAGATGGGAGAGGTATTCCACGCGTGCTCCTTGACTAGCTGTAGGTCTTCTCGACCTCGGCGCCCTGATATTTGCTGGGGCACTTCACCAGCAGTTTGTTGGCCTCGAACTCCTTGGCCCGCTCATCGTAGTTGCCGATGGCGACGATGCTGATGGCGTCCTCGAAGTTCGCCGGCTTCAGCCCCTTGTAGCGCACCCGCAGGGTCTGCCTGGTCTTCGGGTCCTGGAGGGTGAAGAAGAGCGATTCGCGGGCCGCCGCATAGGAGTAGCTCCCCTTCTCGAGCGCGCCGGCCACCTGCACCATGCGCCCCCCCTCGCGCGCCTTTTCATAGGAGACGTAGGGGGTCATCGAGTCCTTGAAGGTGGAGAAGGAGAACGCGGCGAAGGCGAGGAGCAGCAGAATGCCGAACAGGTACAGACGAGACTTTTTCATCTTCATGGTTTCTTCTCCAGTTCGCGCAGCCGCGATCCCAGACGGAGCAGGTAGAGAAACAGCCCGGTCCAGATGATGAGATTAACGGCCACGACCCAACCGATCCCGCCGGTTACCATAGAGAACCTCTACTCATAGAGTGCTGATTTCCGCTCCGCGTGAGCCAGAAGCCGGCATTTCAGGTTGTGGATCCAGAAAAACAGCGCGGTGCAGCCGGCCGAGCCGGCGAGCAGCACCTGCACCATGCGCGACTCCATCTCCACTTTTCCCTGGGCGTTGATCACCGACTGCGGGTGGAGGGAGAACATGATGCGCGGCATGATGAAGAACAGGAACGGCGCCACCACCAGCCCGAGCACGGCGTAGGCCGCCGAGAGGCGGGCGCGCTGGTCGGCGTCCTCGAGGCTCGAGCGCAGGGCGAGGTAGGCGCCGTAGAAGAGCAGGGCGACCACGATCGAGGTCTGCCGCGGGTCCCAGTTCCAGAAGGCGCCCCACATCACGCGCGCCCAGAGCGAGCCGGTGAGGGTGGCGAGGACGCCGAAGACCAGCCCGAGCTCAACCGCCACGGCGGCCGCCCGGTCGTGGCGCGGCTGGCGCCCGGAGTAGAGGAAGCGCAGGCTCCAGACCCCGGCGGCGATGAACGCCACGAAGGAGACCCAGGCCATCGGCACGTGGAAGAAGAGGATGCGGCTCGACTGGCCGATGAACCCCTTGGCCAGCGGGGCGTAGAGGAACGCGCCCACGATCACGGCCGAGAGCCAGAGCCAGAGCAGCCATGCGAAAATTTTTCTCATGGGTTCCATACCACCGGGAAGAGCATGAATCCAGCTACGGTGACCGAGCCATCATACAGAAGTAGCTGTAGCAGGGCCACATCGGCGGGGTCCCCGGCGACGGCGTGGCGCGTGAGCTCGACGGCGATCAGCAGCAGCGGCAGGAGGATGGGAAAGGCGAGGACGGAGAACAGCGTCCCCTTGCTCCGCGCCTGGGCGATGATCGCCGCCACCAGGGTGCTGCCGGCGGCGAGGCCGTACCCGCCGGCGGCGAGCACGGCCGCCAGCAGGCCGGGGGATTTGACGTCGAGGCTGGTCATGGCGATGAACAGCGGCGTGACCAGCGCTTCCAGGGCGAGCGTCAGGGTCATGCAATAGAGCAGCTTGCCGCAGAACAGGGCGGACGGCGTGGCGGCGAGGCGCAGGGCGGTCGCGGTCTGCGTCTCCTCCTCCTGCACGAAGGCGCGGGGGAGCCCGGCGGCGGCGGAGAAGAGGAGGATCACCCAGAGCAGGACCGGCAGCACGGCCGTCCCCTGCGAGACCGACACCCCCAGCGGGCCGAGGCTGACGCTGACCACCACCAGGGTGGTGAAGGCGAACAGGCCGAGCGTGTTCAGGGCGTAGCGGGTGCGGAACTCGCACCGCCACTCCTTGGCGAACACCGCCAGCGCCTCAGCGGCCCAGGTCGAGGTGTCCTGCCACATGTCCGAGCTCGAGGGGGGACGGGTTGGCGACCACGGCGAGGCCGCCGGCGGCCAGGTGCTCGGCGAGGAGCTCGCGCGCGGCGCGCTCCCCTGGAGCGTCGAAGTTCTGGAACGGCTCGTCGAGGAGTAGCAGCCGGGGGGAGTGGAGCAGCGCCCACGCCCAGCGCAGGCGCTGCCGCATCCCCGAGGAGAGGGCGCCCGCCATGCGGTCGAGAGGGAGCTCCAGGCGGGCGAGCACGGCGAGCCCATGCTCCGGCGTGGTGCGCCGCAGCCGGGCGAAGAACTCCAGGTTCTCCCGCACGGTCAGCTCGGCGTAGAAGGCGAGGTCCGGCGTCACCACCCCGGCCAGCCGCCGTCTCCCGGCGGCGTCGACGGGCTCGTCTTCTTCTTGATACTCGATCGTCCCGGCGTCCGGCGCCAGCAGGCCGGCGAGGCAGCGCAGCAGCGTGCTCTTGCCGGAGCCGTTGGGGCCGGTGACGAGCAGCATCTCGCCAGGGCTCACGGCGCCGGAGACGCCGGTCAGCACCGCCAGGCGGCCGAAGCGGCGGCGGACGTTCTCGAAGCGCAGGGAAGGCACGGGTGGAATATACCCCGTCGATGGGCGCCCGTGGCCCGCCGCCCGGGATTGAAATCCCGGGCTACCTACGGCGGTCCCTGCCGGGACTCCCACGGATTAGTTTCTGCCGAGCCCCGGGAAGGGGCGACTGTCGGTAGCCCGGGATTTCAATCCCGGGCGGCAAGGCAGGAGCCCTGTGACCAAGCTGGGCAGGATTTCCATCCAATACAGAGCCCGGTGCTAGCATGCTCAGGCCATGAATAGATCCCTGCTCCGCCCTGCCGCCTCGCTGGCCGCCCTGCTCGCCGTCTGCGCCTGCGCTTCCGGCCCCCGCGCCAGGACGGCGCCGGAGCTGCCGTCCGTCCAGGTGCCGAATCTCGAGGAGCGGGCGCTGCTGCTGCTGCTGGTGGACCGCCAGGCCTACGACGAGTTCGTCGTCCATCAGGCGTTGCGGGGGGATGCCTCGCTGCGCGAGGAGCTGGCGGTGGCCCTGGGGCGGATTCCGGACCGGCAGGGGCTCTCGGCGCTCCAGGGGCTGCTGGTCGACGACCAGCCGGCGGTGCGCCGGGCGGCGGCGTTCTCGATCGGCCTGCTGGGGGACCCGGAGGGGGAGCAGGCGCTGTTCGCCGCCGTCCGCGACAAGGATCGCGAGACCGGCGTGCTGGCCGTCGAGGCCCTGGCCCGGCTCGGCGGGCGGACGGTGGACGTGCTGGAGGCGCTACTGCCGCTGCCCGAGGAGGAGCGCTGGGCGCGGCTGCTGCCGCATCTCTTCCGCTTCAAGGACGACACCGTGGTGTCGCTCGCCGAGCGCGGCCTCAAAACTCCGGACCCGGCGCTCCACGCCGCCGCCGCTTTCGCCCTGGCGCGCGAGCCCAAGGCGCAGGCCCTGCCCACGCTGC
>JBDSHF010000129.1:0-3823 GCA_039918595.1 Thermoanaerobaculia bacterium
GGCGTCGAGGCGGCGGCGGTCGCCGGTTCCCTGCCGCGGATCTGGCGGCGGTATCGAAAGCTGAAGCGGGAGCTTCACGCGGCGCCGGTCGACTTCGCCGGCATCGGCGTCTGCGTCCGCCCCTGGCCAGAGAATCCCCAGGCGCTGCTCGCCCTGGTCGAGGAGCTGGGAGCGCGCCACGTCTTGCTGCGCCTCCACCCCTGGGAGGACGGCCACGCCGCCGAGGAGGAGCTGGCGCGCGCGCTCCATGCCCGCGGACTCGAGGTGAGCTTCGCCCTGCCGCAGAACCGTGAGCTGGTGCGCGACCCGGCCCGCTGGCGCCGGTCCCTGGAGGCGATCGCCCCCCGCTTCACCCCCTATGGCCGGCACTTCCAGGTGGGGCAGGCGATCAACCGCAGCAAGTGGGGGATCTGGAACGTCCGCGAGTATGTCGAGCTGGCGCGAGCGGCGGAGGAGGTCTTCCGTCCCTATCCGGGCGTGGAGCTTCTCGGCCCGTCGGTGATCGACTTCGAGTACCACGTCACCGCCTCGGTGCTGAACCTGCGCGATCCCGGCTTCCACTTCGACGCCGTCTCTGCCCTGCTCTACGTCGATCGCCGCGGGGCGCCGGAGAACCGCCAGGTGGGGCTCGACACCGAGGACAAGGCCCTCCTGCTGCGGGCGATCGCCGAGACCGCCGGGAACGTCGTCCATAAAAAAGCGAGCCGCTGCTGGATCACCGAGGTCAACTGGCCGTTGCGTGAGGGGCCCCACTCGCCGGCCGGCCGCGACGTCTCGGTGGACGAGGAGGCGCAGGCGGACTACCTGGTCCGCTACTATCTTCTGACGCTGGGCACGGGACTGATCGAGCGGGTGTTCTGGTGGCAGGTGGTGGCGCGGGGGTACGGCCTGGTCGATCCCGCTGATCCGGCGCAGCCGCGGCGGCGACCGAGCTTCCACGCCCTGAAGACGCTGGCGCGCGAGCTGGACGGCGCCCGGCTGGAGGAGGTGCTGGCGGCTCCCCCGCCCGCCCGGCTCTACCGCTTCCGCCGCGCGGACGGCGCCGAGGTGGTCGTGGGCTGGAGTGCCGCGGACCGGCCGGCCCGGGCCACGCTGCCGCGGCCGGCGGTGGTCGTGATCGGCCGCGATGGCGAGGAGCGGCGGGCCCCAGAGGGCGTCGAGGTGGACATCGACGCCTCTCCGAGGTACTTCCGGCTCTGACTACTTTTGAAGATTACTTCTGGAACACCTCCGCCACCGGCACGATGTCGATCCGGGTGGGCGCGACCTTGAGCGGCACGATGATCTTGTCGGCCGCGGTGATCTTGGCGTCCACCTGGCTGTTGTAGGTCTTCGGGCTCGGCTCGTCCTTCTGCAGGGTGTCCTTGAGCTGCTGGGCGTCGGAGGTCACCAGGATAGCCTCGTAGTTGTCGGTGTTCAGGTATTTCCTGATCGCCGCGTTGACGTCACCCACCGTCAGCTTCTTCAGCCGCGCCTGGATCTCGTCGATGTAGTACGGCATGCCGTAGAACCGGCTGTCCATGTTGAAGCCGAGGCGCTCGTCCAGGCTCTGGGCCCAGAGCTTCGAGTAGTTGAGGACGAAGTCGCGGGTGAGGTTGAAGTCCGCCTCCGTCACCCCCTCGTCGCGCAACCGCTGGACCTCGTAGAGGCCGGCCCGCAGCGCGAACTGGGCGTCGGCCGGCACCACCGGCCGGATCCAGACCGAGAAGTACTGCTGGCGGCGCGGCGACCCGGGGGGCGGCGTGGTGACGAACGGCGGGTTGGACAGGTATTCGATATAGGAGTAGTCGCCGTAGTTCAGGCCGCGGTCCGCTCGCAGCTCGTTCATCAGCCGGCCGTTGAAGGTGCGGTGCTCGCCGAGGAGGCTGTTGGCCACCATCAGCGGGTAGTAGTCCGCGTCGGCGCGGGTGATCGGCAGCGGGAATCCGAAGTTGATCCCTACCGCCCCCGTCTGCTTCTCCACCAGGGTCAGGTTGTGCCCCTGGACCTTGGGGGCGGGGGGCAGCGCCATGCGCCCCTTCTGCCCCGCGGGCAGGGGCGCGAGGTCCCGCGTCAGGCGGGAGGGGTAATCGGCCGGGTAGCCGCCGGCGACGCCGACCATCAGGTTCGCCTGCGTGTAGTGCTGCCGGTAGAACTGCTTCACGTCGTCCAGCGTGATGTGCTGGAGCCCCTCGACGGTGCCGAGCGGGGAGTGTCCGTAGGGGTGCCCCTTGAAGATCTTCTGCTGGAGCAGCTCGAGGCCGAGCCGCTCGTCATTGGTGCGCAGCGAATCGGTGACGGCGGAGGTGAGCTGGTCCTTGTTGCGCTGGAAGTCCTCCTGCGAGAAGCCGGGCCTGAGCAGCGCCTCCTCGAGCAGGGCCGTGTACTCGGTCAGCTTGTCACGGTGGATCGTGCCGCCGATCGAGGTCACCTCGCGGTCGGCGTCGGAGTTGATCCCGGCCGCCATCGGATAGAGGGCCTCGACGAGCTCGGTGTAGGAGCGCTTCTGCGTCCCCGCCTGGCCGATCATCATCGAGGTCAGAGTGGCCAGGCCTTCCTTGCCGGCGGGATCGTGGATCGAGCCGACCGCGAATTGCAGGCGGAGGGCCACCAGCGGCGAGCTGGCGTTGGGCAGCGCCACCACCTCGATGGGCGCGGAGGCCGGAGTCTGCGCGGCGGCCGGCGCCGCCGCGAGCACGAGGGCGGAGGCGAGAAGCGCTCCTCCGAACCATCCTCTTCCACGATCAATCATGATGCGCACCTCCCTGCGTGCCCTGGGCGGCGGGGGCCGCCTTGTGAGTGAGGGTCGCGTAGGTCTCGTTCTGCGGCTTGAAGACCTCGCGGGCGACCCGCTGGATGTCCGCCGGCGTCACCTTCTGATAGGTGGCGAAGCGCTGGTTGAGGGCGTCAATGTCGCCGGAGATCGCGATCATCTGGGCGGCCTGGGCCGCGACGTTGCCCGGCGTGTCGAGCCCGAGGGCGAAGGCGTAGCGCTGGTGCGACTTGATGCGGTCCAGCCGCTTGGCGTCGACCGGCGTGGTCTGGAGCTGCTGGACGTAGCGGTTGACCGTCTCCTGGACCTTGGGGAGCAGATCGTCCGACTTCACCCGCGCGATGATCGAGAACAGCCCGGGATCGCGGTTGCCGGAGGCGCCCCCCTGGATGAAGTCTACCCACTGGTTCTTGACCACCAAGTCCTGGTAGAGGGGAGCGGACTCGCTGAACAGGAGCTGCTCCATGAGGTCCAGCGCTGCCGTTTCGATCGCGGTCGCCGAGTAGGCCGGAACGTGGTAGGCGGTCATCGAGTACGGGTGCGTCGGGTTCGGCCAGTCGAGCGCCGCCGTCTTGCGCTCCTTCTGCGCCGGCTCCACCGGGATGTCCGCCGCCTTGTACCCCTTCTGCCAGTCGCCGAAGTACTGCTTCGCCAGGGCGAAGACGTTCTGCGGCTGCACGTCGCCCACCACCAGCAGCGTGGCGTTCTCCGGCCGGTAGAAGCGGTCGAAGAACTTCAGGCTGTAGTCGTACTCGTTGGGCATCGCCTTGATATCTTGCACGAAGCCGAGCGTGGTGTGCTTGTAGGTGTGCTTCTCGTAGGCGAGGCCGCGGACCTTCTCGTAGAGCGGCTGGATGGGGTTCGAGACGCTCTTGTTGTACTCGCCCAGGATGGCCAGCGCCTCGGTGCGGAAGGCGTCCTGGCTGTACTTCAGGTGCTTGAAGCGGTCGGATTCGATGTCCATGATCAGCGGCAACTGACTCGCCGGCGCGATCATGTGGTAGACCGTCTGGTCGTCCTCGGTGAAGGCGTTCGAATCGGCGCCCAGCCGCTTGATGACGTCGGTGTAGG
>JBDSHF010000130.1:0-3901 GCA_039918595.1 Thermoanaerobaculia bacterium
GCGATTCAATGCCAAGGATCTTCCGATAGAGCTCCCGATCGTGCATTGGCCAAGACTATCCGGCTCTCAGGCACCAAGAAAGCCCCCCACTTCCCCGAGGTTACCCACACAAGGTGACGAAGCGCCGAAGTTTTGATAGAGGCTCTAAGGTGATTCACTACCAGCATTGCCACCCCGCCGGTGATAGCGTGGTCTTCTTCATCAAGTCGCCGCGAAGGTGCTCGCTCAGATTCCCGCCGGCGCCAAGGTGATCCGGGCCACGGCTTACTCTCGACTGACCGTTCCCTCGCTTCTCCTGGATACCGTCGCCCCCTGATTGGTGGTATCTTCAGCGTAAGTTGGCTGGGAAGAACCCGTCGCTGATCTTGAAGAGAGTGGCGCACGATTTCTGCCTAGGTGTTCTGCTGGGTTCTTGCATACTGCCCGCCAAGCTTTCTGGAGAAATTCAATTTATGACTGATCCTGAAGTTCTGCTGTTTGTAGATAACTCAAATATCTTCATCTCTGCCAAAAATGTAGCCCAGACAAGAGAAGGCCGACACGCAAAGGACAACGTCCGCCTTTCATTTGAGAACCTTCTCCTGTTAGCTCTAGCCAACAGAAAACTTCGCAAGGCCTACGTGGTTGGATCCATCCCTCCAGAACAACGATCGGTTTGGGATCGGCTAGAACAAGCCACTGGGGTGAAGCCTGAACTCTTTGAACGGGGGAAGTTCACTGGCGGTGAGCAAGGTCTTGATCAGTGCCTGCAGGTACACATGCTGCGTGCTATTAGTGACAATCTAGAACCTCAAGTAGTGGTGCTAATGACTGGAGATGGTGCTGGTTACGATGATGGGGTCGGGTTCCATGCGGATATGGCTCGAATGTTTGCCGCTGGTTGGGGTATTGAAGTCGTGACATGGGAAGCTAGTTGTAAACGCTCCCTGCGTGAATGGGCTGAGGCAAAGGGCTGTTTCATTCGGTTGGAAGACTATTACGATTCCGTCACCTTCATCGAGGGCAATAGGCGTGCGGCGGCGGTAGACGTCTCCAAGCGGCCTGTCTCTCGCCCAAGGCCTAATCCCGCTCAGGTCGCAGAAATGAAGGTGAAAGCCGACTACGAGAGGCAACTCGCAGGGTTGAAGGGAGAGCTTGAAGCCAATAAGGCAAAGAAGCGCATCAAAGAGCAGAGAAAGGCGAAATACGAAAAACGAGTGCTGAACAAAAAGAGGTGAGCCATTCGTTAATTACGCTCATCAACGCCGAACTCCTCGTTCGGCCGGCCAAACTGCGCTGCAGATCGACCTTGACTGTAGGCTATCGATCCGTGTCGCCGTCTCAGCCGTAGTGGCTTTCCGATGCCAAGGTGATCTCCGGCCACGACCCACTCTCGACCATCGAGGAATGAAATTCTATCACCGCATGCTAGCGGAGACGACAGGCATCGTCCAGAAGCAGATCCAGGCGAAGAAGACCCTGGCGCAATCCAGGCCGCGGGGCTGCCGGATCAGTGGAAGGAGTGGGGAGCGGCTTGTGGATCGAGACGATTTACAACGGCTTGGCTAAGAAGATGCCGGCCGAGCCGGCGAGCATGGCGCACCACTGAGCGGCCCGCGTTCGGGGTGGCCCGCTGCAGAGCGAAATTTATCTCGCCTGGGGTGGCTGGCCGATTCCCAGCGGATGTTGTCCGGTGCGCCCTGGCGTCAACACTCGGGCTACGAAGGAAACGAAAAGCCGGGTGAAGCCGACTCCAAGAGTGGATCTGTCTCTGGGATGAGCCTCCTTCAGGAGGCTTTTCGTTTGAGACGTAGCCCAGGCGTTGACGCCAAGGCGGGACTTCGGCCGGCTATGGAGTCCCGCGTCCCGAAGACCGGTATATATCCTACGATGTACCGAAGTTATTACCTAAGTCCAATTGTCTCTGCCGGTTGTCTCCTCTAGCCTTCTCTTGGGATCTGGTGCAAGGCAGCACAAGGAGGCATGCCGTGAAGATGGGCGACTGCATGAGAGTCATCAACCAGCGGATCTGGGATCACGAACGACACATCGAGCAACGCCGGGCTAAGGGTCTGCAGGTTGCGCCTCTGCTCCATCGGATCAGAGAGCTGGAGTCCATCAGGCGGGAGATTGCGGCACTTGCAACGCCGAAGGATGTCACCCCGGAGGGAGTCAGGCCTCCGGGGGAGTCGAAGCCGTTTCGCTAAGCCCATAGTGTGACGCGGAAACTCTATGGGGCGCCGCGCAAGCTCGACTTTCTCGTATGGAAGCTCGTCTTCTGGCGTAAAAACTCGTCTTTCCGGCGCGGAAACTTGTCTTTCTAGCGTAGAAACTCAGCTTTCTGGCGCTGAATCTGGGTTCACGAGAGCGCGATGCGGCTTTTGAGATCGGAATCTCAGGTTTCGGTGGCAAGAAGCCGGGCTTTTTGGACCGAATCTCGGCCTTCTCGGATAAAACTCGTGCCTCTACCGCAGAAACTCAGGTTTTTGGTGCGGAAAAGCGGGAATGCGGGTTGTGGGATCGGTGATCTAAGTGATCACGGGCTCCGGGT
The DNA here is from genome assembly GCA_039918595.1 of Thermoanaerobaculia bacterium. GTDB lineage: Bacteria > Acidobacteriota > Thermoanaerobaculia > Multivoradales > UBA5704 > DATARR01. Next base: position 2,531 of record JBDSHF010000130.1, read on the forward strand.
CGTCGCAGTTCGACTTCATGTGGGGCGTCCTGCTGGCGCCGTGACCTTCCCTTTCAGTACCGCCCGCCCGATCAGCCCTACGGCCAGCAATCCAATCGCCTTCACCGCGCTGGCCGTGTCGCTCACCAGCATGCCGGCAAGGAACACGACCGCGCCCACGACCACGATGGCGGCCGACCAGGGATAGCCCCAGGCGCGGAACGGCCGGGCGGCGCCGGGCTCCCGCCGTCGCAGCACGACCAGCGCGAGACAGGAGACGCAGTAGTTCGCGGCCAGGAAAACCGACGCCAGCGCGATGAGGGTCTGGAAGGTGCCGGAGGCGATGAGGAGGACCGCCACGCCGGTCGTGATGCCGGTCGCGACACCGGGTGTGCCGCCTGCGTTGACCGACGCCGTGCGCGGCGAGACGAGCCCATCGCGCCCCATCGCGAACAGAATCCGTGTGCCGATCATCAGGATCGCGTTCAGCAGCGGCAGGAGCGAGAGGACGGAGAGCACTGTAATGAGTTGCTTCCCACGGTCGCCGGCGATAATGGCTGCCGCATCCGCGCCCGGCAGCGTGGACTTCGCGAGGGCCGGAATAGGCAGCACGGCCAGAAGCGCGAGGTTCACCAGCAGGTAGACGGCGATTACCGAGAGGACACCGCCGATCATCGCGCGCGGGAGGTTGCGCGCGGGATCACGATCTTCTTCGGTGAAGTAGAGCGCGCTCTGCCAGCCGCCGTAAGCGATCACGACGGCTTGCAGGGCGAGGATGGCGCCGGTGAACGTGAGGCCGAGCGTGTCTCCCGGGGTCTGAAGGCCGCGGGCCTCCACCGGCCCCATCGTGAACGCGGCGACGATAAGCGCGACGAACGCGAGGAACTTCACCGCGGTCGTCCATTCCTGGAACCGTGCGCTGACCTTGAGGCCCGCCCACTGGAGCGCTACCATCGCGAGCAGCGTGACGATCGCGACCCGCCGCACCCAGCCCGCGAGCGCCGGCACGAGCACGCCGCTGAATTCGGCGAGGCCGATCGAGACGTAAGCGAGCACCGTGCAGTAGGTGAGCCAGTCCGTCCATCCGACGGCGAAGCCGACCCCGTTGCCGAATCCGCGCCGCGCGTACACGTAGTACCCGCCCGCCCGCGGCACCATCGTGCCGAGCTCGGCCAGGCATACCGACCCGAGCAAGGTGTAGAGGCCGCCGACCAGCCAGGCCAGCAGGATGGCAGATCCACTGTGCAGGTGGCCCGCGACGAGCCCCGGCGTGCGCAGGATGCCTACGCCGATCGTGCTGCCGATGATGACCGCGAGTCCAAAGCCGAGCCCGAGCAGGCGGCGGAGCTGGCCGGCGGGAGAGGGGGGGCTCGCGCTCAACGCTGGCCCGCC
>JBDSHF010000131.1:0-3560 GCA_039918595.1 Thermoanaerobaculia bacterium
GGCGGCCAGGCGGTGCGGCTGGCGATCTATCAGAACAACGTCGAGGTCGGCAGCAGGGACCTGACGCCGCTCCCCGCGGGCTGGACGCAGATGACCGTGACCTGGGCGGAGCTGGGCGTCGCGGCCCCCGCCTTCGACGGCATCGTCTTCCAGGCCAACACTAGCGCGGATCAGGCGGCCGCCTATGTCGACGATCTCGAGCTGGTCCAGGCCGCGGGCGGTCCACCGCCGGGCGGCCCGGTCACGGTTGCGGTCGATCCCAGCCTCGACCGGCGCGCCATCAATCCGCTGATCTACGGCGTCAACTGGGCGGGCGCCGGGCAGCTCGCCACCGGCCTCTACACCGCCAACCGGCGCGGCGGCAACGGCACGACGCGCTACAACTGGCTCTTCGACACCTCGAACCGCGCCTTCGACTATTTCTTCCTCAACATCAACGAGGGCGGGGCCAATGGCGCCGCGGCCGACAGTTTCGTCACCCCCACGCTCGCCGCCGGTGCCGAGGTGGTGATGACCATGCCGATCGACCAGGTGGCGAAGTCGGCGGCCCGCCTCCCCGGCTTCCCGGTCGCCAAGTACGGCACCCAGACCCTCACCGAGTGCGCCTGGAACCCCGGCGTGCCGGGCTGCTCGAACAACGGCAACGGCGAGTGCAACCCCAGCGTGAACTTCACGATGTGCGGCGGGGTCCGCTGCTGCAGCCCCGCCGGGCTCATCGTCGGCAACAGCCCGGCGGATACCTCGGTGGCGGTCAACCTCGACACCCATGTGGCGGACTTCGCCAGCCATCTGGTGACCCGCTTCGGCTCCGCCGCGACCACCGGCGTGCGTTTCTACAACCTCGACAACGAGCCGATGCTCTGGAACAGCACGCACCGCGACGTCCATCCCGTGGCGCCCGGCTATGACGAGGTCTGGGCGAAGGGGCTGGCGGCGGCGAGCAAGATCAAGAGCCGCGATCCCGGGGCCGAGATCCTCGGTCCCGAGACCTGGGGGTGGTGCGACTTCTGGACCTCGGCCAAGGACGCCGCCCTCGGCGACTGCCTCGACGGGCCGGACCGCGCCGCCCACGGCGGCCTGCCGTGGCCCGCCTGGTACATGCGGCAGTCCTGCGCCAACCGGTTTCCCGCGGGACACCCGGCGGCCGGCAAGCTGCCGGTCGACTGGCTCGACATCCACTTCTACCCGCAGGGCAACGAGGTTTCCGGCGTCTCCGGCGATCCGTCGGCGGAGGACGGCGCGTCGACCGTCGCGGCGCGCCTGCGTTCGCTCAAGGAGCTCTACCATCCGACCTGGATCTCGGAGTCCTGGATCGCCGACGGCGCCACCAAGGTGGTCCAACTGATCCCGCGGATGCGCGCCTGGCGGGATTCCTACTGCCCGGAGATGAAGCTCGCCCTGGCCGAGTACAAGTGGGGGCGCGACGACACGCTCTCCGGCGCGCTGGCGCAGGCCGAGGCGCTCGCCATCTTCGGCCGCGAGGGGCTCGACATGGCGCTGCGCTGGGTGGCGCCGGAGTCCGGCACCCTGGCGGAGGATGCGTTCCGCCTCTACCGCGACTACGACGGCGCGGGCGGGCAGGTGAGCGGCGAGAGCGTGCGGGCGGTTTCGAGCGACGTCGACGGCGTGGCCAGCTATGCCGTTCGCGGCGCCGGCGGCAAGCTGTTCGTGCTGCTCTTCAACAAGGACACCGTTGCCCGCGACGCCACCGTGACGGTGGCCGGCGGCGTCACCGGCGGCGTCGACCTGTGGCGCCTCGACGGCACCGGCCTCGCAGGCGCCGGTGCGCTCGCGAGCACGGCCACCGGTTTTACCGCCACGCTGCCGGCGCGGACCGCCACCCTGGCGCGCGTCCAGCCCGCTTCAGGCCTGCCGAACCTGATCTTCGCGGATGGCTTTGAGACCGGCACGACCGCGAGCTGGGAGCCGTGACCCCCGGGGGGCTCGGGCCTCGATCCGAAATGGTTTGACCTTTCCCGCCATAAACCGGCAGGAAAGGAAGTGCCATGAGTATGACGATGCTCGATCTGAACGGCGAGGCGGGGAAGACGACCTATAGGAAGGAGCCGGTGTGGCCGCTCCACAAGATCTGGATCGGCTTCGCCTTTGCGTTCGCGTTCCTGGCGGCGGAGATCGTCGACGCGGCCGTCGGCGGCCAATCTCCAGGCACCAAGCTGGTTCTCCTGGGGGCTGCCATCGCCGGTTGGTACTACTGGCTCACCTGCGTGCAACGGTTCCACACCATCCTCAACCAGATCTCGCCTCGCGTGGCCCGAGCGTCGACGTATCCCATCACGCCCCGCCAAGCCGTCAGCTACCACTTCATACCGTTCTACAACCTCTTCTGGCTCTTCAAGTGGCAGATGGTGCTCTCCAAGTATCTGCGGGAGAACACCTCGGTGCGGATGGTTCCCGGGTCGCTTCTGGGGCTGCTCAGCCTTCTGGCTCTGCTCCTGCGGGTAGTCGACGGATTCCTCGGGCTCTCGGTAATGTTCTTCGTCGGCCTCTACATCTCGCGCAAGCTGCGGGAGGCGATCGCCGAGCACGAGAGGGTCCGGAACGCGTCCGAAGTCTTCGCCTGAGCCGCTCCGGCCTCGTCGAGGAGCCCCGGATCGCCGGGTGCTCCCGCTTCCCAGAGCCTGGCGGAGCGGGCCGACGCCTCTTCGGCTCCGGGCAGGTCGCCTTGAGCGCGCCGGGCCCGGGCGAGGTGAGCCCACGCATAACCCTGGAGGCGCTGCCGCCAGGTCTCCTCTCCAAATGCACGCTCGGCGATGTAGAGAGCCAGCTCCGCGATCTCGAGGGCGTCGTCGCCGGCCTCGAGGCTTTCGGCGCAGAGCAGCTCGCAGAGCGCCCAACTCCGGAGCTCCCGCGACTCGTCCACCAGCATCCGGCGGTCGGCTGGACCGTAAGGCTTCAGCCTCGCCCAGAGCGCCGGCGCTTCCTGGCGATCCTCGGGCACCGGCGGCGCGGTCGTCCCCCACGGCCCGGTCGCGAGGTCCGGCAGACCGGCGAGGACCAGGGCGGCCGCGGAGTGGAGGAGGTCCGACACCTCCTCGGAGATCTCGCTGGCGACGGCGTCGATCATCCTGTGCGTATCGTGGGGATGCGCGGCGCTCTCCACGGCGGCGCGGGCCGAGTGGATCGAGATCAGGACCCGGTTCATCATCCGCAGCGGCAGGCCCACGGCCCCCGCGATCCGCTCCAGCGCAGGGCGCGACGGGACGACCTCACCGCTCTCATAGCGGGAGATGACGCTGGCCGAGAGCCCCGCTGCCGTCGCCAGCTCTTTCTGGTCCCATGCCCGGAGCGAGCGCAGAAAGGGGACCAGGAGCCTCAGATCTTCGGGGCTGTTACCGCCATCCATATCGATTTTCTCCTCTGGACGCATGCCAAATGCTTGGAAGGGGGGATTTCCCATGTCCCGGCGAGGCTCCATACTCCCGGAGAGGCGCCGGCCCGACCCTGAAGGCCGCGGCGGCGGCCGCCTCCCTGAAAGGAGCTTTTCCCATGTCCAGCCTCTCGTTTCGCCGGTCCGTTATCGCTCTCGTCCTGGGAATGAC
>JBDSHF010000132.1:0-14790 GCA_039918595.1 Thermoanaerobaculia bacterium
AACCTGCGGCCGGACCAGGGGAACCTGACGGCGACCCTCCGGCTCCCCCAGGGAACGCCGCTGGCGGAGACCGTCCGCCGGGCGGCCAGGCTGGAGGAGGTGCTGGGGAAGGCGGAGGAGGTCGAACGGTTCTGGATCTACGCCACGCCGGGCACGGCCCAGGCCACGGCCGAGCTGCGGCCGGCGGGGCGATCGCCGGAGCGGCGGCGGCTCCTCGCCACCCGCCTCCGGTACGAGGCGGGCCGCTTCGGAGCGCTGGAGATCGCCTCCGGCCTCCGCTCCTCGTCCGGACAGGGCGGCGGCTTCCTCGACGACCTCGAGGACCATCCGTCGACCGACGAGGAGGCGAACACCTACCGCGTCGTCCTGAGCGGTGCCGACCTCGCCGCCGTGCGCGCCGGCTACGACCGCCTGCTCGCGCGCCTGGCGACCCTGAAGGTGCGCCGCCACTGGATCACGGGGTGGGGGGACCCGACGGTTCATCTCGTCCTCCGCCCCCGCGCCGGTACCACCCCGGGGGACGCGGCGGCGATCGCCGGCCGGCTGCAGCGGGCGAGCCTGCCTCCCCCCGCCCTCAGGCTCCCGGCTCTCCTGCCGGGGGGGGCGGAACGCTCCCTGACCGTGGTCCCCGCCGGAACCCCCGAGGACGCCGACCGCGCCGTCCCGCAGGTGGCCGACCTGCTCTCCCGGCCGGTGAACGTGGGCGAGCGGACGGTCAGCCCGGCCTCCGCGCTGATGTTTTCGGAGGAGGCGGTCTACCCGCGGGTCGCCCGGCAGTCGGGGCGGTTCGTGGTGCCGGTCGAGATCAACATCCTGATGTCGCCGGAGGAGGCGCGCAAGACGAAGCGGAAGGACCTCGACCGCAGCCTCCGCCAGCTCCCCCTGCCGGCCGCCTGCGTCCTCGAGCTGCCGCCGCTGAAGTCGCACTTCTGGGAGCGGCAGCGCCTGCGGCTGATCGGGCTCGGCCTCGCCGTTCCCCTGCTCCTCTTCGCCCTCGCCGCCTGCAGCTTGAGCTCGCTGGCGCGCGGGCTGGCCGCGGTTTCAGCCCTGGTCATCGGGCTGGTGGCCGCCCTGCCGCTCATCGCGACGCGCCTGGAGCGGATCGACGAGCTCACCCTGTTCGCCCTCGCCGCCGCCCTGGCGCTCGCGCTCCCCTCGGCAACGGCCGTTGCCGCCGCTCCCGCCGCGCCGGGCGGGCGGCTCTACCGGTCCCTGCTCCGCCAGTCCCCCTGGCTCCTGGCGGCGGCGCCGCCCATGTTGCTAGGCCTCGCGGCGCCCACGCTGGGCGCGGAGACGGGTGCCGCGGCCTGGGCCGTCCCCCTGCGGGCGGCGGCGGTGGCGGGGGGCTCCTCGCTCGCCGCCTCCCTCCTCCTGGTGCCGGCCCTGCTGCTCGCCGGCCGCCGCTGGCGCGAGCGCGATCCCGAACGGGAGCGGCAGCGCCGCCGGCCGCCGGCCTGGAGCGCGCCGGGGGAGCCCCGGCTCGAGGTGCGCAGCCTCACCAAGGTCTACGGTGGAAAATTCACCGCCCTTTCCGCCGTCAGCTTCACCCTGGAGCCTGGCATCGTGGGCCTGCTGGGGCCGAACGGCGCCGGCAAGACGACCCTGCTGCGCGTGCTCACCGGCCTGCTCGAGCCCACCCGCGGCAAGGTGCTCTACCGGGGCGTCGCGATCACCCCCGACAATCTCGCCGAGTACCGGCGGCGGATCGGCTTCCTGCCGCAGGAATTCAATGCCTATCCGGGCTTCACCGCCGAGCAATTCCTCGACCACTGGGCCCTGGAGCGCGGCCTCTCCGACCCGCGGCAGCGGCGGGCCGAGATCGAGCGCCTGCTCGCCGCCGTCGGGCTCAGTGAGCACGCCGGCCGCAAGGTGCGCGACTACTCGGGGGGCATGCGCCAGCGGGTGGGCATCGCCCGCGCCCTGCTCGCCGCGCCGCCGATCCTGATCGTCGACGAGCCGACCACCGGGCTCGACGTCGAGTCGCGCGGCCGCTTCCGCCAGATCCTCCTCGAGCAGGCGGCCGAGCGCGTCGTCGTCTTCTCCACCCACATCGCGAGCGACGTCGAGGCGGCCGCCTCGCGCATCCTCCTCCTCCACCGGGGCAGGCTCCGCTTCGACGGCCCCCCCGAGGAGCTGGCGGCCCGCGCCCACGGCCGGGTATTCGGCGCCCTGGTGGCCGACGCCGACCTGCTCGAGTTCGGCCGCCGCTACCGCGTGACCTCCCGGGTGCGCGTGCTCGAGGGGATCCAGGTGCGGGCGATCGCCCGGCCGGACGAGGAGCTCGCCGGGGAGCCGGTCGAGCCCAATCTCGAAGAGGCGTACCTCGCCGAGATCGACCGCGCCGACCCCTGATCGCGATCGGTCGTCTGAGCGCGATACGTCATACTCCCCGGATGTCCTCGCGACGCTGGTTGATCCGGTTGCTCAGCATCTATCCCCCCTATCTCGGGGCGGGCGTGCGCGTCAAAGCCTCGCCCGACCTGCGCACCTTCGAGGTGCGGATGAAACTCCACTGGTGGAACCGCAATTACGTGGGCACCCAGTTCGGCGGCTCGCTCTATACGATGTGCGATCCGTTCTTCATGCTGATTCTGGTCGAGGCGCTGGGACCGGGATACGTCGTCTGGGACAAGGCCGCCACCATCCGCTTCCTGCGTCCCGGCCGGGGGACCGTCCATGCCACCTTCCATATCCCGGTGGTGAAAATCGAGGAGATCCGCACTGGCGCCGACGCGCGGGGAAAAATCGAGCCGATTTTCCATGTGCCCGTACTGGATGACAAAGGCGAGGTGGTGGCCGAAGTCGAAAAGCTGCTCTATGTCCGGGCCAAAGATCATCTTGTAAAGCCGGAAGGCGACCGCTAAGCTACCCCTCGCCCATTCGCTTCAACGAGGATTCGCCGCATGCCGAGACGCATCACCGTCGCTCTCCTGTTCCTTCTCACCGCCGCGCCCGGCCTGGCGGACACGCTGCTGACCGTGCGCAGCTCGATCGAGGGGCTCAAGATCGCCCCGGCGCAGGGTGAGCCGACCCGGATCTGGATCCATGGCGGCGACAAGGGGGCGGACGCGCTCCGGCGCGACGAGGGGGACGCCTCCTACATCCTCCGGCTCGACCGCGGCAAGCTCTACGTGATCAATCACGCGGACCGGACCTACAGCGAGATCCCGCTTCCCGTCGACCCCCAGAAGACCCCGGCCGCGGACGCGGCGCAGGTCAAGGCGCAGGTGACGGCGACCGGCGAAACGAAGAAGATCGGAAGCTGGAACGCGCGCAAGTACCGGGTGGACATCTCGAATCCGGCGGGCCTGCATCTCGACACCACGATCTGGGCGAGCACGGAGATCGCCTCCTCGGCGGCGCTCACCCGCCTCGCCGCCAGCCTCGCCGCCCTGCAGCCGGGCTCTGGCGACTGGGCCCGCAAGCTCGAGCAGATCGACGGCTTCCCCGTGGCTCAGGAGGCGAACGTCACCATGGGCGCCAGCCACTTCAAGACCCGCGAGGAGCTCGTCTCGGTCGAGACGAAGGATGCCCCCGCCGGCGCCTACGAGCCGCCCGCCGGCTACACCGCCCAGCCCTGGGGCGGCGCACCGTAGGAAGTTTTTTCCTCCCCCTTCAGGGGGAGGCCAGGAGGGGGTCCCTACTTGCCCTGCGAGATCTGCCGGCGCAGCAGCTCGTTCTCGAAGGCCATGCCGACCTGGGCTGTCGCCAGCTCCAGGATGTCGATGTCCTCGATCGCCTTGTCGCTGTCGCCGTTGTCGGTGTAGATGACCGAGATCACCCGCTGCGCGCCGAGCACGGGGAAGATCACCACCTGCCCGTTGCGGGGCGGGCCGACCATGGAGCGGAAGGGCTCGGGCAGCTCGGCCTCGTCGAAGGAGACGCTCTGCACCTCGCCGGTGTCGAGGCTGTGGGCGAGGGTGCTGCCGAGATTGAGCGGGACCTTGAGGCCGCGCGTCACCTCGGCGAGCGGCCGCCCCTTGGGATCGGTGCCGAAGGCGCCCAGCGACACCAGGTGGTCGCGCTTGACCAGGAAGAGCACCGCCCGCTCCACCGACTCCGAGATGATGTGCATCAGGTTGAGCGCCACGGTGGCCGAGATCAGTCCCGAGCGCAGGTCGCCGAAGACCCGGCGCAGACGGGCGACGCCCGACCTGGTGTCCGGCCGCGGCGTGCCGCGCACCAGGTCGCGCCGGCTCTCGATGACGTTCTCGACGCAGGCGACGACGGCCTCGACGTCGGCGGGCAGCGCCGCCAGCATCCCCGTCTCGTAGACCCGGGCGAACCCCGTGCCCGGCTCGACCAGGGCGACGAACGAGGCGCGCGGCGCCGAACGCCGGAGCGCCGCCGCCTCCTCCAGGGTGACGCCGCCGCGCCGCAGGTCGACCAGCACGATCGGCGGCGGCTCGCCGGGCTCGGCGATGCCGGCCTGGTCGAGCGGCACCATCTCCGTCCCCGCCACCTCGAGCACGAGCGCCTCGGCGAGCTGCTCGGCGAACGGCACGTCCAGGGAGACGATCTGCAGCCGCAGCTGCTCGGCGGCGTGCCGGGGGGTGACCTCGCGCAGCTCGAAATCATCCGGCTGGGCCACGGCGAGCGCCGTGCTGACAGCCGGCGCGGCGTCGAGGATCGCCGGATGGGTCGAGTCCCCCGCCTCGTAGCTGCCGCCGGACGACGAATGCCGCGACTCGGGCGTGGTGACCGGATGGGGGGGAGGGGGGTTGTCGCGGTTGCGCTCGTCGAAGATCCGCGCCGCCTCGAGCAGCACCATCTGGGTATTGATGTCGGCGTCCGGCAGCACGTCGCTCGGGTAGAGCGCGATGTCGTCGATCGGCCGCAGGTCGTCGATCGCGAACTCGAAGGTCCCGGTGTCCCAGACCATCACCTCGGAGACCGCCTGCTCGATCTGTTCGGCGATCATCCGGCGCAGCCCCTCGGCGTCGATGGTGCCCGAGGAGACCAGGATCTGCCCGAGCGAGCGGCGCTCGCGCTCCTCGTTCTGCGAGCGGATGGCGCCTTCGAGGATGCCGCGGTCGATCATCCCGGAGGTGATCAGCAGGTCGCCGAGCTTCGGGGTGCGCGGCGCCTGGGCGGAGACCAGCCGGCCGCCGTGGAAGCCGATCCTCGAGCGCTCGTTGCCGCGGAGGAGCAGCAGTGTGCCCGTCCGCCGGCCGAGGTGAATGAACTGCATCACATCGGCGACGGAGACGTCTTTCAGGCTGCCGGAGATTCCCAAACTTACTCCCCGCGAGCCAGCTTGACCAGGCTCTCGAGCGTGCGGAGCTTGCGGTCTTTGGTGGCGAACAACCGGGCGGCGAACATCGCCGACGCGGCGTGGGCGGAGAGCAGATCGAGCAGGTCGCGGTCCTCGGACCGCAGGATCGGCTTGTGGTCGAGCAGCTTCAACACCACGAGGGCGCCGACGATGTCGTTCTGCACCCGCAGCGGCACCGCCGCCAGCGCCTGCGATTCGGCGGTCGGCCCGAGCCGCAGCACGCCGTCCCGGAGCGTCTGATCCACCATCGGGTCGCCGCCCTGGTAGGTCTCGCCGTCATAGAACGGCAGGACCCCGTCGTACATCCCCTCGAGCAGGGCGATCTCGTAGTCGACCCCCTCGTCGCGGCGCAGCAGCAGCACGAACTGAGCGGCGCCGAGGAGGTTGATGGCGATCTCGGCGATCGTCGCCTGCACCTCGGCCGGCTCGAGCGTGGCGTGGAGCTGATAGGTGGCGACGTAGAGATTCATCAGCCGGCCACCCTGATGCTCGGAGTCGACCAGCCGGGAGGCGAGCTCCTTGACGTCCGACTCGGCGGTGGCCAGCCGGCGCTCCAGCTCGGCGACCCGTTCGCCGTCGCTGGCGCTCTCGCCGCCGTCGGAGGCCTCGCGGAGGTTCGACTCGACCACGCGCACCAGCTCGCCCGCGCGCTCGAGCGTCGAGCGCAGCTCGCTGACCAGATCGAGCCCGACGCCGGGGGCGTCCAGCCGCGACTTCGGCGCTTCGGTGGCGTTTCTCTCGCTCAAGCGGCGGAACCCTTGGTTTCCAGGCGGGAGATGACGTCGAGGATCTCCTCGCTGTGAAACGGCTTCTTGATATAGGCGTCCGCCCCGGCCTCGATGCCGCGGGCCGTATCCTCCTCGCGCCCCTCGGTGCTGATGATCACCACCGTCAGGTCCGGCCGCGCGCCGTCCGAGCGGAGCTGGGCGAGGAACTCCAGCCCGTTCATGTTGGGCATGTTGATGTCGAGCAGCACGAGGTCGACGTCCTGGTGCTCCCGCAGGCGATCGAGCGCCTGCCGGCCGTCCAGCGCGTAGACCAGCGGGTACTGACGCAACATCACCTCGTACATCTTGTGCATCAACTTCGAATCGTCAACGACCAGAACTTTCCTTGGCTGCACGGCGCTCTCCCGGAAGGAATCCCCGAATTTTAGCGCAATTGGGGGGTAGACCGAGGTTCCCGGACGCGGGGCCTTCCATCGGCCACCGCCAAACCCCCACTGTCTGGATATCGAATCCCCGCAGTGGAGTGTAGCCAAAGGGGCATGGCGTTTCAAGGAAAGGCGCGGCGGGGCGTCACAGTCGGGATACTCTTTGCCGCGATGGCGAAGGATTCCGACCTCGGCGCCCGGCTGCGCGGCGGGCTCATTCTGGCGGCCGGCGCCGCCCTGCTGCTCTACGCGCTCTGGCCCTGGCTGCCCGTCCCCGGCCGGCCGGCGCGCCCGCGCACCGTGGTCTTCTACGGCTTCAGCATCCTCGGCGAGGCGATGAACCAGGCCGTGCTTCCCGAGTTCGCCCGCCAGTGGCGGCAGCGGACCGGCGAGCGGATCGAGCTCGTCACCTCCTTCGCCGGCTCGGGCACGATCACCAACCAGCTCATCATGGGGGTGCCGGCGCAAGTAGCCCTGCTCTCGCTCGAGCTCGACGCCGAGCGGCTGGCCAAGGCCGGCGTCATCGCCCCCGGCTCCTGGCGGCGCCTCCCCCACGGCGGCGTGGTCAACCGGACGCCGTTCGTGCTCGTGGTGCGCAAGGGGAACCCGCTGAAAATCCGCGACTTCTCCGACCTCGCCCGGCCAGGGGTGCGGGTGATCCACCCCGATCCGCTGACCTCGGGGGGCGCCAACTGGGCGCTCCTCGCCGAGTACGGCTCGGCCGCCCGGCGGGTTGATCCCGCTTCAGGGGCGGACAGAGCCCGCGAGGCGGGCTTCCAGTCCCTCCTCGGCGTCTGGCGCCACGTCACCGCCCAGGCGGCCTCGGCGCGCGCCGCCCGCACCCAGTTCGAGAACGGCTTCGGCGACGTGCTCGTCACCTACGAGCAGGACGTCATCAAGGACGCCGCGAAAGGCACGCTGCCGGGCGAGATCGTCTATCCTCCCAGCACCGTGCTGTCGGAGCACACCCTGGTGATCGTGGACCACAACATCGAACCCTCCGAGCGCCCGCTGATCGACGCCCTGGTCGCCTTCCTCTGGAGCGAGCGGGCGCAGGCGCTGTTCGTCCAGAACGGCTTCCGCAGCGTCGACGAGCGGCTGAACGCCGCCAACCCCCACTTCGGAGTCATCCGCGACCCGTTCCTGGTCGGCGACTTCGGCGGCTGGCAGCGGGTGAAGAAGGAGATCGTGGACGGCATCTGGAAGGACCGGGTCCTCCCGGAGGTGGGCAAATGATCGGCAACGCCCCCGGCCAGCGCTCGCGGGCCGCGATCCCGGTCGGCCTCCTCGTCCTGGTTCTGCTGCCGCTGATCCTGATGCCGATCGCGGCGGTGTTCGTCTTCGCCCTCAAGGGGGGGCCGGGGGAGTTCTGGCGCGCGTTCACCACCGAGGACGCGCAGTTCGCCCTCCGCTTCAGCCTGCTGATCGCCTTCTTCACCGCCGTCATCAACGCCGTGCTCGGCACCTGGGCGGCCTACGTGCTGTCGAAGTACCGCTTCCGCGGCGAGCGGCCGCTGGCGATCGCCCTCAATCTACCGGTGGCGATCCCGACCGTGGTCGTCGGCACCTCCCTGCTGCTGCTCTGGGGGCCGATCGGCCTGTTCGGCAAGATGCTGGAGCCGCTCGGGCTGCAGCCGATGTTCACCCCGGCCGGGGTGCTCCTCGCCCACCTCTTCGTCACCTTCCCCTACATGCTGGGATCGGTCAAGCCGCTGCTCGACGAGCTCGAGGTGACCTACGAGGAGGCGGCCTACACGCTGGGGGCGGGCAAGTGGCAGACCTTCCGCTACGTGATCCTGCCCGCCCTGCGCGGGGGCCTGTTCAGCGGCACCCTGCTCACCTTCGCCCATTCGCTGGGGGAGTTCGGGGCGACGGTGATGGTCTCCGGCAACCTCCGCCTGCGCACCCAGACGGCGCCGCTCTACATCTTCGCCCAGTTCGAGGCGGGGCACGTGGCCGAGGCCAACGCGGTGGCGGCGGTGCTGGCGGCGCTGTCGTTCGTCATCTTCTTCTTCCTCCTCCGGTACTCCGGGGGCGCGGGGAACGCGAAGCGCTGATGTCGATCCGTCTCGAACAGCTCGCCAAGAGCTTCGGCGGCCAACCGGTAGTCAAGCCCACCTCGCTCGAGGTGCGCGACGGTGAGCTCTTCGTCCTGCTCGGCGCCAGCGGCAGCGGCAAGAGCACGGTCCTGCGCATGGTGGCCGGGCTCACCGCCCCCGACTCGGGGACGATCTGGCTGCACGACCGCGACGTCACTCACCTCCCCCCGCAGGAGAGGGGGATCGGCTTCGTGTTCCAGAACTACTCGATCTTCCGCCACATGAGCGTCGGCGAGAACATCGAGTTCCCGCTGAAGATCCGCAAGGTGCCGCCGGCGGAGCGCGCCCGGCGGCGCGAGGAGCTGCTCGACCGCGTCGGCCTCGGCGGTTTCGGCAACCGCTACGCCCACCAGCTCTCGGGCGGCCAGCAGCAGCGGGTGGCGCTCGCCCGCGCCCTGGTCCACGAGCCCTCGGTGCTGCTGCTCGACGAGCCGTTCGGCGCGCTCGACGTCAAGATCCGCTCCCAGCTCCGGCGCAATCTGCGGGAGGTGCAGCAGCAGCTCGGCGTCACCGCCATCCTGGTCACCCACGACCAGGAAGAGGGCTTCGAGCTCGCCGACCGCATCGGCCTGATGGAGCGCGGCGAGCTCCTCGAGGTGGGCGAGCCCGAGGCGCTCTACGCCCGGCCGCACACCCTCTTCGGCGCCACCTTCCTGGGTGCGGGGACCGTGCTCGTGGGACGGGCGCGTGAGGGCGCGGCGCAGATCGGGCCGCTGGCGCTCCCCATCCCCTCCGAAGTCGAGCATGAAGAGGACGAGCGGGTGCGGGTGCTGGTGCGGCCCGAGCAGGTCGAGATCTCGGCCGCCCCCCCGGAGCGCGGGGTGCGCCTGCTCGGCCAGGGGAGGATCGTCGAGCAGAACTTCCTGGGCGCCCTGCGGCGGGTGCGGGTGCGGATGCCCCCGATCGCCGGCACCCGCCAGGCGGCGCCGGCGGTCTACGGCGAGGAGGGGCTCCTGATCGACGCCGTACTCCCCGCCGGAACAGACATGGGCGGGCCGGACGTCTGGGTGAGCCTGCGCGGCTGGCACATCCTGGCGCCGCCGCAGCCGCGGCTCCTGGTCTGCGACCTGCCGAACCAGGGGAGCCCGGCGCCGTTCCCGCTTGCCCGCACCCTCCAGGCGCCGTTCAACGCCAAGGTCTCCCTGCTCGCGGTGGCCGGGAGCGCGGACGGTGTCGAGCCGCTGCGCGCCGCACTGACCGAGCGCACCGTGGCCGGGAACCTCCCCGACGCCGAAGCGTTGGTGCGGCGCGGCAATCCGGCCGCGGAGATCGCCGCCGAGCAGCGGCAGAGCCTTTACGACTTCACCCTCTTCCAGTTCCCCACCGGCGGCCACGTCGAGGTCCTGATGGAGCTGCTGGAGAGCCTCGCGGCGCCGCTCCTGGTGGCGCAGGGGGAGCCGGCCTCCTTCCGGCGCATCCTGATCTGCACCGCGGTGGGCGAGCCGGGCAAGGCGGACGTGCGGGTGGGCGGCTGGCTGGCGCGCCGGCTCGGCGCCGAGGTGACCCTGCTCCACGTGCTCCCGGAGGGCACCGGCGCCGCTCCCTGGGTGAACGCCCACCTGAACGCCGGCCTCGCCACCCTGCGCGCGCTGGAGGTGCCCGGCCGCTCCACCCTCCGCCCGGCGCGCACGCCGCTGCAGGGCATCCTGGCCGAGGTCACCGAGGGGGGCTACGACCTCATCGTCCTCGGCCGCCACGCCCGCCAGCCCGGCGAGCGCTCTCTCCGGCACGACGTCACCCTGCAGATCCTCGCCGACTCGACGAAGTCCGTCCTGATCGTCCCGCCGGACGAATAACTTCTAGATGGATGTCAGGAAGAAGGAAGGGGAAACTGGTGGAGCCGATCGGGATCGAACCGACGACCTCTTGAATGCCATTCAAGCGCTCTCCCAACTGAGCTACGGCCCCACAGGAGCGCGGATTGTACCGAGTGAGGGTGGGGGTGTCAAACCAGACCCGCGGAAGCCTCGGCCGGAGCGTCCTGGACAGCGGCGCCGAAGCCCAACCGGCGGGCCAGCTCGGCCTTGAGCGCCGGGATCCCATCCCCCGTTTCCGCCGAGACCCAGAGCGCGCCGCGGTCCCGCGGCTCCTCGGCCGGGACGAGGTCACTCTTGTTGAACACCTTGATCACCCGCTCGCGATCGACCCCCAGCTCGTCCATCACCGCCTCGGCCACCTCCGCCTGCTCCTGCCAGCCGGGATGGCCGCGGTCGACGACGTGGAGCACGAGATCGGCGGCGGTGATCTCCCCAAGGGTGCTGCGGAACGAGGAGACCAGGTGGTGCGGTAGCTTGCGGATGAAGCCGACCGTATCCGCGAACACCGCCGTGCGGGCGCCGTCGACCGAGCCGCGCCGGAGCTTGGCGTCGAGGGTCGCGAACAGGCGGTTCTCGGCGAGCGTGCCGGCGGCGGTCAGCTTGTTGAACAGGGTCGACTTGCCGGCATTCGTGTAGCCGGTGAGGGCGACCAGCGGCGCGCCGTCGCGGCCGTGCCGCTGGACGCCGCGGGTGCGCTCGATCTTCTCCAGATCCTGCTCGAGCCGGCGGACGCGCGTCCGGATGACGCGGCGGTCCTGCTCGAGCTGGCTCTCACCCTCGCCACCGCGGGTGCCGACGCCACCCCCCTGGCGGGAGAGATGGCTCCACTGCCGGGTCAGGCGGGGGAGCATGTACTTGAGCCGGGCCAGCTCGACCTGCGTGCGCGCCTCGCGGCTCTGCGCCCGGAGGTCGAAGATGTCCAGGATCAGGGCGCTACGGTCCATCACCAGGAGCTTGGTCAGCTCCTCGAGATTCTTCGCCTGGCTCCCCGAGAGATCGTTGTCGAAGATCAGCAGGTCCGCACCCAGCTCGCGAGCGGCGGTGGCGACTTCCTCGGCCTTGCCCTTGCCGATGGAGGTCGCCGGGTCCGGCGCCTTGCGCGCCTGCACGGCGCGGCCCACGACCTCGGCGCCCGCCGTATCGGCGAGCTGCGCCAGCTCGTCCAGGTGCTCCTCGACGACATACCCCGGCTGGCCGGGCAATATGAGCCCCACCAGAAACGCTCGCCGGGAGCGCGGAAACTTGGTCTCTTCCAGGTTGTGCAATCTTTTCCAGTCCTTGCGGTACTCTATGGGAAATCGGGATTTCGGGTCCAGTCCGACCCGATGGTTTCAACATCGGAGCTAGTTTATGAATTCCACCGCCACACGCCTCGGATGGCCCGCCAGGCTAGGGCTCGCGGCCCTCGCGGTTTGCGCTCTCGCGGCCCTGTTCTGGCCGCGCGGGGACGGCGCGGTCAAAGAGCCCGGCGGCTCCCTCTACGACTCGTCAGGCCGGACGGCCACGATCGGCCAGCGCCTCGCCCCGGTCACCCTGGTCCACTTCTGGGCCACCTGGTGCCCGCCGTGCGTCCAGGAGGCGCCGAAGATCCAGCGGTTGATCCGCGACTTCTCCGGCCACCGCGACTTCGCGGTGCTGATGGTCGCCGTCGCCGACTCCTCGGATCGGGTCAACACCTTCCTGGGACCGGGCTCACCGATGGTGCTGTTCGACCCCAACTGGAAGGTGGCGAACCGCTACGGCACCGACAAGCTGCCGGAGACCTATCTGGTGATCCGCGGACAGGTCGTGCGCAAGTGGGTGGGGGCGACGGACTGGGACGACCCCGCCCTGAGGGCGGAGATCGCCGCGCGCCTGAAGGGCGCCGATAAAACAGCCGCGCTTGGGCTCCCCTAGAAGTGGAAGGCAACCCCCGCGTGGGCCATGCCGAAGAATTGTGCCTCACTGAAGTCGACGTAGTGGCCCGAGATCTCGGCCTGGACGCCCACCCAGCGCCGGATCGGCAGCTCGCCGGTGAACCCCACGGAAACACCCCACGTGTCCTTCCGGGAGTCGTCGCCGAAGAGTGTGGTCCCGCTCAGCCGATAGCCG
Source organism: Thermoanaerobaculia bacterium (assembly GCA_039918595.1). Lineage (GTDB taxonomy): Bacteria > Acidobacteriota > Thermoanaerobaculia > Multivoradales > UBA5704 > DATARR01. The sequence goes on from JBDSHF010000132.1 coordinate 12,436, forward strand.
CCCAGGGCGACGAAGACCCCCGACTCGTAGAACGACTCGCTGTAGCGGTACTCGCCGCCGAGGGTGACGTACTTCATGTCGGCGTCGCTCAGCGAGCCGAAGAACTGGTCCTTGTCGAGCCCGAGCTGGCCGACGCGCAGCACCAGGAGGGTGCGCGGCTCGGTGACCATGCCCAGGTTGACCTGGAAACCGGAGTTGCCCAGGTTGTTCCCCGGAGAGGCGTCGAACGACCCGCCGATCCCGCCGAGGACGCCCACGGTGTAGCTGTAGAGCTCCTGCGCGCCGCCGGCGGCGGGGAGCACGAGCAACGAGAAGCCCAGCAGAAGCCTGCCGAGCAGGCGATGATTCCGGATCAAAGTCCCCTCCTTCGCGTCATGTCCGACTGATTCCGGCGCCCGGCTCTCCCGGGGGCGCCCGGTTCCTGAGAGTATATCGTCACGTCTCTGAGCGCTCCTATCTCTCATGCCCGATCCCTTATACGCGCCAGGCTCCCCCCATGTCACGCCGCCTGGAGAGCGGCTGCTCGATCGGCTGGTCCACGCGCTGCTGCCGGCCCCCTGCCTCGGCTGCGGAAGGCCGCTGCCGGCGCGCGGCGCTCCTCTCGGCCTCTGCGTCGCGTGCCGTGCGGCACTCGCGCCACTGCCGCGGGAAGCCTGCGCGGTCTGCTCCCGGCCGCTCGCCGCCCATGACCTGCCGGCGGACTACCGGTGCGGCGCCTGCCGGCGGAACCCCCCCGCCTTCGACCGGCTGCTCGCGCTCTGGAGCTACCGGCCGCCGCTCGACGCCGTGGTGCGCGGGCTCAAGTTCGGGCGCCTGGACTATCTCGGACGGCATCTGGCGGCGGCGCTCGCCGCCGGCCTGAACGACCGGCTCGCGGGCGTTGACCGGGTCGTCCCCGTGCCGCTCCACTGGCGGCGGCGCCTGGCCCGCGGCTACAACCAGGCGGAGCGGATCGCCCGCCCCCTGGCCGGCCACCTCGGCCTCCCCTGCCTCTCCGCGCTCTCACGCCGCCGCGCCACGCCGCCCCAGAGCCTGCTCGGCCGGGACGACCGCCTCGCCAATCTCCGCAAGGCTTTCCAGGTCCCCGCTCCCGAACGTGTCCGCGGCCTCCACCTCCTGCTGGTCGACGACGTGGCGACCACCGGGGCGACCCTGAACGCCGCCGCCGCCGCGCTCAAAAACGCCGGAGCGGCGACCGTCACCGCGCTGGTCGCGGGGCGGACGCCGCTCGAACCGGCCGCGAGCGAGCGGAGGGGCCCCTAGGGAATGAACCGCCGGCCGTAGATCGCCTGGGAGCCGGCCTGCCAGACCACCACGAAATTGCCGGCGGTGCCGATCGCCGCGATATCGGGATGGCTGGCGGCCGTCGGGTTGTCGGGCCCGGAGACCACCTCGAAGTCCGGGCCGAGAGCCGCGCCGGCCGCGCTGAAGCGGCGGCCGTAGATGCCGACCTGCTGAAGGCTCACGGACGACTGCCAGACGACGACGAAGTTCCCTTTGGCATCGTGGACGATCGACGGGTTCTTCTGATCCCTCGTCGCCGTGGCGTTGACCCGGAAGACCTTGCCGACCGGACGGCCGAGGCGGCTGAAACGCAGGCCCAGAATGTCGGCCCGCTCCGCCGCCGGCGGCTGATCGCTGTGCCAGACGACCACGAAGGTGCTGCCGTTGCCGCAGGAGACCGCCGGCTGGGCCGAAGTGGCCGTAGGGGCGGCGACCACCGTCTCGGCGGTGCCGGTGGGGGCGCCCGCGGCCGTCAACCGGCGCAGCGACACCCCCTTCTGGTTGGACTCGAAGAGAGGGAAGCCGTCGACGCTGGTCCAGACCACCACCGGAGCGCCCGTGGTGTCGACGCAGACATCCGGCCGGTCGCCGTTGACCAGCCCGGTGCTGATCTTGACCTGGGTCCCGACCGGCGTGCCGGTCGCGTTGAGCTTGCGCGCCAGGATCTGCGGCGTCGTCCCCGGGAAGCTGCCGCCCGCCGGCAGCAGGTTCGACCAGACCACGAGATAGCCATCCTTGGTCGCCGCGACCGCGGGATTGAAGTCGGCCGGGATCGTCGGCGTCCCCGGTGGATCCTGGCTCACCTTGACGATCGGGCCGAGCGGCACGCCGCTCACCTGGTAGCGCCGGGCCTTGATCTCGCTGTTGCCGTTGGCGACCTCCGACCAGACCACGATGAAATTGCCCTGCGCGTCGCGGGCCACCGCCGGGTCGTACTGATCCGCGACCAGCGCCTTGTTGACCAGGAAGTCAGCCGCCCGGGGCGTCCCCGTGCTGGTGAAGAACCGGCCGGTGACCCCGTTCGGATCGGCCGCGCTCGCCCCTTTCCAGACCGTCAGGAAGGCGCCGGTG
>JBDSHF010000133.1:0-7433 GCA_039918595.1 Thermoanaerobaculia bacterium
CGGCGGGAGGCGGTCTCCCCCGCATTGTCGCCGTCGTAGGCGACCACCACCTCCTCGGTGTAGCGCGCCAGGAGTTTGGTCTGCTCGGGGGTGAGGGCGGTGCCCATGCCGGCGACCGCCCCCTCCAGCCCGCAGGCGACGGTGCCGATGACGTCGAAGTACCCCTCGCAGAGGATGGCCCGCCCGGTCTCCCGGATCTCCCGCTTGGCGAGGTGCAGCCCATAGAGAAGGAAGCCCTTGTGGAAGCGGTCGGTCTCGGCGGTGTTGACGTACTTCGCCTTGTCGTCCCCCAGGGCGCGGCCGCCGAAGCCGACCAGGCGGCCGGCGGCGTTGTGGATCGGGAACATCAGCCGGTGGCGGAAGCGGTCGTAGGGCTCGCCGCTGCGCTCGGAGCGCCCGACCAGCCCGGCCGCCTCGAGATCCGACTGCGGCACCCGGGCGCGCAGGGCCGGGAGGATGTTCTGGAACCCCTCCGGGGCATAGCCGAGGCCGAAGCGCTCGACGAGCTCCGGCGGGATGCGCCGCCTTTCCAGATACTCGCGGGCGAAGGCGGATCTACGGAGATGATCCTTGAAGAACTCGGTCGCCGCCTGGAGCGCCCCCTCCAGGTTCTGCTCCGGCTTGCCGCCGGCGAAGCGCGCCTCGGTCCGGCTGGGGAGAGGGATGGCGTAGCGCATCGCCAGGTTCTCGATCGCCGCCGGGAAGTCGTCGCCGGTGGTCAGCATGTGGAGCTTGATGGCGTCGCCGCCCGCCCCGCAGCCGAAGCAGTAGAACAGCCCCTGCACCGGATCGACGCTGAACGAGGGGGACTTCTCCTTGTGGATCGGGCAGAGCCCCTGGTACCGCTTCCCCGCCTTGACCAGCCGGGTGTGGTCGGAGGCGATGCCGACGATGTCCACCGCGTCGCGCACCGCCTGGATGAGCTGGGGGTTGAGGTCGATGTTGCCGAAGGCCATGGGTTAATCGCCGAAGGCCATGGGGCAGAGAGCCGGGTACAAGGGGGATGCTGACTGGGGCGGCGTGCCCTTCGAGGCCTCACCCTCGGTCCCTCTCCCGAGGGGAGAGGGAGGGCGATCCGCGAAATGTTTCCGCAGCGGGGGCATTGCTTGTCTCCCCTCTCCCTCCGGGAGAGGGGCCGGGGGTGAGGCCTCGGAGGGCATGCCACCCCAACGAGCAAAAAGCCCTGGACCCCTCATCCTCACGCCCCCCGGAACGTCACCACCGTCGCGCCGTCCCCCCCTTCGTTGGGAGCGCCGGAACGGATCTCGGAGATCCCCCGGTGCCCTCGGAGGTGCTCGCGGACGGCCTGCCGGAGCTTGCCGGAGCCATGGCCGTGGATCACCCGCACCTGCTTGCGGGAGGCGAGGAGCGCTTGGTCGAGATAGGCGTCGAGCTGCTCCAGCGCCGGCTCCACCCGCTGGCCGATCAGGTTGATCTCCGGCGACACCGACTCCTCGATGTCCCCTTCCCGGCCGCGCAGCGCTTCCGGCCGGAGAGGCGCGACCTCGCGCTCACGCTCCCGCCGGGCTGCCCGTTGCGATCCCGCCGGACCCAACTCCTCGGGACGGGTGCGCACCCGCTTGCCGCGCACCAGGACCTCCGCCCGGCCGTCCTCCAGCTTCTCCAGCACCCCCTCCCAGCCGAAGCCCAGATGGCGGACCGGCTGGCCCACCACCAGCGGCCCGCCCGGGGCCGTCTCCGGTTCGCCGAAGGTGGGCGCCGCCGCGAACAGGTTGACGACGGCCTCCGCCGCCAGCCCCTTGCGCCGCCCTTCTTCAAAGCGCTCGCGCAGGCGGGCCTCCTCCTTGCGCAGGCGCTCGGTGGTATCGCGGCGGAACTGCTCGAGCTCGGCCTTCATCTTGCCGGAGACGTTCCGGCGCTCGTCCGCCAGCGCCGCCTCCTCCTCGGCCAGCCGGCGGCGGAGCTTCTCGGCGTCCGAGCGCTCGACCTGCAGGCTGTCGCGGGTCTCAGCCAGCTCCTGGCGTACCCGCTCCACCTCGGCGATCAGCCGCCGCAGGTCGCGGTGCTCGGTGCCGAGCCGCGCCTCGGCGCGGTCCAGCCACTCGGCCGGCAGCCCGAGCCGGCGGGCGAGCGCCAGGGCCTCGCTGCCGCCCGGGGGCCCCGGGACCAGCCGGAAGGTGGGGCGGCCGGTCGCGGGATCGAACTCCATCGCCGCGCAGGAAGCGCCCGGCAGCTCCAGCGCCGCCGCCGCGAGCTGGGCGAGATGGGTGGTGATCACCCCCATGCTCCCCTTCTCGAGCAGACCTTCGAGCAACGCCTCGGCAAGCGCGGCACCCTCTTCCGGATCGGTCCCCGAACCCAGCTCGTCGAGCAGGATGAGGCTGTCCGGCCCCGCCCACTCCCACGCCTCCTTGAGGCGGAGCAGCCGGCCGCTGAAGGTCGAGCGGTCGGCCAGCAGGTCCTGCTCGTCGCCGACCGTCGCCACCAGCCGGGCCAGGAACGGCACCCGGCTCCCCGGGGCGGCCGGGACCGGCAGCCCGCACTGGGCCATCAGGGAGAGGATGCCCGCCGTCTTCAGCGACACCGTCTTGCCGCCGGCGTTGGGGCCGGTGATGACCAGGATCCGCCGCTGATGGTCGAGCTCGACGTGCAGCGGCACGATCTTCTCCGAATGCCCGGCCTGCCCGAGCGCCTCCTCGCGGACATCGGCGAGGCAGGGGTCGAGCAACGGGTGGCGGGCCAGCAGGAGCTTCAGATCATGCCGGGCGCCGATCTCGGGGAGCACGGCGCCGCAGCGGTCGCCGAAGCGCACCGAGGCCTGGAGGAGGTCGAGCTCGCCCAGGAATTGCGAGTGCTCCCGCAGGGCCGGGAGCGCCGCCCGCGCCGCCTCGATCAGCTCGGCCAGGATGCGCCGCTGCTCCGCCTCCTCGTCCTCCACCGACTGCTGGAGCGTGTTGTTGGTCTCCACCACCTGCAGCGGCTCGAAATAGAAGCTTCGGCCGGTCGCCGAGCGGCCGTGGACGAGGCCGCCGCTGCGTCCCCGGGCGCCGGACTGGAGCACCACCACCAGCCGGCCGCCGCGCATCGGGATCGTCTCCTCCGACAGCTCGTCCTTGTGGCTGGAGACAAACTCGCCGAGGTCGCGGTAGATCTGGTCGCGCACGGTGCGGATCTGCCGGCGCAGGGAGGTGAGCAGAGGGCTCGCGTCCTCCCGCACCTCGCCCCGGCGGTCGAGCATGCGGTCGATCTTCTTCAGCAGGGAGTCGATGTCCGGCAGCTCGCGGGCGAGCGCGTCCAGCGCCGGCGTCGGGGGGACCGCCTCGCGGATGCGCGCCGCCGCTCCCCGGGTGGCGCGGCCGAGGTCCGCCAGCCGCACCAGGTCGAGCCCTTCGACCGGCGGCCGGCCGGTCGCGATGCCGGTCAGCAGATCGCTCAAGGGGACGTCGAAGTCCGGCACCAGCGCCCGCTCCCCGACCAGCCGCGAGGCCTCCTCGAAGAGGGTCCGCCGCGCCCGCAGCGGGGCCTCCTCCTCGAACGGCTGCAGCCCGAGCGCGCGCTCCCGCCCCAGGTCGCTCGCCGCGAAACGCGAGACCACCGCCAGGAGGCTGGGAAACTCCAGCGCCTGCGCGGTTGCCGGGGACAGGATGGAAGAAGAGAAGGACGATGCTTCGTTCACCAGGACCAGTTTAACAGTGAGCGGCGGGGTAGAAATCCCGGAGGGGGTTCTGGTTCATCTCTGCAATGAAATGGATTCCGTTTTTTGAATTCCCGCCCGTCAGGGCGAGCCCGCCCCCCTACCGCAACCCCGGCCGGCTTTCCCGCGGCGGGCCGTTCACGTAGTGGGCCACCGCCGAGAGCGCCGCGAGGTCGGCGTGCTCGGTCTCCACCAGTTGGCGAAAGAAGAGCAGCGCCGCCGCTACCCCCTGCCGGAGGTCCGGGGCGCGGAAAATGGGGAGAAGATCCTCCGCGTACGGGCGGATCTCCGGCGCCCGCCCCTCCCGCGTGTAGAGCAGGGCGAGGTCGAGCAGGGCGCCCGCCGCCTCCACCCCCAGCCCGGCGCCGACGAAACCCTTCCGCGCGTCGAGAAACGCCGCCTCGGCCTCCCGCGGGGCCCCCGCCGCCTCCCCGATCTTCCCCTCCAGATGGCGGAGCCGCACGAGGTTGGGCTCGTCCCCCAGCCGGCGGTACAGGAGCCGCGCCCGCTGGAGCGCCAGGAGAGCCTGCTCCCGGCGCTTCCCCTCGGCGAGCAACAGGGCCAGGCGGTGGAGCGCGAAGGCCACGAACGCCGGCTCCCGCTCCCCGTCCAGCCGGTCCAGCCCCTCTTCCAGCCATTCGATCCCTTGCCACGCCGCCCCCTCCCCCCGCAGCCAGCCGCGGATCGTCCCTTTCTGCACCAGGATCCGACCTTCGAGGTGCCGCTCCCCCAGACTCCGGGCCAGGGCCAGCGCCCGGTCGAGCCGGCGCTCCGCCTCTTCGAGACCCCCCTGATCCGCCTCCAGGCAGGCCGCGAGCTCGTGAAGCTCCGCCTCCTCCAGGAGGTCTTCCCCCTCCACGAGCATCGGCTCGGCCTGCTTCAGGGCCTCCTCCGCCCCCCGCGGATCGCCCACGAGCCGGCGGACGCTCCCAAGGCAGGTCCAGGCGCGAAGTCTCAAGGCACGCGTGAAAGGATCGCCGTATCGGCGGACGTCGAGCCGCTCGGCGACGTCGACCGCCGCCTCCGCCCTTTCGACCGCCAGAGCCGAGGGCCCCACCTGCCGGCTCGACGCCATCAGCAGCTCGCACAGGGCGGGGGATTGAAAACGCTCGTCGGCGCCGATCCGCTCCCGGCGTTCGGCGCGCGGGAACTCCAGCACCTCCGCCAGCCGCCGCGAGACCCGCCCCTCGGTTCTCTCGTTCGGGCGCTCGTCCGGCCGCGAATCGTCCGGCCGCCGCTCGCCGAGATTCCAGATCGGCCGGGTCACGCCGACGCACCGTGCGCAGCCGCCGAGCAGGTGGCGCACGATCCTCCGGCGCTCCTCGCCGTCGACCTCGTTGCGCATGAAGCGCTCTAAAAGATTTGGCTCGGGATGGTATTCCGTCATCGCTTTCCGGATCTCGCCGCCGCGAGTTACGTCTCAATTTTTCTTGAGCACGTAAGTCGAGAACCGCGGCGGCGTCTCTGAAGGCGATTATAGAGCATATATTGTCGAACCCAGCAACCAGAAAGTGCCGGGGAACACGACAAGGGAGAACAAAGATACGGCTCCCAGGAATCTTTTTCTTCGCCCAAGTCATTGATCCACATAAGTTTGCGCTTGCCACCGGGCTCTGGAGAAGGTACATTCCGGTCATGTCGATCTTCAACGGACTGGGAAGAGCCTTACGCTGGCTACGCGACCGCCAGGGTAAGAGGCAGTACCAAGTCGCCGACGCCGCGGGGATCACCAAGGCGATGCTCTCCGCCTACGAGACCGGTAAGCAGAAGCCGTCCCTCGACACGCTGGAGAAGATCCTGGCCTCCTTGGAATGCGATCTCAACGATCTGCACAATGCCCTCCAGATCGTCAACGAGCGGCCGGAAGCGATCCGCCGGCCTGGAGGGCTCCGGGAGACCTGGCAGTCGTACCGCCCAGAGGATTCGGCGCAGGATTTCGGAAACGCCGGTGGCAACAGCGTTTACCGCGTCCTGGGCCTCAAACGTCAGCTTCCGCCGCTGGAAGAGCAGGCCCTGAGCGAGATGCTCGAGGGCTTCCACAAGCTGGTCCGCTATCTCCACGGCATGATCACTCCCGCCGCGCCGCCCGAGAGCGAGCCGGACGAAGAGCCGAGTTGAACCGGGGCGGTCCTCCAGACCGCCTCGCAGCACCCCTTCTTTTCTTCTCCCGAAGCCGCTGCTTTCTCTTTTCAGCCGCGCTCAACCTGCGCACGCTTCTTGCACAGCTCAAAAAGCGGCCGCAGTCGTCAGGCGAGCCCATCGGGGAGTAACGACGGCAAGCGGAGAGGGAGCGAGACGGCTCCTTCCGCTGAAGGAGTGTCCTGTGGACGGTGAACTCGAGAGGCGGATCGCTCGCCTGCGTCAGGGCGATCACCTTTGTCTGATCTATCGTAGCGCGGCCGAACAGACGGCGGCGCTGGTCCCCTACCTCAAGGCGGGCTTCGCGGCGGGCGAGCGCTGCCTGTTCGTCGGCCACGGCACCAGCGGGCGCCGGCTGGAGCACGCCCTCGTCGAGGCGGGGGTCGACGTCACCGGAGAGTGCGACCGCGGCGCCCTCGTCTTCTTGACCCGGCGCGACACCTGGCTCCCCGGCGGCCGCTTCGATCCCGGCACCATGATGGACATGCTCCGCCAGGCCGAGCAGCAGGCGCTGGACGACGGCTTCTCCGGCCTGCGCGCCACCTGGAACATGGGCTGGCTGCTCGAGGGGACCACCGGCGCCGACCGGCTGCGCGAGTACGAGGCGCACCTCAACCGCTTCCTCGCCGGCAGCCGCACCTGCGCCCTCTGCCGCTACTCCCGCGAAGGCTCTTCGGCCGACACCATCCAGGACGCCCTCCACACTCATCCGCTCGCCGTGCTCGGCGATCAGATCTGCCCCAACGCCTACTACGAGCCCCCGGACATGGTGCTCGGCGGCCGGCCGGTGGACGAGCGGATCGACTGGATGATGGCGCAGCTCCAGCGCGCCCGCTTCAGCGAGGCCAAGCTCGAGGACGTCACCCTGCGGCTGTCGCAGAAGCGCGCCGCGCTCGAGCGCGCCGACCGCGCCAAGGCCGATCTGCTCTCGATGCTCGCCCACGAGCTGCGCAACCCGCTGGGCACGATCAGCAACGCCCTCCAGGTGCTGCGGATGAAGGGGGAGGGGGACGAGACCTGGAAACGGGCGATCGACGCCGCCGAGCGGCAGGTGCTCCATCAGGCGGTGCTGATCGACGACCTGCTCGAAGCCTCCCGCGTCACCCGCGGCCAGGTCGAGCTGCAGTGCGAGGAGATGGACCTCACCGAGCTCGTGCGCGAGACCGTGGAGGGGTACCGCGGGGCCTTGCAGGAGGCCGGCCTGACGCTCCGCCTCGACCTCGCCGAAAAGCCGCGGCTGCGGATCCGCGGCGACCGCCTCCGCCTCTCCCAGGCGCTCTCCAACCTGATGGACAACGCCGCCAAGTTCACCGCCCGGGGCGGCCGCGTCACCGTGCGGGTGCAGGCGGCCGCCGGCGGCAGGCGCGCGGAGGTCAGCGTCCGCGACACCGGCGCCGGCATCCCCCCGGAAGAGCTCCCCTACGTCTTCGAGGTCTTCACCCAAGGGGACCACAGCCTCGACCGTTCCCAGGGGGGCCTCGGCGTGGGGCTCGCCGTGTCCAAGGGGTTGATCGACCTGCACGGCGGCGAGATGACCGCCCGCAGCGAAGGGCCGGGCCAGGGCTCCGAGTTCTGCTTCCTGCTGCCGCTGATCGCGCCGGAAAGCACCGCCGAGGAGAGCCGGCAGCCGGCCGAGGAG
>JBDSHF010000134.1:0-5334 GCA_039918595.1 Thermoanaerobaculia bacterium
ATCACCTTTTCGTCGCGCACGTAGCGCCCCAGCAGGCGGGCGACGTTGCCGTAGGTGCGCGGGTGGGGGTTGGACTTCAGGAACACCCCCTCGGTCGCGGGGGCCTCGGCATCCGAGCCGAAGCTCACCCAGGGGAGGGCGATCTCCTTCTTGACGTTGTCCTCGGACATCAGGAAGTAGACCGTGCCGACCCGGCTGTCGTCCTCGATCACCAGGTCCATCGCGGTCTCCTGGGGGGACTTGCCGCGCATTTTCGCGACCTCGGCCAGGGTCTTACCGGTCAGGGGCTTGAGCTTGTCGTTCTTGAAGGCGACGAGGAGGATCTTTTCCGGCCCCGCGGCGACGAAGAAGTTCTCCCAGGCGTCGGTGGGGGTCGCCATCTCCTTAGCGACCTTCTCGCGAGTGGCCGGGTCTTTCATGCGCGCGATCCATTCCTTGAGGCCGCCCTCCTGCACCCACGGCGGCATGGCGGCGTCGAGGCCGGTGGCGCCCGCGGTGTAGGTATACATGTCGGCCGTGATCTTGAGGCCGGAGGCGCGGGCGTCCTCGACCTTCTTGATGGCGGCGCCGAGCTTCCCCCAGTTCTGCTGGCCGGCGGCCTTCAGGTGGTAGATCTCGGCGGGTAACTTGGCCCGGCGGGAGATCTCGATCAGCTCGTCGAGGGCTTCCAGAAAACGATTGCCCTCGCTGCGCATGTGGGAGATGTACATGCCGCCGTACTTCGCGGCCTCCTCGCAGAGCGCCACCAGCTCGTCCGTACCGGCGTAGAAGGCCGGGGCGTAAATCAGCGAGGAGCCGACGCCGAGCGCCCCTTCCTCCATGGCCTGATCGACCAGCTTGCGCATGCGCGCCAGCTCCTCGGCGGTCGGCGGCCGGTTGGCGTAGCCCACCTCGTGGATGCGCAGGCTCGTCGCGCCCACGAAGGAGGCGACGTTGGGGGCAATGCCGCGCGCCGCCACCTGGTCGAGGTACTCGCCGAGAGTGGTCCAGGTGACGGGATACTTGACGTCCCCCTGCTGCTCGACCATCTCCTTCTTCATGGCGTCGTTGAGCGGTCCCATGGAGCCCCCCTCGCCCATGACCTCGAGGGTGACCCCCTGGCGGATGTCGCTCTGGGCGCGGCCGTCCACCAGCAGCGACTCGGTCGCCCAGCTCAGCATGTTGACGAAGCCGGGGGAGACGGCGAGCCCGCGAGCGTCGATCTCCGTCTTCCCCCTGGCGTTGCCGAGCGAGCCGACCGCCTCGATCGCGACAATGCGGTCCCCGTTCACCGCCACGTCGCCCACGTAGGGCTTGCCGCCGGAGCCGTCGTAGATCGTGCCGCCGCGCAGGATGAGATCGTAGGTCTTGGGCTTCTCGGCGGCGATAGCGGCCATGGCGGAGACAACGGGCAGCAGGCAGAGCGCCGCGGTGAAGACGATCGTTCGCGTCATTCCGATCTCCTTAGGAAGGTCATCCTACGTCACCAGACCCCGGCGATCGGTTTCCACCCCTGGCGCCGCGGACCGAACTGGAACTGCGCGTCGGGATTCCCGGCAGAGAGCGAGTTGCGCAGCCGGAAGACGGCCGAAGCCGGATCGTAGACGCCGAGGTCGTCGTGGCCGTCACCGTTCCAATCCCCAACGACCGGCAGCGAGCCTCGCCCGGCGGGACCGAACTGGACCTGGTAATCCGGCGTCGCGTCCTGGAACCCGTTGGTCAGAGAGAAGACCGAGCCGGCCGGATCGAAGAGGCCGACGCCGTCGCGGCCGTCGCCGTTCCAATCGCCGGCGATCGGCGCCAGACCGGAGGCCGAGGGCCCGAAGGCAAAGGTGAGATCGAAGCCGGATCCCGAGAGCGAGTTCTTCAGGCGGAACGTCCGGGTAGCCGGGTCATAGAGGCCGACTGTGTCCGTGCCATTGCCGTCCCAGTCGCCGGCGACGGGGAGCGCGTTGCGCGAGGGGGAGTCGACCTGGAGGATCACGTCCGAGGCGCCGCCGGAGGATGAGTTCTTGAGCCGGAACGTCGAGGAGTCCGGATCGTAGAAGCCGACCGTGGTCTTGCCGTCGCCGTCCCAATCCCCGGCGAGCGGGGTCCAGCCGCTGCGGCGCGGGCCGAAACGGAAGACCTGGACCTTGGCGCCGGCGGTGTTGGCGCTCTTGAGCTGGAACTTCGAGGTCTGCGGGTCGAAGAGCCCCACGGTCTCCTGGGCGCCACCAACCGCTTGGCCGGTGAAGCGGAAGAGCTGGCCGCTTCCATTCGCGGCGTAGAGCTCGCCGGTGCGGTCCTCGCCGAAAGTGGTGAGCTGCGGGATCTGCCCGGAGATCGTGCGCACCGTGAAGCCGTCCCCCTGGCGCGCGGCGGCCCAGAGCACGCCGGAGCAGAAATCGCCGAAGACGTAGGAGCCGCGGAGCTGCGCCGCGCCGCTGCCGCGGTAGACGTAGCCGCCGGTCACCGAGCAGTGCGGGCCGTGGTCGTACTCGAGGACGGGCGGAGTGAAGGCGGCCGAATCGCATGCGGGCGTCGAGGCCGGGCAGGAGTCGCTCGAGGAGCAGAGGGTCCCCTCCATCACCTTCCAGCCGTAGTTCTCGCCGCCGCGCGACGAGGCGGGCTGGAAATCGATCTCCTCGCGCCGGTTCTGCCCGACGTCGGCGATCCAGAGATCCCCGGTCTCGCGGTCGAAAGAGAAGCGCCAGGGGTTGCGCACGCCGCTCGCCCAGACCTCGTCTGACGGAGCGCCGGGGCCGCGGAAAGGATTGGAAGCGGGGATCCCGTAATAGGGCGGGGTCGCGACGTTCTGGTCGACGTCGATGCGGAGCATCTTGCCGAGAAGCATGTCCGGCTTCTGGGCCCGGCATTCGGGGTCGAAGCCGGAGCCGCCGTCGCCCATGCCGATGTAGAGATAGCCGTCGGGCCCGAACTGGAGCAGCCCGCCGTTGTGGTTCGAGTAGGGCTGCTCGATGGTCAGCAGAATCCGCCCGCTCGCCGGGTCGGCCTGGTCGGGGTTCGCGGCGGAAACCTGGTAGCGGGCGATGACCGTGTTGCCCTGCAGGTTCGTATAATTGACGAAGAAGAAGCCGTTCTCGGCATACCGGGGGTGGAACGCCGCGGAGAGCAGGCCACGCTCGCCGTCGGTCGTGATCCGGTCGCGGATGTCGAGGAACGGCTGCGAGCGCGGGGTGCCGTTCTCCAGGACATTTTCCAGGACGATCATGCGGCCGGTCTGGATCGTCAGAAAGAGGCGGCCGTCGCCGGCGTTGGCGAGGCTGGTGACCGGTCCAAGGCCGCTGGCGACCTGCTGGAGGCTCACCCCCTGTACGGTGCCGGCGACAGTGAAGACCCCCTTCGAGAGCTCGGGATCGGCGGCGCGGGCCGGGAAAAGCGGCGAGATCAGCAGGAGGATAGCGGTGGTGGAGAGGCTGAGAAGTCGATGCATGGCAAGATCTCCTGTTCGTGCGAGCATCTTACTTGGGATACTAGGCGGATGATCCCCATCGACGACAATCTATCGATCCCTGACGAGGAGGTCGCTTTCGCCACTTCGCGGAGCGGCGGCCCCGGCGGGCAGAACGTCAACAAGCTGGAGACACGGGTGAGTCTGCGCTTCGATCTCGCGGGCTCGAGCGCCCTCTCGGAGGAGCAGAAGGCCCGGCTTCGGGAGCGGCTGGCGACCCGCATCACCCGTGACGGCATCCTCCAGGTCAGCTCCCAGCGGCACCGGAGTCAGGGCGCCAACCGGGAGGCGGCCGTCGAGCGCTTCGCCGAATTGCTGCGGGAGAACCTGCGCGAGGAGCCGCCGCGCCGGAAGACCCGGCCCTCGCGGGCGGCGAAGGCGCGCCGCCTGGACGAGAAGCGGCGCCAGAGCCACCGCAAGCGGGAGCGGTCGACCCCGGTGGAATGAACCAGAACGGTATAGGATGACCCGGTCCCCGGACTGAATACGCCATGGAACCCGACCGCTTCTTCAGCCAAGCTGACCTCGACGCCATCCAGACCGCCGTGCGGGAGGCGGAAGCGCGGACTTCGGGGGAGATCGTCTCCTACGTCGTGGAGCGGAGCGACGAGTACCAGAACGCGATCTGGAAGGGCGCGGCCCTGGGGGCGCTGCTCGGGCCGATGGTGGCGCTCGCCATCTACCGCTGGACCGACGTCTGGGGAATTTCGATCGGGGTCTGGATCGCGCTGCCGGCGCTGGTGGGCGGAGGGATCGGCTATCTGCTCTCACTGCTCGATCCGGTTCGCCGCTGGATGGCGGGCGGCGAGACTCTCGATCTGCGGGCTCGCCGGCGCGCCGCGGGCGCCTTCCTCGAGCAGGAAGTCTTCCAGACCCGCCATCGCACCGGCATCCTCCTCTTCGTCTCCCTGTTCGAGCGCCGGGTAGTGCTGCTCGCCGACTCCGGCATCCACCAGAAAGTGGAGAAGGGGGCATGGGACGCGATCACCGGCCGGCTGGCCGAGGGGATCCGGAGCGGCCGCCCCGGCCCCGCGATGATCGAGGCCATCCGCGCCTGCGGCGAGCTGCTGGAGCGGTACGGAGTCGAGCGTCAGGCCGACGATCAGGACGAGCTCCCCAACGAGCTGCGCCGGGAGAGGGAGTGAGATGAGTCGCCGGGTCTCGCTGGTCCTTTTTCTTCTCCTGTTGCCGCTCGCCTGGGCGTTCGCCAGGGAGGTCCCCCCCCTGACCGGGCGGGTCAACGACACCGCGAACCTGATCCCCCTGGATCAGCGGCAGCGGATCGAGGCGCAGCTCGCGCAGTTCGAGCAGCAGACGAGCAATCAGGTCTCCGTGCTCACCGTCGACAGCCTGGACGGCGAGGAGATCGCGGACTACGGAAACAAGGTGGGCCGCGCCTGGGGGCTGGGGCAGAAGGGGAAGGACAACGGCGCCCTCCTGCTGGTCTCCAAGAATGACCGCAAGATGCGGATCGAGGTCGGCTACGGTCTGGAGCCGGTGCTGACCGACCTGCAGACGAGCGTCATCCAGAACCAGGTGATCATCCCCTACTTCAAGAAGGGGGATTTCGGCGGCGGCATCGAGGCCGGGGTGACGGCCATCCTGAGCACGGTCCAGGGGAAGGATGTCCAGCCGGCTCCGGAGGCGCAGCCGTCAGGCGACGGGGGGGAGTCCTCCTGGCTGGGGATCCTCGTCTTCGGGCTCTTCGCCCTCGGTCCGTTCATCCTGAACGCCATCCGTAGTGGGAGCTGGATCGTCTACCTCGTCATGCTGCCGATCCTCTTCCTCCTGGGCTCGCTCGCCGGCCTGACCGTGGGCCTGATCGCGGCCGGGGTCTGGCTCGTGCTCTTCCCGATCCTGCGGATGATCCTGCCCAAGAGTACCCCGCTCAGCCGCTCCCG
>JBDSHF010000135.1:0-4712 GCA_039918595.1 Thermoanaerobaculia bacterium
CGCGGAAATGCCCGCCGCAGCTCTCGCGACGCTCCAGCGCATCGAGGCAGAGCAGCTCACCGAACTCGAGGAAGTCGGCGACGCGGCCAGCCTTTTCCAGCGCGACATTGAGTTCCTCACCGCTGCCGGGGACGTTGACGTTCTTCCAAAACTCCTCGCGCAATGGCGGGATCTGAGCGAGCGCGCGCTGGAGGCTCTTCTCGGTGCGCGCCATGCCGCAGTAATCCCAGACGATGCGGCCGAGCTCGCGGTGGAACGAGTCGGGGCTGCGCTTGCCCTTGATCGAGAGCATCCGGTTCAGCCGTTCCATCACATCGGCCTCGGTGGCGCGGAAGGCGTCCGTCTCGGTCGACAGCGTCTCGCCCAGGTGGGTCGCGAGATAGTCGCCGATCGTGTAGGGGATCACGAAGTAACCGTCGGCCAGCCCCTGCATCAGCGCGCTGGCGCCGAGGCGGTTGGCGCCGTGGTCGGAGAAGTTGGACTCCCCCAGCGCGTACAGCCCGGTGATGTTGGTCATCAGGTTGTAGTCCACCCACAGGCCGCCCATGGTGTAGTGGGGCGCCGGGTAGATCCGCATCGGAACCACGTACGGGTTCTCGCCGGTGATCTTGTCGTACATCTCGAACAGGTTGCCGTAGCGCTCTTCGATCAGGTTCTTCCCCAGCCGCTGGATGGCGGCCGAGAAGTCGAGATAGACGCCGTTCTTCTGCGGCCCCACGCCGCGCCCCTCGTCGACCACCAGCTTGATGTTGCGGGCGGCGACGTCTCGGGGGACGAGGTTGCCGAAGCTCGGATACTTGCGTTCGAGGAAGTAGTCGCGGTCCGCCTCGGCGATCTGGTCGGGCCGGCGCTCATCCTTCGGATCGTTCGGCACCCAGACCCGGCCGTCGTTGCGCAGCGACTCGGACATCAGCGTCAGCTTCGACTGGTAGTCGCCCGAGGCCGGGATGCAGGTCGGATGGATCTGCGTGAAGCAGGGATTGGCGAACAGCGCGCCGCGGCGGTGGGCCCGCCAGGCGGCGGTGACGTTGGACCCCTTGGCATTGGTCGACAGGTAGTAGACGTTGCTGTAGCCGCCGGTCGCCAGCACCACGGCGTGGCCGGCGTGGCGGTCGATCTTGCCGGTCACCATGTCGCGGGTGATGATGCCCACGGCACGGCCGGCGGCGTCGACGACCACGTCGAGCATCTCGGTGCGCGTGATCATCTTGATCTTGCCGGCGTTGACCTCCTTCTCCAGCGCCTGGTAGGCGCCGAGCAGGAGCTGCTGGCCGGTCTGGCCGCGGGCGTAGAAGGTGCGGGAGACCTGGGCGCCGCCGAAGGAGCGGTTGTCGAGCAGGCCGCCGTACTCGCGGGCGAAGGGGACCCCCTGCGCCACGCACTGGTCGATGATGTTCACCGACACCTGGGCGAGGCGGTAGACGTTCCCCTCGCGGGCCCGGAAGTCACCCCCCTTGACCGTGTCGTAGAACAGCCGGAAGATGCTGTCGCCGTCGTTGTGGTAGTTCTTGGCGGCGTTGATCCCCCCCTGGGCGGCGATCGAGTGCGCGCGGCGGGGGGAGTCCTGGAAGCAGAAGCACTTCACCTCGTAGCCGAGCTCGGCGAAGCTCGCCGCGGCCGAGGCCCCGGCGAGCCCCGATCCCACCACCAGGATGGTGAACCGCCGCTTGTTGTTGGGATTGACCAGCCGGAGATGCCCCTTGTGGTCATCCCACTTCTGCTCCAGGGGACCGTCGGGGGTCTTGCTGTCGAGCGTCGTCGTGGGGGTCGTAGCCATGCGCACGCTCTCCTAACGGACCAGGCCGGTCAGCACGGCCAGGGGAAACGAAATGTTGCCGATCGTAATGATCCAGGCGAAGGCGTGGGCGAAGCCGTTGCGCCAGCGGTTGAAGCGCGGCTGGTTCCACCCGAGCGACTGAAACAGACTCCAGAGCCCGTGGTAGAGGTGGAAGCCGAGCGCCACCTGCGCCAGGATGTAGAAGAGCGACACATACCAGAGCGAGAAGCTGGCGACCACATTGCGGTAGACGTCCCCCTCGACGAAGCCCGGGTTGACGGCGCCGGCCGTGAAATCCAGCAGGTGGTAGATCAAGAAGAGGAGGATGATCACCCCGCCCCAGCGCATGGTGCGCGAGGCGTAGGGGGTGTGAACCTTGGGACGAACCGCATAGCCGCGCGGCCGCGCGGCCCGGCTCATCCGCGCCAGTTGCCAGGCCGCCCAGATGTGCAGGACGACCGCGATCAGCAGGACCGTGCGGACGATCCAGAGCGCTCCCTGGGCGGGGAGCGCCGGCTCTCCCACGTGGCGCAGGAAGGTGCCGTAGGCGTTGAGGTAGTGAACCCCCTCGCCGGTCTCCCCCGGAGCCTTGTAGAGGCCGGGCTCGTACAGCTTCAGATTGCCGATCAGGTGCAAGACGATGAAGCCGAAGAGCAGGATGCCGGTCACGGCCATCACCGCCTTCTTGCCCACCGCGGATCGATAGAGATCAGTAAACCAGGACATGAGATTTCCTCGCCGGAAGCTCGGACCGGAACTATCCTATGCCAAGCCCTGCCGGTTTGTGAAACTTGTCACAAGGGGGGTCGGCGGCGCCGGCGGCGGCGCGGACGCTCGCGCGCCTCGCTGTCGGTGGGCGCCTTGAGCGGCGGGCGGCGGCGGGCGGCGGCCTGCCAGGCGTCGAGCGCCTCGCCCCCCTCCCCGGTCGCCTGGACGAGGATCTCGAACAGGAGCAGGGCGTCGTCGAAGTAGGGCTTGCGGGCGAGCTTCAGCCGCTCGTGCGGGGTCCAGCTCGGCTCGCACAGGCGCTGGAAACCCATCAACGCGTGGAACACCTGCTGAGCCCGCAGATTGGAAAGGGTGAGGCGGGAGAAGAACGGCGCGATCTCTTCCTGGATCATGGTCTCGATCGCCGGCCGGCTCATCGGCCTGCCGTCCTGGGCCTCGATGTCGAGGCGCCGGAGCATGACCTTGGGCAGCAGCAGCGCCGCGAGGAGGCCGGTGTCGGGGAGCGGCCGGTCGGCGGCGACCATGCGGTCGATCACCGGCAGGATCTGCCCCAGGTCCCCCAGCCCGCGCGCGCCGGCGGTCAGCATGGCATAGGCCTCGGGGATCAGGACCTGCAGGAGGTCGAGCTCCAGCATCCACTGCATGGCGGCGCCGGCGCGGCCGCACTTGAGGAGCTGGATGATCTCCTCGGTCACCCGCGCGGGCGAGGCCTTCTCGAGCTCCTTGCTGCGGCGGTGGATCGCTTCCTGCGTCCGGGTCTCGATGCCGATCCCCAGCCGCCCCGCGAACTCGCAGGCGCGGAGCATCCGCACCGGGTCCTCCTGGAAGCGCAGCTCCGGCTCGCCGATGGCGCGGATCAGCTTGCGCTCGAGATCCTCGATGCCGCCGACGTGGTCGATCACCGAGTAGTCGGCGACGCTGTAGAACAGTGCGTTGACGGTGAAGTCGCGGCGGAAGGCGTCCTGCCGGGGGGTGCCGTAGGTGTTGTCGCTGGTGATCAGCAGCTCCCCGGGCTCCCCGCGCTGCTCGTCCGGATCGGGGTCGCGGCGGAAGGTCGAGACCTCGACGGTGCTGCCGTCATGGAAGAAGACGTGGACCAGCCGGAAGCGGCGGCCGATGATCCGCGAGTTCGAGAACAGGCGCCGGATCTCGTTCGGCTTGGCGTTGGTGCCGATGTCGAAGTCCTTGGGCGTGCGGCCCATCATCAGGTCGCGCACGCTGCCGCCCACCAGGTAGGCCAGATAGCCCGCGTTGTGGAGGCGGTAGAGGACTTTGAGGGCGTTCTTGTCGATATCCCGGCGGGAGATGGGGTGCTCGGAGCGAGCCAGGACGCGCGGCTCCACCTCGACGTTCTCGCTTGCGGGTTGCTGACTCACGGATGGATTATAAGGGGCATGGACTGTCATCGATAAGCGGCTATATGTTTCGACGCGAAGGGTTTAGGGCTCTCGGAAGACGTCCGAGCGTGCAGGTCAGACTCTATCGGGGTACGCCAAGGGAGGCAAGCGGGAAGAAAAAAGTGGGCCGAGGCGGGCGGAGGGCATTAAGACCCGCCCCGGCACCGGAGGGAGAGGAGATTGCCTTACTATCTTTGCCGCCGCGGCGCTTTGGAGCTCCGCGACGGTCATCTCTTCGTTCAAAGATCCGCCGGGTCCCGTTCGTCCTCGCATCCACCCCGGCTCTCTTGGAATCCATGGATTCCACGAACCGTGCCAGGGGTCCGACGGATCATGCGATCCTTTGTTTTCAGTAGTTTGCCCGCGAGAGGGCATCTCGGGGCGTATGGTGGGACAGACGCGTGTCCCTTGCGGATGACGGGGGTGGAGCCTGGGGGTGACTACCGGGGCGCCCCCACCCCGAATCCTCACCCCCGGCCCCTCTCCCACCGCACTCCCCCCGACCGGGAGAGGGGAGCTTGACGGGAGAGACCTCGCTTGTAGGGTGCGCTGTGCGCACCAGAAACGGTGATGGTGCGCACAGCGCACCCTACAAGCCACGCCTTCTCAGTAAAGTCCCCCCTCTCCCGGTCGGGGGGAGTGCGGTGGGAGAGGGGCCGGGGGTGAGGATTCGGGGCGGGGGGCGCCCCGGTAGTCACCCCCAGGCTCCACCCCCGTCATCCGCAAGGGACACGCGTCTGTCCCACCCTACGCCCCGAGATCCCCTCTCGCGGGCAAACTACTGAAAACAAAGAATCGCATGATCCGGC
>JBDSHF010000136.1:0-3026 GCA_039918595.1 Thermoanaerobaculia bacterium
TCGAGCTGTTCACCCATCGCTTCGCGGCCATCGCCCGGCAGATGGGGGAGCGGCTCCAGCGCACGGCGGTCTCCACCAACATCAAGGAGCGGCTCGACTTCTCCTGCGCCCTGCTCGATCCGGCGGGGGAGCTGGTGGTCAACGCGCCGCACATCCCCGTCCACCTCGGTGCCCTCGGCCTCTGCGTGCGGCGCCTGCGCGAGACGATCGCCATGGAGCCGGGCGACGTCGTGATGACCAACCATCCCGGCTTCGGCGGCTCCCACCTGCCGGACGTGACGGTGGTGACCCCGGTCTTCGAGGAAAACGGCGGAGCGCTCCTCGGCTACGTCGCCAGCCGCGCCCATCACGCCGAGATCGGGGGGATCCGCCCGGGCTCGATGCCCCCCGGCGCGCGGCGGCTGATCGAGGAGGGGGTGGTGATCCCTCCGACGTATCTTCTCCGGAAGGGAGAGGCCCGCTGGAATGAGGCGCGCCGCCTTCTCTTGGAGGCGCCGTTCCCGACCCGGGCCGTCGAGGAGAATCTGGCGGATCTGCGCGCCGCCGTGGCCGCCAATCATCGCGGGGCCGAGGCGCTGCAGGGGCTCGCCCGCGAGCACGGA
Organism: Thermoanaerobaculia bacterium; assembly: GCA_039918595.1. Classification (GTDB taxonomy): domain Bacteria; phylum Acidobacteriota; class Thermoanaerobaculia; order Multivoradales; family UBA5704; genus DATARR01. The sequence continues at coordinate 603 of JBDSHF010000136.1, forward strand.
CGCGAGACGGTCCATCGCTACATGGCGGCGCTCAAGGCCCGCGCCGAAGAGCGTCTGCGGGCCGCCCTGGCCAAGCTGCCGGCGGCCTGCTACGAGGCCGTCGAGCGGCTCGACGACGGCGCCCCCATCGCCGCGCGGATCACGATCACCGGCCCTGGCGCCGATCCCGCGGTCATCATCGATTTCGCCGGTTCGGCCGGAGTGCATCCGGGAAACCTCAACGCGCCGCCCGCCGTAATCCGCAGTGCCGTGCTCTACGTCCTCCGCCTGCTGATCGCCGAGCCCCTGCCGTTGAACGAGGGCATCCTCCGCGCGGTCGAGATCCGCATCCCGCCCGGCATGCTGAATCCGCCGTTTCCGGACGATCCCGCCGAGGCGCCCGCCGTCGTGGGCGGCAACGTCGAGACCAGCCAGCGGGTGGTCGACACCCTGCTCAAGGCGCTCGGGCTTCTCGCCTGCGGCCAGGGCACGATGAACAACCTGCTCTTCGGCAATCCGCGCTTCGGTTTCTACGAGACCGTCTGCGGCGGCGCCGGCGCCGGTCCCGGCTTCGACGGCGCGAGCGCAGTCCATACCCACATGACCAACACGCGGATCACCGACCCCGAGGTGCTGGAGCACCGCTACCCCGTGCGGCTGGATCGTTTCGCCATCCGCGCCGGCTCGGGCGGAGCCGGCCGCTGGCGAGGGGGGGACGGCGCCATCCGCGAGATCGTCTTCCTGGAGCCGATGTCCCTCTCCCTCCTCTCCCAGCACCGGGTGGAGCGCCCCTACGGCGTCGACGGCGGCGAATCCGGCCTCCCCGGCCGCCAGCGGCTCATACGCGCCACGGGCGAGGTGGAGGAGCTCGCCTCGATCGACGGCCGCGAGGTCGGGCCGGGAGACCGGCTGATTCTGGAAACCCCAGGCGGGGGAGGGTGGGGACGGCAAGAGACGCGGGAGGAGACAGAATGATCGTCAACAGAATGATCGGCAATCGACCGCTCCGCCCGGGATTGAAATCCCGGGCTACCCACGACCGTCCCTGGCCGGGACTTGGCAAGTCCGGAGGACGACCGTCGGCAGCCCGGGATTTCAATCCCGGGCGAGGACGATCACCTCACATCCTCCTCCTGGCCCTGCTGTTCGGGTGCGCCTCTCTGGCACCGCTCCGCGCCGAGACCCCGAAGCCGACCGCCGCCTCCGTCCTCGCAGAGTTCGATCGTCTGGCCGTCCAGCCGCTCTGGCCGAACTTCGCTCCGGGCAAGACGCCGCTGGCGATCTACGACGGCGAGCGCACGATCCTCGTCCGCCACCCCTCGCCGCCGCCGGAGTTCAAGAAGGAAGGGGATCTCTGGGTATTCGCCGGCCGGCATCCGGAGGTGAAGGCCAACACCTCGATCGAGCTCGGCGGAGTGAAGACCGCGACAATGGAGATCGATCCCAAGTCGACGCGGGATTCCCGGGCCTGGGCGTCGATCGTGATCCATGAGACCTTCCACGCCTTCCAGCGGGAGCGGCATCCGACGTGGTCGGGCAACGAGGCGGAGCTGTTCGTCTACCCGATGGAGGACGCCGGCCCGCTGGCCGCCCGCCGGCTCGAGACCGAGGCGTTCCGGCGGGCGCTCGTCGCGAAGGAACTCCAGGACGCCACCTGCTGGACGAGCCGGGCGTTGGACCAGCGGCGCGATCGTTTCTCGAAACTGCCCGCCGGCGCCGTGGGCTACGAGCGTGGAACCGAGCTCAACGAGGGCTTGGCGAACTTCGTCGAGAACCTGTCGCTGGGAAAGACGCAGGGCCCCGACCTGCCCGCCTCCGAGTACGCCGCGGACGGCGTCCGCGTCCGCGCCTATCCGATCGGCTTCGCGCAGGCGGCTCTGCTGGACCGCTTCGATCCCGCCTGGCGTCAGGTGCTGGAGGCCGGGCAGGCCACAAGCCTCGACGAGTTGCTCGCCAAGACCATCGCCGGGAAGCCCGCCACGGTCTGCGGCTTCAAGCCGGAGGAGATCGCCGCGGCGAGCGAGCGCGCCAAGGGGGATGTCCTGCAACTCGTCCAGACCCGGCGCGAGAGCCGCCAGGCCTTCCTCGGCCGCGCCGGCTGGAGGCTGGAGATCGCCACCGCGAAGCCGCTCTGGCCCCAGGGGTTCGATCCGCTGAATGTGACTCTCGTCGCCAAGGGGGAGATTCTGCACCGGCGCTTCGTAAAGCTGGGCAACGAGGATTCCACCCTGGAGGTCCTCAACCACGAAGCCCTCACCCAGGCCGCCGGCGAGCATCCGTTGTTCAACGGCGTCAAGGACGTCCAGGTCACCGGCCTCCCCGCCGAGCCCAAGGTGACTCAGGAGGGGGATTTCGTGGTGATCGCCGCCGAGGGGTTCACGGCGAAGCTCAAGGGGGCGAAAGTGGAGAAGGGGGAGAGGTCAGTCAAAGTGACGGTCCCCTGAC
>JBDSHF010000137.1:0-19544 GCA_039918595.1 Thermoanaerobaculia bacterium
GAGACCGGGGCCGGCAAGTCGATCGTCGTCGATTCGCTCTCGCTGCTCGCGGGGGCGCGGGCCAGCACCGAGATGGTGCGCACCGGGGCCGAGGCGCTGACGGTCTCCGGGGTCTTCGAGCCCGAGGGGGACGGCTGGCGGGCGGTGCTGGAGGAGGCCGGGCTGGAGGCGGAGGGCGCCGAGGTCCTGGTGCGCCGGGAGATCGGCCGCAGCGGCCGCAACCGTGTCTTCGTCAACGATCAGCCGACCACGCTGCGGCTGCTCGCCGACCTCGCCCCCTACCTCCTGCGCATCCATGGCCAGCGCGACGAGCTGGGACTGATCGAGCCGGACCTCCAGCGCGCCATGCTCGACCGCAGCGGCGGCCCGGAGGCCGCGCCGCTGCTCGCCCGGGTGGCCGAGGCGTACGAGCAGCACGCGCGCCTCGCCGAGCGGCTGGAGCACCTCACGGGGGACGACCGCATGCGCCGCGAGCGGATCGACCTCCTCCGTTTCCAGGCCTCCGAGATCGACGCCGCCAAGCTGCGCGCCGGCGAGGAGGCGGAGCTCAGGGCGGAGCGGGACGTCCTGCGCAACGCCGAGGCGATCACCCGCGCGCTCGGCACCGCCTTCGCCTTGCTCTTCGAGGAGGAGGGGGCGGCGGTCGAGCGGATCGGCAAAGCCGGCTCGCTGCTCGCCGAGATCGAGGCCTGGGAGCCGGCCGCCGCGGCCTGGAGGGCGGAGGTCGAGGAGACGCGCATCCGCCTGACCGAGACGGCACACTCGCTGCAGCACCGCCTGGACGGCCTGGAGGCCGATCCGGCGCGGCTCGATTTCATCGAGGAGCGGCTGGCCACCATCGAGCGCCTCTGCCGCAAGCATGGCGGGGATTCCGGCGCCGTCCTCGCCCGCCGCGCCGGGATCGAGGCCGAGCTCGCCGAGCTCGAGGGGGACGACGAGAACCGCGACGAGCTGGAAGGGAAGGTCGCCGCCGCCCTCGCCCAGTATCGGGAGGGAGCGCTGGCGCTCTCCCGGAAGCGCGAGGAGTGGGGGAGGGCTCTGGTCGAGCGGATCGAGGGGGAGCTCAAGGATCTCGGGCTCGCCCGCGCCCGCCTCTCCGTGGCGCTCGAACGGCGCCGCCGGGCCGGGAGCCCGCTGGTTCTGGCTGACGGCGAGGAGGTCGACTTCGGCCGCGAGGGGATCGATCAGGTGGTCTTCCTCTTCGCCCCGAACCCGGGGGAGCCGCCACGGCCGCTCGCCCGCATCGCCTCCGGGGGCGAGCTGTCGCGCATCCATCTCGCCCTCCAACTCGCCTCGCGGGGTGAAGCCGAGAAGGCCCATCCGACGCTGGTCTTCGACGAGGTGGATACCGGGATCGGCGGCGCCGAGGCCGCCGCTCTGGGCGCCAAGCTCCAGCGCCTGGCCAAGGGGGGGCAGATCCTCGCCGTGACCCATCTGCCGCAGGTGGCGAGCTACGGCGATCTCCACTTCAAGGTCGCCAAGCGGGTGGACGGCGACCGCACCAGCGTGAAGGTCGAGGAGCTGGAGGCCGGGGACCGGGTCGAAGAGGTGGCCCGCATGCTGGCCGGCAAGAAGATCACCGACACCTCCCTCTCCCACGCCCGGGAGCTGATCGCCGGCTCGGCCCGCAAGCGGCGGGGATGAGCACTCCGATCTGGCACTGGGGCGATCCCGTCGCCCCGCTCCGCGACCTCCTCGCCCGCGGCGGCGTGCTGGCGATCCCGACCGAGTCGAGCTATGGCCTGGGGGTCGATCCCTGGAACCGGACGGGGGTCGAGACGATCTACCGGATCAAGGAGCGCGAAGCGGGCAAGGCGCTGCTGGTCGTGGTCGCCGGCCGTGAACAGCTCGCCGGCTTGGGGATCGATCCGGACGTGCATATAGTGAAGAGCCTTCTCGCCTTCTGGCCGGCGCCGCTGACCGCGGTCCTGCCGGTCGCGCGGCCACTGCCGGCCTCGGCCGGCGAACGGAGTCTGGCCGTGCGCGTGCCGGATCACGGCCGGCTGCGGGAGCTGCTCGCCGCGATCGGCCACGGGCTGACGGCGACCAGCGCCAACCGGAGCGGCGAGCCGCCGATCCTGGAGCCGGCCGGGGTCGCGGAGCTGCTCGCCGGCGAGGACGCTATGGTAGTGGACGGCGGCGCGCTCCCGGGCGGGCCCCCCTCGACGCTGGTGGCAATAGAAAAGGATGGGCTCGTGGTTCTACGAACAGGAAGATTTCCCTCCGAGCGCCTGATTCAAGAGCTCGGCCGATCCACGGGAGAAGAACAAGCATGAAGCACCCAGCGTTTGGTGTCTCGGCCGGGGCGGCGTTTCTGCTCGCCGCGGCAGCCCTGCTCGCGGCTCCGGCCGCCTCGCGAGCGGCGGCCCCGGCAGCTCCTTCGGCTCCTGTGGATGCCGCTTCAGGCGTGCCGGCGGGCGCGCTGCCCACGATCCCGCTCGCCGAGATCCAGCGCGGGCAGCGCGGCTACGGCCTGTCGGTCTTCTCCGGCACCGAGCCCGAGCGCTTCGACGTCGAGGTGATCGGCATCATGCGTAACGTCAGCCCGGACGTCAGCTACATCCTCGCCCGCCTGACCGGCAAGGGGCTCGAGAAGAGCGGGGTCGCGGGGGGCATGAGCGGCAGCCCGGTGTTTCTCGACGGCCGGCTCGCCGGCGCGGTGGCGTTCAGTTGGCCGTTCACCAACGAGGCGATCGCGGGGATCACTCCGATCGGCTCGATGCGGCAGCTCTCGGGCCTGAAGCCGATCGCGGTCTCGCCGCCGCCGCCGTCGATCAATCTCTCGGACATCCTCACCGGCCATCTCCCCAAGGATCTGATCGCGACGCAGTTCTCGCGCCTCCTCCCCCGGTTCGCCGATGGCGCCGCGCCGGCCGTCCAGTGGACGGCCGGCGGCTTCGGCGAGAAGTCCCAGGGGATGCTGCGGCAGGTGCTGGGCAGCGTCTCCTCGGCGGGCAAGGCCGCTCCCGGCACGGTGTCCGACGACCTCACCCCCGGCAAGGCGGTGGACGTGGTGCTCATGGACGGCGATTTTCAGCTCGCCGCCAACGGCACGGTGACCGACCGCTACGGCGACCAGGTGCTCGCCTTCGGCCACCCCTTCCTGGGGCTCGGCCCGGTGCGGGTGCCGATGGCGACCGCCGAGGTGGTCACCGTGCTTTCGAATGCCAACAGCTCGTTCAAAATCTCCAACTCCGGCAAGATCGTCGGCGCCTTCGAGCAGGACCGCAAGACCGGCATCCAGGGGCGGATCGGCGCCGAGGCGCCGATGATCCCGATGGTGCTGAGGGTCAAGAGCGAGCGCCCGCGCGAGTACCGGATGCGGCTCGCGGCACTCCCGGACTTCATGCCGCTGCTGGTGGGCAGCGGCGTGGTCGCCGGGCTCGAGGCCGCCAGCTACACGACCGGCTCCCAGAGCCTCGACATGACGGCCCGTCTAGGCCTCCGCGGCTACGGCGATCTGGTGGTGCGCCAGAGCTTCGACGGCAACACCGCGGTGAGCGAGGCCTCGAGCTTCCTGCTGGCGATCGTTTCCTACATCTCCCAGAACCCGCTGGAGAAGGTCGACGTCGAGAGCGTCGAGGTCGACCTCGCGCAGACCGATCAGCCGGTGTTCGCCAATCTGGTGGGCGCCAACGCCAGCCGCACCGTGGTCCGCCCCGGCGACCGCGTGATGCTGAACCTGGACTTCGTTCCCTACCGCGGCGACCGCTTCCGCCACTCGATGCCGCTCGACCTCCCCGGGGATCTGCCGGCCGGCCGTTATTCGCTGCTGGTGGGGGACGGCGCGAGCGTCGACGCCGCCCGCCTCTCGCTCGAGCCGGCCGAGCCGGTCAGCTTCCCGCAGGCGCTCGAGCTGCTGCGCTCGTTCCACTCCCGGCGCGACCTGATCGTGCTGGGGGTCTACAGCGGAGCGGGTCTGTCCGTGGCCGGCGAGGCGATGCCCCGGCTGCCGGGCTCCGTGCGCTCGCTCTGGGGGGCCGCGGCCTCGGGGAGCGCGGTCGCCCTGCGCTCCGCCGTCGTTCAGGAAAAGCGCGAGGCCATGGACGTGCCGATCCAGGGGCTGGTGCGGATCGACCTCGACGTACGCCGTCGCGAGCCGGTGGCCGGGGAAGATCAGGGTGCGGGTGCGGCGGAGAACGACGTGGCGTCCAAAGACAAGGGGAGGGTATGAGGAGAGCGCGATTCAACATTCTGGCCGCGGGGCTGCTGGCGGCCGCGGCCGTCCTGCCGGCACGCGGCACACAAGTCAAGATCTTTCAGGCCCGTAGCCAGACGGCCTTTCTCGCCGGCACCCTCGACGGCATCAGCGTCGACGCGCTCGGCCGCATGCAACTCGCCCCCAAGGTCGACCGCGTGGCCTCGGTCGCCGAACCCTTTCTGCTCTCGGCCGCCGTTCATCCGGACGGCTGGGTGGTGGGCACCGGCAACGCCGGCAAGGTGCTGAAGATCGATCGCAAGGGGGGCGTCACCGAGCTGTTCACCGCCCCCGAGCCCGAGATCTTCGCCGTCTGGTCCGATCCGGACGGCACCGTCTACGCCGGCACCTCGCCCCACGGCAAGGTCTACCGGATCCCTCCCGGCAAGGGAGCCAAGGCCGAGCCCTTCTTCAATCCCGGCGCCACCTACATCTGGGCCCTGGCGCGCGCCGCCGACGGCTCCCTGCTGGTCGGCACCGGCACCGAGGGCAAGCTCTTCCGCGTCGACGCCAAGGGGAAGGGAACGGTCCTCTTCGACAGCGACGACACCCACGTCCGGACGCTCGCACCCCTCCCCGGAGGGGATGTCCTGGCTGGCACCGCCGGCGAGGGCCTGATCCTGCGGATCAGCCCCGACGGCCGGGCGCGCACCCTCTATGACGCCCAGGAGCCCGAGGTCGTCTCCCTGGCGGCGACGGCGGACGGCACCTGCTACGCGGCCGTGATCGCCTCCGAGGCGAGCCTGGTGGATCAGGCCAAGGATCAGGCTTCCCCCACGGCTCCGCCCGCCACTCCGGGCCGGCGCGGCGGCGGTGGCGGCGGCAGCCAGCCGCAGGTCTCCGTCTCCGTCGAACAGATCGAGACGCCGACGGTCGGAACCGGGCGCAAGGGCGGAGCCGCCGCGGCCCCGCGCAGCCAAGTGCTCTCGATCTCCCCGGCCGGCGTGGTCGAGAGCCTCTGGAGCTTCCCCGAGGATACGGTTTACAGCCTCCTCTGGCAGAACGGCAACCTCTGGGTGGCGACCGGCCTCGAGGGGAAGCTCTATCGCTGGGCCGACCAGCAGATGCTCCTGGAAAAGGATGTCGACGAGCGGCAGATCGTGGCCGCGCTGCCGGGAGACCCGGGGCCGGCCTTCGCCACCACCAACGCCGCCGCCCTCTACCGGGTGACGGCGGGGACCGAGCGCGCCGGCACCTACACCAGCGCCGCGCTCGACGCCGAGCAGGTGGCGCGCTTCGGCACCTTCTCCTGGGAGGGGGATCTGCCGCCCGGCGGCAAGGCGCGCTTCTCGTTTCGCAGCGGCGTCAGCGCCGAGCCGGACCGCACCTGGTCCGCCTGGACCGAGCCGCGCGAGGGGCGGGAGATCCCGCTGACCGGGCTCCCCCGGGGGCGTTTCGTGCAGTGGCGGGCCGAGCTGCGGGAAGGCGACCATGCCTCGCCGCGGATCTACGAGACCGAGCTCTCCTACCGGCAGGAGAACCTGAGCCCCAAGATCGGCGGCGTCCAGGTGCTCGATCCCGGGCAGATCCTGGTGCCGGCCAACTTCAATCCGGCCAGCCAGGTCTTCGAGCCGGCCCATCCCAACCGCGATGGGATCTTCACCAGCCTGACCCCCGCCGCCGACGACGACTCCGGCGGCCGCAGCAAAATGCTCTGGAAGCTCGGCTACCAGACGCTGCGCTGGTCGGCGGCCGATCCCAACGGCGACGATCTGGTCTACGATCTCTCCTTCCGCCCGGCCTCGACGGCCGGCGGCAGGGAGGGGGACTGGCTCGAGGTGGTGAAAGATCTCAAGGAAGACCACTACAGCTTCGACGCCATGTCGCTGCCCGACGGGATCTACCGCTTCCGTCTCCGGGCCTCCGACCTGCCGTCGAACGATCCCGACGCCGCGCTCGTGGCCGAGCGGGTGAGCGATCCGGTGGCGATCGACCACGCCGCTCCCGGGCTCGTGAAGGTGGAGAAGGAGAACGGCGGCAAGCTTCTGCGGGTCACGGTGCGCGATGCCGAGAGCCCGCTGCGGGAAGCCGTCGTCAGCGTCAACGCGCAAGAGTGGAAGCCGGTGCGGGCGGCCGACGGGCTGCTCGACGGACGCACCGAGACCCTGCTGATCGAGACCGGCAAGCCGGGGGACCTGATGCTGCTCCGGGTCACCGATGCCGCGCATAACGTCATCACCTTCAACCTCAGCCAGGAGCGATGAGCAAGCGGATCGCGGTCTACCCCGGGTCGTTCGACCCCATGCACAACGGCCACCTCGACATCATCGAGCGTTGCCGTCCGCTGTTCGATGAAGTGGTCGTGGCGGTGCTGCGCAACGAAGGCAAGCAGCCCCTGTTCTCCGTCGAGGAGCGGATCGAGTCGATCCGCGAGATGGTCACCGGCGAGGTCCGGGTCGAGAGCTTCTCCGGCCTGCTGGTCGACTTCATGGATCAGGTGGGCGCCCGCGCCGTGGTGCGCGGGCTGCGCGCCATCTCGGACTTCGAGTACGAGTTCCAGATGGCGCTGATGAACCGGCGGCTCAACCCACAGGTCGAGACCCTGTTCATGATGCCCCGCGAGGATTACACCTACCTCTCGAGCCGGCTGGTGAAAGAGGTCTTCTCGCTGGGCGGCGATCTGACCGGGCTGGTCCCCGAGCCGGTGCTCGCCAGGCTGCGGCGGCGGCTGCCGCCCAAGGCGGGCTCGGGGGGGACCGCGTGAGCCTCGAGCGCTTCCTGCTGCGCCTCCCCAAGATCGAGCTCCACGTCCATCTGGAAGGCTCGATGCGGCCGGCCGTGCTGCTGGAGCTGGCGCGGCGCAACGGCATCGAGCTGCCGGCCCAGGACGAGGCGGGTCTCAAGCGCTGGTTCCGCTTCACCGACTTCGAGCACTTCGTCCAGGTCTACCTCGCCTGCTCGCGGGCGCTGCGGTCCCCGGAGGACTTCCAGCTCCTGGCGCTCGACTTCCTGACCGAGCAGGCGTACCAGAACGTGGTCTATACCGAGGTCCACTTCACGATCTCGACCCACCTCGCCAACGGCGTCAACGGCGACGAGGTGCTCGCGGCCCTGGCCGAGGCGATCGCGGAGGGGGAGCGGCGCCACGGCGTCACCCTGCGTCTGATCCCGGACATCGTGCGCAACGTCGGCGTCGAGCCCGCGGACCGCACGCTGGAGTGGGCGCTCGCCGGCTGGAAGCGGGGGGTGGTGGCGGCTCTGGGCCTTTCCGGGAGCGAGCGGCTCTACCCGAACGAGCCGTTCCGCGAGCACTTCGCGGCGGCGAAGCGGGAGGGTCTCCACCGCGTGGCGCACGCCGGAGAGCACGCGGGTCCGGAGTCGATCCGCTCGGTCCTCGACGTCTGCGAGGCCGAGCGTATCGGGCACGGCGTGCGGGCGATCGAGGATCCAACCCTGGTCGAGGAGTTGCGGGCCGCGCAGATCCCGCTCGAGGTCTGTCCGACCTCCAACGTCTGCCTGGGGGTGTTCCCGGATCTGCCGGGCCACTCCTTCGACCGGCTCTACCGGTCGGGCCTGGCGCTCTCCGTCAACTCGGACGACCCGACCTTCTTCAACACCAATCTCACCCTCGAATACCTGCGCCTGCACCAGACCTTCGGCTACTCCCCGGCCGAGCTGGCCGGCTTCTCGCTGGCCGCTCTCCGGCAGTCCTTCCTGCCGGAGGAGGAGCGTACAGCCCTGGAGGAGAGCTTCCGCCAGCAGTGTGACGTCCTGGGGCAAGAGATGTTCGGCGCGCCGGTCGAGCCGCCGGTGAGCTAATCGTCAGGGAGGGCCCAGAGCTCCATCCCCATCGTCCGGGAGAGATGGAGGAGGTGCTCGAGCCTCTGCAGGAAGTCGAAGAGGCCGGGCCAGCCGAGCTTCTCGCCGAGGCGGATGTCGTCCGTCCCCTCGAGCCCGACCCACTCCGGCGGCTCCGGGATCTCCCGCTTCCGGGCGCGCGCCGCGAGATCCGCCACCTCCCGCTCCCACATCCCCCGGACCTCCGCGTCGATCCACGTCTCCTCGGCGGGATCGAGCCCCCGGAGCCCCTGGAAGACGGGGAACCCCGTGAGCCCGGAAAGATAGCCCACCAGCTCGTCGTCGAGGATGACGAAAGTCTCCTGCAGCGGGGTCCCCTCTTCGTCGGCCATCAGGAGAGTCCACGACATGAGAGGAGTCTATCCCGATTGACAGATTCAGCCGGGAAGACATATGTTCACTAAGGAGATTTTCCTATACTTTGCCGTCATCTTCTGTACCTTGGGTCGGATTCCAGGCATCTCGATGTCGCACTCCCTCTATGCCTCCAGCGATGGGTGCGGACACCCCATTGAGCTTCCAGACGGTGTGACCCCAGCCTTGGACGACCAGGATCCCAGCCTTCGTCTGATCGAGAAGATCCAGGCGAGTATCGATGTCGACGAGAACTGCCGGAAGCTTTACGAGCTGCACTATCGGAAGGTCATCAATTTTTTCCGCCGCAAGCGCTTTTCTCCTGAAGAAAGCCGCGACCTCACCCAGGATGTCTTTTCCCGTGTCTTTCAAGCTATAGCCACTTTTCGACGTGAGTCGAGGTTCGAAAGATGGTTGTTCGAGATCGCCGCCAATGCCTTCCGGAATGAGCTCCGGAGGAGGGGGGCGGAGAAGCGGGATGCGGTGGAGGTGTCGATCAATGTCTCTCCGGAGGAGGAGGGCGCTTCTGCCCAGGTCGTGGAACCGGTCTCCCAGGAGCAGAGCGCGCTGGACTCCATCATCAAGTTGGAGTGGCGAGGGCGCCTGCGTTCGGCGTTGCAGGAACTGCCGCCCCAGATGCGAACCTGTTGCCTGCTGCGCTATGTGAGAGGGCTGAAGTATCAGGAGATCGCGACGGTGATGAAGATTTCCATCGAAACCGTCAAGGCGCACCTGCATCAGGCGCGCAAGCGGCTCATCGAGAAGCTCGGCGATGGGGGAAAGGGGGCATCGTGAGCGACGAAATCGAGGATCTGGACGAGATGCTCGGCTTTCTCAGCGAGGACGGCCTTCATCGGCGCGACCCCGAGGGGCATCCCAGTCCGGAAGAGCTGTCCGCCTATCAGGCGAACGAACTGACTCCGGAAGAGGATGAGCGGATCCAGGACCATCTCGCCGTCTGTGGGCACTGCACGGAGTTGCTCTTGGATCTGGAGGAGTTCCTCGCGCCAGCCCCGGCAGCGGTCACGCCTGTAGCCAATTTCGAGGCCGCGGCGGATTTGCGGCGGCTGCGGGATTACATCCCGAAGCCGGTCCAGACCACGTCGCGAAGGACCCTACGATACGCATTCGCGGCTTCTCTGGCCGGGGCCTTGGTCTTATCGGGGCTCTTTTTCTGGCGGGCGATCCGTCTGCAGCGAGAGGTGACCGAGCTTCGAAGCCAGGTAGCCGAGCTGAGGCAGCCACTCGTGAACCCGTTCACGATCAGCCTGCGGAGCGTTCGCGGCGAAACCCCCGAGTTGCCAGGAGATCGTGCTGTCCAGCTGAATTTCGAAACGTCGGCTCCCGAGGAATACGCCAAATATCAAGTTCAGATCATGGATGGCGAAGACCAAACAATCAGAGTAATAAATCTGCACAAAGATGAAAATGGCAAGTTGACGATGACTCTACCTAAAACCTCCTTGAGGCCGGGCATGTATACGTTTCGCTTGGTAGGGGTCCGTGGGGGGAGTTTGGACAAGCTTGAGGCTTACTTGGTTCGCGTGACGTTCAATTCCTCTGGAAGCTAGGAAAGAGGATCTGCCCTTTCGGGCGGCATTCCGAGTACAATAAGCAGATTCTGTTGCAATCACGAGTCGGATCGGCTTGGCCAGGCATTTGCCTAGTTTGCCGAGCTGCTCTCGGACGGGGAGTCTCATGTTCCGTACCATGAACCGTCTTCTCCTCGGAATCCTGGCGCTGGGCCCCGTGGTAGGGTTCGAATTCCTGCCAGACCAGGGACGTTTACCCATTCGTCCTGACCTGCCCGATACCATCACGCACCTCCTCGGTCCCGGCGAGCAGGGAGAACTGCCGCGTGACGCGGGAAAACTGTATCGAGTGCCGCTGAAAAAAGGGCAGCTCATTCACCTCTCGGCGAAACCGATCGACGCTGATATAGCGCTCGTGTGGTTTGATCCCGGGCGGAACGATCTGTTCCGTGTAGATACCCAGTTCTACCCCTTCAAGACGGAGCACCTCTTTTTCGTCGCGCGGGTAGAAGGCCTCTATGGAGTTCGGATTGAGGACGGCAGCAGAGGAAAGAGGGCGGGAAGATATACCCTTCGCGTCGAGGACTTTCGGGTTGCCGATGATCGTGACCGCAAGAATGCTCAGGCTGAGGAAGCTTTTTATACTGGGAAGGGGCTCTTTCGGCAGGGCTCGTTGAAAGAGGGGGAGTCAGATCTGCGGTACGCCATCCAGAGCTGGCAAGATCTGGGCAACAAGGCCCGTCAGGCGGATGCTTTCGAACTGTTGGGGCAGTTGCGAGACGCGGCACATGATTCCATGGGGGCTCTCCAATCCTATCAGCAATCCGCCGCCTTGCGGATCGCCTTGCGAGATTTTCAGGGGCAGGCCAATGTTCTGATGGAAATGGCGACGAGTTACGACGCGCAGGGCAAGTTCCAGCAGGCCGAACCTCTCTATATCAAAGAGTTGGAGATCCGGCGACGTCTCCATGACCAGAGTGGAGAAATCGCTGCGGTCTATAACCTCGCGCGGATTGAGCAGTCTCTCGGTAAATATGAAAAGTCTCTGGATCAATTCGGCCAAGCGATTGAAGGCTTCGACCGACAGAAGGCCTGGAGCCTCGAAAGTCAAGCCTTGATTGGAAGAGGGTGGTCCTATCTGTCCATGGGAATGACAGATCTGGCGCTGGACGACACCGAGCGCGCGCTGCGGCTGGTACCCCCTTCGGACCTGAGAAATCGGGCCGTTGTTCTCACGCAGAAAGCAGGGATCTATCGGGACCAGGGAAAGATGGAGGAAGCGCTCTCCACCGCCGACCAAGCTCTGGCGCTCCGAAAGCAGGTCCGGGACACCAATGGTGAGGGAGTCACTTTGAGCAGTCTCGGTACAACCTACTTTCGTCTCAATCGATTCGGCGATGCGTTGAACGCGTTCCAACGATCCACACAGATCTTCCGGGAAGGCGGGGACCGGAAAGATGAGATCGATTCCATGGTGAATCTGGGCTGGATCCATGCCATTCAGGATCGAACCGAGATAGCTCTCAAGATTTTCAACGATGCTCTTCTTCTGGCTCGCGAAGGGGGAAACAAGCCGACGGAGGCTAAACTGCTTCATGGCATAGCCTATACCGAGCGCAAGAGGGGGAATCCGATCGCCGCGATGGCAAAGATCGATGAAGCAATCGCCGTCGCAGAGTCCTTGCGCAGCGCAGCGGAGCGCCGCGATCTGCGCGTGTCCTTTCTCGCCGACCACCAGGATCTCTACGGCCTCAAGATCGAGCTTCTGATGGCGCAGCGTTCCATGCGGCCAGGGGCCGGTTACGCTTGGCAGGCGTTCCAGGCCAGTGAGCGGGCCCGGGCACGAGGACTCTACGATGCGCTTGCTGAAGAGCAGGAACAGAGGACTGATCCACTCGTCAGACCTGAGCTTCTCAAAGAGCATCAAAGGCTCCAGGATGAGATCAACGGACTGGATCAGAAACTCCGGCGCCTCGACATGTCCATGGATGCAAAAAGAGAAGGCGAAGCTCGTCTTCGACGTCTGATCGGGGAGAACGAAGCCCTTGAAGCTAACATGCGCAACGCCGGCGGATGGACGCCAAGTCTCAGCCTTCCTCCCTCCCTTTCCCTATGGGAGATCCAGAACCGCATCTTGGACCGGGAGACGGTGCTCGTCGAGTATTACCTGGGAGATGATGCAAGCTTCGTGTGGGCCGTGACTCCGGAATCTTTCCAAGGCTTCGAGATCGAATGTTCCGATCTTCGTGAATTGGCGCGGAGAGTCTATCAGGGCATGGCGAATGGAGTTGCGCCGGCCGGCGAGCCGAAAAGCGCGGCGGATCTCGAACGGCTCAGCGGTTGTGTTCTGGGGAAGGTTGCGCACCTTCTCGTCGGAAAGCGAGTCCTGGTTGTGGCCCATGGTGAGCTCCAGAAGATTCCGTTTTCAGCATTGCTCGAGCCTGTGGTCAGGAGGCCGGAGGCTCGAAAAGCCGTAACCCTTCCGTATCTCGTGTTGCATCACCAAGTGGTCAACGTGCCTTCGGTTTCCGTCCTGTCCATTCTGCGGAAACAACGGACGGCACGGCACTTATGGAAGCGTTTCTTGTCTATTGTGGCGGACCCCGTCTACCGTCCGGGTGATGAGCGGTTGCCTCGTGAAGCCGCGACGGTAGCGAGACAGAGGCTGCCTGGCCAGCCGGAGCCTTATTCTCTTTCTCGTCTCCTGAGATCTCGAGAAGAAGCTCAACAAGTCCGCTCCCTTGTTCTCGCCAAGTCGCTCGGCGTCGACTTAGCCTCTGGATTCCGGGCGACTCGGGAATGGGTCAAGGAGGGGCACCTGTCAGATTCGCGGGTCGTGCACTTCGCAACTCACGGAGTTCTCAATGAGGCCTATCCACAATTGTCGGGCTTGGTTCTCTCGCAGTTCGACCGGCAAGGGCAGCGGCACGACGGGCTGCTGCGGGTCCATGAGATCGACGATCTGAAGCTGGACGCCGATCTTGTCGTGTTGAGCGCCTGCCAGACAGCTTTGGGAAAGGACGTGCGTGGAGAGGGTCTCGTGGGGCTGACACAGGCGTTTCTCGTCGGGGGCTCCTCCTCGGTCCTGGTGAGTCTCTGGGAAGTGGATGATCGAGCCAGCGCAGAGTTGATGACTCAGTTCTATCGATATCTGGTCGAAGGTCTTCCACCCGCGGCTGCTCTGAAATCGGCGCAGGAGCGCATGATCGAGCGCGAACCTTGGCGCTCCCCGTATTACTGGTCAGGCTTCATTTTGCAGGGGGAATGGAAGGAAGTGGAACCCTCCAGGCAGGCGCCCCGTAAATAAATATAAACAAGCTCCGTACCAGCGTGTCTTCCCGAGATGGAAACGCGAGGAAGCTGCCGATCGCGAAAAGAGGCTCCAGGTAACATTTCCCTGCCTCCGGCGGCGCCTCAGCCCATCAACGATGTTTGGCAAGGAGGAACGTATGGACCAGAGCTCCAAAGACCAGGGTAAGCTTGTTAACACCGGGGAGTCCGAGTCGAAGCCCCCTCGCATCCCCCGGGAAGATCCCCCGCCGCCGCCGGCCGTCGACCACGTACAGACGATTGTCAAGGATCCCCCGGAAGGCGATTCGTAAGCCGGAAGCTTTCTCGTTCCGCTGCGCAGAGCCGCAGGCCGGCAGGCACTTTGCCGGCCTGCGCTCTGGTCCCGCATTTCCTGGAGGATCGCTTATGAAACCTGTTCATTCTTGTCTTTTGATCGTGCTGCTTGTGTGTTCGCAATGCCGCCATCTCGGTCCCGCGGAAAAGTCTTTCGATCAGATCTCCGCGATGGTGAACGGCCGGACGGCCGAGGAGGTCGAAGAGCTTCTTGGGCTCCCGAATACCCGGCAGCCGGTCCTGTTCGGTGACGAGCGCTGGATCTGGTGGAACTACACGTTTCTCGACGGCAAGGATTACGCGCCGCAGGTAAGGGGCCGTGTCGTCCATCTTGAGATCCTGTTCAAGAATCCTACGCCCCCTGGGAAGCGCCGTCTCCCCTATTCCCAATGGCACATCGTTTCGCCGTATGGCATCAGTTACTCGGGTCTCTTGCCGGAGAGGATGGTGGTTCCTGCTAAACAAACCTCTCCCGGTGGGGTCTCTCTTCGCGAGACCTCTGAAAGGAGACCCCGCCCATGAATCCTGCTTCCGACGACCGCCCCAAGTGGGCCCTGCTGATCGGCATCAATAGCTATCCCAAATTCTTTCCCAGGGGTCAGCTCTCCGGTTGCGTCAACGATGTCGAGGTGATGCGGCAGGTTCTCGTGAATTCGTTTGATTTTCCTGAGAACCATGTCGCCGTGCTTACCGATGAGCAGGCATCTCAGGAGGGCATTCGCGGGGCGATGCGGGAGCTGGTTCAGCGGGTGGGGCAGGACGATGTCGTCGTCTTCCATTTCAGCGGCCACGGCTCGCAGATGACCGATCTCGAAGGGGACGAGCCGGATGGTCTCGATGAGACGATCGTCCCCTCTGACAGCGGCCGGGCGCCACATGAGAACCGGGACATCAAGGACGACGAGATCTATCTCTGGCTCAGGGACCTGACGGCCAAAACTTCCGCCGTCACCCTGATCTTCGATTGCTGCCACTCGGGCACGATCGTCCGCGACGACTTCGGCGGCGAGATCCGCTGGGTTGAACCGGATCTCAGGCTAGAGCACGAGCTGCCTCCTTCCCCGATCCCGCTCGCGTTCCGCGGTCTGCTGGACGGCGGCCGGGATGTCGGTCCGAGCGGCTGGCTACCCCTCGGGGAGAGGTATGTCCTGATCTCCGGGTGCAGCCAGAAGGAGAAGTCGTTCGAGATCGAGGAGCCGGCCGGGGTCCGCCAGGGGGCGCTGACCTTCTTCCTGAGCAAGGAGCTCCTCAAGGCCGAGTCCGGCGCCACCTACCGGGATGTCTTCGAGGCGATGGCGCCGCTGGTGTCGTCGCGGTTCGCCGATCAGCACCCGCAGCTCGAAGGCGCCCGCGACCTGGCGGTCTTCGGCGTCGACCGGATCGAGCCGATGAAGTTCGTGCCGGTCGTGCAACGGTCAGGGGACCGGGTGATCCTGGGCGGAGGAGCCGCCTGCGGCCTCACTGAGGGGTCGCAGTGGGCGATCTATCCCACGGGGACGAAAGCGGTCACGCCCGAGATGGAGCCGCTGGGCGTGGTGGCGCTGACGGCCGTTCGAGCGGTCACCAGCGAGGCGAGGCTGCTGCGGGAGCTTCAGCCCGGAGCGGTGGCGGTAGGCATGAGGGGAGTGGAGGAGAGTCGTGCGTTGGAGACTCGCATGCCGGTCCAGGTGATCGCTCCCCCGGGACAGGACGCGCAGGCTCTCCTCGATGGGCTCGACGGCTCCAAGGTGCTGCGGCGGGCCGAGCGCGGCGATTATGCCAAGGCTCGGGTCTATCTACTGGCGCCGCGCTCCGAGGTCTTGGAAACCACTCCCGTACCGCAACTGGGCCCTCTTCGCGAGGAGACCTGGGCGGTGATCGGGGAGGACGGCGACCTGCTGATGCCGGTCCGCCGGCGGTACGAGCCCGGAGCGGTGGAGCTCCTGCGGGAAAATCTGGAAAAGGTGGCCCGGTATCGCCTGGTCATGGATCTGGAGAACGCGGGCAGCGAGCTCGCGGGCAAGGTGAAGGTAGAGATCCTGCGCAAGACTCTCAGCGGCCTCGAGGCTCCGGAGGCCGGAAACGACAGCCGGCCGGTCTTCCACGAGGGGGACGACATCGCGTTCAAGATCTCCCACCAGCACGAGAAGCCGCTGTTCGTCTATCTTCTGGATCTGGGGCTCACCGGCCGGATCCAGCTCGTCTACCCGGCTCCCGGAGCCGAAGATTGCCTGCTCCCGGCCATCGCGCTGGAGGTGGGGACCCTGCCGGGGCGCGAGATCAGTCTCTACATCCCCGACGAGTTCCCGTTTCTCGCCGCCGGGCCGGGTAAGGAGGTGGAAGGGGTCGAGACTCTGAAGATCCTCTTCACCACCCATCCGGCGGATTTCCAGCCGCTGTTCCAGGCCGGCGTCCGGGAGGGGAAGGGCGGTCCGGCCAGCTCGCTCGACGATCTCCTCCTGACCACTTTCGGCGGCGGGGGGTATACGCGGCGTGACACCCGGGCGCGGGCACAGCAGGTCGAGGGTCCCCAAGACTGGACCGTGCTCACGCGCTCCTTCCGGGTGCGCCGGCCGGCCTCCTCGGCGGTGGCGGCGGGGGGGCGGGGGATTTAGTTCTGCTTTGCCAGCGTCCGCGTCTCCGGTCGGTTGTCCCTCATCACCCCGGCCCTCTTCTCCCGGCCTCCCCCCCGGCCGCCGGGAGAAGAGGGAGAAGTTTGTCTAAAAGCTCAGAACAGGTTTCTTGAGCCCCCTCTCTCCCGGCGGCCGGGGGGGAGGCCGGGAGAAGAGGGGGTTGGGGGAGTGAGGGTTCGCCCCGAAGGGGCGGCATTTTCCAGCTAAGCCGTCTGAGAGAGCAGAACCCCAGGACCGCCCCTACAACTCTTCCATGTCATATGCTCCGGGTTGTCTCTCCAGGGGGTGACGTGTCACCCTCTGGAGACGGCGCGCGGGGGTGATCCCGCATGGAACGGAGGAGGCACTGGGAATGAGCAAGCCGTATCAGGCTCCACTCAACTGGTACACGGGTGGAGAAGCGGATAGCGACATCAACGAGACCGAGGAGTGGCTGACCGCGTTCGAGCAGTTGGTCGAGATCGAAGGGCGGGACCGGGCGTGTTTCCTGCTCAAGAAGCTGCTCGAGAAGGGGTATGAGAAGGACGTCGTCCTCCCCTTCACCGGCAACACCCCCTACATCAACACCATCCCGAAGAGCCAGGAGCCCCCCTACGGAGGGGACCGCGCCCTCGAGCGCCGCATCAAGAGCATCGTCCGCTGGAACGCGATGGCGATGGTGGTGCGGGCCAACAAGAAGTACTCCGGCCTCGGCGGCCACATCTCGACCTTCGCCTCGTCGGCGACCCTCTACCAGGTCGGTTTCCATCACTTCTTCCGCGGCCGGGGGGAGGGCGGGTTCGACGGCGACATGATCTACTTCCAGGGTCACGGCTCGCCGGGCATCTACGCTCACGCCTTCCTCGAAGGGCGGATCACCACCGGGCAGATGGACGCCTTCCGCCGCGAGCTGGTGCCGGGGGGCGGCCTCGCCTCCTACCCCCACCCCTGGCTGATGCCCGACTTCTGGGAGTTCCCCACGGTGTCGATGGGCCTCGGGCCGATCAGCGCCATCTATCAGGCGAAGTTCAACCGCTACCTGCGCGACCGCGGGATGCGCGATCCGCAGAACCGGAAGGTCTGGGCCTTCCTCGGCGACGGCGAGACGGACGAGCCGGAGACGCTGGGGGCGATCACCCTCGCCTCGCGCGAGAAGCTCGACAACCTGATCTTCGTCATCAACTGCAACCTCCAGCGCCTCGACGGCCCGGTGCGCGGCAACGGCAAGATCATCCAGGAGCTGGAGACCGCCTTCCGCGGCGCCGGCTGGAACGTCATCAAGGTGATCTGGTCCAGTGAATGGGACCCGCTGATCGAGGCGGACAACACCGGCCGCCTGATCCAGCGGATGAACGAGGCGCTCGACGGCGAGTTTCAGAAATACGTCGTCGAGACCGGCGCCTACCTCCGCCAGAACTTCTTCGGCAAGTATCCGGAGCTGACGGCGCTGGTCAAGAACTACTCGGACGAGGAGCTCCACGGCCTGCGGCGCGGCGGCCACGACCCGGCCAAGATCTACGCCGCGTACAAGGCCGCCGTCGAGCATCAGGGGTCGCCGACGGTGATCCTGGCCAAGACGGTCAAGGGGTACGGCCTCGGCGAGGCGGGGGAGGGGAAGAACGTCACCCACCAGCAGAAGAAGCTCACCGAGCAGGAGCTGCACATCTTCCGCGACCGTTTCGACATCCCGGTCTCGGACAAGGAGCTGGCCGAGGCGGCCTACTACTCTCCGCCCGAGAACAGCCCGGAGATCCAGTACCTCCGCGAGCGCCGCCACGCCCTGGGCGGACCGGTGCCGTCGCGGCGGGTGAAGAAGGAGCCGCTGGCCGTTCCCGAGGGGAAGGACGTCTGGGGGCGCTTCTTCGAGGGGGTGGACCGCGACGTCTCGACGACGATGGTGTTCGTCCAGATCCTCACTCAGCTCCTGAAGGACAAGGAGGTCGGCAAGAAGATCGTCCCCATCGTGCCCGACGAGGCGCGCACCTTCGGCATGGAGTCGCTGTTCCGGCAGTTCGGCATCTACTCCCACGTCGGGCAGCTCTACGAGCCGGTCGACAAGGCGATGCTGCTCTACTACCGCGAGGCCACGGACGGGCAGATCCTGGAAGAGGGGATCACGGAGGCGGGCTCGATGGCGTCGTTCATCGCCGCCGGCACCTCCTACGCGACGCACGGGATCGACATGCTCCCGTTCTTCATCTTCTACTCGATGTTCGGCTTCCAGCGGATCGGCGACCTGATCTGGGCCGCCGCCGATCAGCGCACCCGCGGCTTCCTGCTCGGCGCCACCGCCGGACGCACCACCCTGATCGGCGAGGGGCTGCAGCACGAGGACGGCCACAGCCATGTGCTGGCGAGCGTCGTCCCCAACCTGCAGGCCTACGATCCCGCCTTCGCCTACGAGCTGGCGGTGATCATCCGCGACGGCATGAAGAGGATGTATGTCAACCGGGAGGACATCTTCTACTACATCACCCTCTACAACGAGAACTACCCGATGCCGCCGATGCCGGAGGGGGCGGAAGAGGGCATTCTCAAGGGGATGTACAAGTTCCGGCCGGCGCCCGAGCCGAAGGCCGATCAGCAGGGGGACCGCCACCGGCTCCATCTCTTTGGCAGCGGCTCGCTGATGCTCGAGGCGATGCGGGCCCAGGAGATCCTCGCCGAGCGCTACGGCGTGGCCGCCGACCTCTGGAGCGTGACGAGCTACAAGGAGCTGCGCCGCGACGCCCTGGAGGCGGAGCGCTGGAACCTCCTGCATCCGGACCAGGAGCCGCGCAAGCCGTATGTGGTCAGCCTGCTCGAAGGGGACGACCACCCGATCGTGGCGGTCACCGACTACATGAAGCTGGTGCCCGAGCACATCTCGCGCTGGCTCCCCGGCCGGCTCTATCCGCTCGGCACCGACGGCTTCGGCCGCAGCGAAACCCGCGAGGAGATCCGCCGCTTCTTCGAGGTGGACGCCGAGTGCGTCGTCATCGCCGCCCTCCACCAGCTCGCCAACTGGGGGAAGATCGACCGCTCCGTCGTCCGGCGGGCGATCGACGAGCTGGGCGTCGATCCCGAGAAGCTGGACCCGATGAGAAGCTAGCCGGGTGTAGGTGGCCTGCGACCTCAACCCCTATCCCCTTCTCCTAAAAAAGGAGAAGGGGGACGTGGCTGGGGCCCGTCCTCTACGGCCTGTATAGCCATGTAGTAAACTGTCGATTCGATTTCGTCGAAGGAGCCGATCATGAAGAGACGCACTCCCCTGCACACTCTCTTGCTGGCGCTCCTGCTGCCGGCCCTGGCGATGGCCGAGCCGGCGGTCTACAAGGTGGACGCCGACCACAGCGGCGTCAACTTCAGCATCCGGCACTTCGTCTCCAACGTCTCGGGGCGCTTCCGGGACTTCGACGGCGTCATCAAGTACGACAAGCAGAACCCGGCGGCGAGCAGCGTCGAGTT
>JBDSHF010000138.1:0-3382 GCA_039918595.1 Thermoanaerobaculia bacterium
ATCCTGCGCCGGTATGGGGTCGCGACCCCCAAGGGCAGGGTGACGGAGAGCGCCGACGAGGCCGCCAAGATCTGTGAGGAGCTCGGCGGCCGGTGTGTCGTCAAGGCCCAGATCCACGCCGGCGGACGCGGCAAGGGCGGCGGCGTCAAGCTCGCCAAATCCCCCGAGGAGGCCCGCCAGTACGCGAGCCAGATCCTCGGCATGCAACTCGTCACCCACCAGACCGGCCCCGAAGGGCAGCTCGTCCGCAAGGTCCTCATCGAGGAGACCGCCGACATCGCCCAGGAGCTGTATGTCTCGATCACCCTCGACCGCGCCCAGGGCAAACCGGTCATCATGGCCTCTTCCCAGGGCGGCATGGATATCGAGGAGGTCGCCGGGAAGGACCCCGACGCCATCTCCCGCGTCGCCATCGAGCCGGAGATCGGCATCCAGCCCTTCCAGGCCCGCGCCGTCGCCCGCGCCCTCGGCCTCAAAGGCGGCGCGGCGTCGAAGGCCGCCAAGCTGATCACCGGCCTGGTCAACTGCTATATGGACACCGACGCCTCGCTCGCCGAGATCAACCCGCTGATGGTCACCGGCGGCGGCGACGTCATGGCGCTCGACGCCAAGATGAATTTCGACGACAACGCCCTCTTCCGCCACAAGGACATCCTCGACATGCGCGACCTCGCCGAGGAGAACCCCCTGGAGGTCGAGGCCAGCAAGTTCAACCTCAACTACATCAAGCTGGACGGCAACATCGCCTGCATGGTCAACGGCGCCGGCCTCGCCATGGCGACGATGGACATCATTCAGCTCTACGGCGGCGAGCCGGCCAACTTTCTCGACGTCGGCGGCGGCGCCTCGCAGGAGGCGGTCAAGAACGCCTTCCGCATCCTGGTCTCGGACCCCAACGTCAAGGCCGTGCTGATCAACATCTTCGGCGGCATCGCCCGCACGGACCGCATCGCCCGCGGCGTCGTCGGCGCCCTCGAGGAGCTCGCGGACGTCAAGATCCCGGTCGTCGTGCGCCTCGAGGGGACCAACGTCGACGAGGGGCGCCGCATTCTGCGCGAGGCGCCGTTCCAGTTCATCGTGGCCGAGCAGATGGCCGACGCCGCCGAGAAAGTCGTGGCGGCTGCCAAGGGAGGAGCGTAATCATGGCGATCTGGGTCGACAACGATACCCGCCTGCTCGTGCAGGGCATCACCGGCAAGGAGGGGACCTTCCACGCCCTCGGCTGCCGCGACTACGGGACCAAGGTGGTGGCCGGCGTCACCCCGGGCAAGGGGGGCGAGACGGTCGAGGGGATCCCGGTCTACGACTCGGTCGCCGAGGCCCGCGAGGCCACCGGCGCCAACGCGTCGATGATCTTCGTGCCGCCGCCGTTCGCCGCCGACGCCATCATGGAGGCCGCCGCGGCCGGGATCGAGCTGGTGGTCTGCATCACGGAAGGCATCCCGGCCAACGACATGCTGAAGGTGAAGGACTTCCTGCGCTCGCACCCCACGCGCCTGGTCGGCCCCAACTGCCCGGGCGTGATCTCGCCGGGGATGGCCAAGATCGGCATCATGCCGGGGCACATCCACAAGCAGGGCTCGGTGGGGGTGGTCTCCCGCTCGGGCACGCTCACCTATGAGGCGGTCTGGCAGCTCTCGAACCTGAACCTCGGGCAGTCGACCTGCGTCGGCATCGGCGGCGATCCGGTCAACGGCACCAACTTCATCGACGTGCTGGAGCAGTTCGCGGCCGATCCCCAGACCGAGGGCGTGATCATGATCGGCGAGATCGGCGGCAACGCCGAGGAGGACGCCGCCGAGTGGATCCAGGCGAACTTCAAGAAGCCGGTCGTCGGCTTCATCGCCGGCCGCACCGCCCCTCCCGGACGCCGCATGGGCCACGCCGGCGCCATCGTCGCCGGCGGCAAGGGCACGGCGGCGGAGAAGATGGAGGCCATGAAGGCCGCCGGGCTGCACGTGGTGGAGAACCCCGCGGATCTGGGGAAGACGATGGCCAAGGCGTTGGGGAAGTAGGGGAGGACCTTGGCCCCAGGCAACGGACACCCGACCACCGGCTGGCTCGCCCTCCTCGGGGGGGGCGAGTTCAGCTTTGGCGAGACGGAGGACGCGGACCGGGTCTGGATCGAGAAGGCGCCTCCGGGGCCGGTAGGGTTCATTCCGGCGGCCTCGGGGTCGAACGACTACCCCCGGCATTTCGCGGAGTACCTGAAGGCCACGTTCGACCGCGAGCTGGAGATCATCCCCATCTACCGCGACCGGGACGGCCGGCGGATGCGGAACTCGGAGCGCATCCGGGATGTCGCGGCGGTCTACATCGGCGGCGGGGTGACGGACCATCTCCTGCAGGCGATTCTCGACACGCCGGCCGCCGAGGCGCTGGCGCGGAAGCTCGCGGAGGGGGGCGTGGTGGTGACGATCGCCGCCGCCGCCCAGTGCGCCGGCAAGCTCGCCCGCAGCATCTTCAAGGGGGATCTGATCCCCGGCTTCGGCTGGCTGCCGGACGGGGTGGTGGAGCCCAACTTCGATCCCGCCCACGACCGCCGGCTGCGCAAGATGCTGGTGGGCGCGGGCGTGGCCTACGGGCTCGGCATCCCCGCTGGCTCGGCGGTGATGATGGGTCCGGAGAACGCGGTGGACGTGGTGGGGACGGTGTTCCGGATCGAAGGAGCGGAAGGGGACATCGAGGTTTTGTAGAATCGGCCGGCCCACGCCGGCTCGACAACGATATTACCTAAACAGATAAACGAGAAGATTCAACGAAGAGGGAGTACCATTCCATGCAGATGACGCTAGCGATCCTCAAGCCGGACACCGTCGAGGCGGGCAACGCGGGCAAAGTTCTTGCTCATCTGGAGCAGGAGGGCTTCACGGTCCGCGGCCTCAGGATGCTGCGGCTGACGGAAGCCCAGGCGCAGGCCTTTTACGAGGTTCACAAGGAGCGGCCGTTCTACGGCAGCCTGGTGGAGTTCATGACGAGCGGCCCGGTGATGCCGGTGGCGCTGGAGCGCGAGGACGCGGTGACCCACCTGCGCAAGGCGATGGGCGCTACCGACGTCGCCAAGGCGGAGGACGGGACGGTCCGCAAGCTCTTTGGCACCTCGATCGAGCGCAATGCCATCCACGGCAGCGATTCGCCGGAGAACGCCGCCATCGAGCTCTCCTTCTTCTTCTCGCGCGCCGAGCTGCAAGCGGCCCGCTGAGGGCTTTAAGGAACCAGCCATGTATCGATTCCCACACGCGGCGCCGCGGAACCAGCTCCCCGAGGAGCGGCAGGGGCGCACGATCGGCCGCTTCTGCCTGGTCTGCGGCAGCATCTATCCGCTGCACCGCAAGCTCCACCGGGGGAAGGCGATGTATGGCCGCGATCACATCGCGTCGCC
>JBDSHF010000139.1:0-23612 GCA_039918595.1 Thermoanaerobaculia bacterium
GCCGCCGAGGTCGCCCGGCGGCTGGGCACCCGGCACGTCGAGCGGCGGGTGGGCCGGGCCGACTTCGCGGACCTCTGGCCGGGCGCCATCGCGGCCATGGACCAGCCGAGCATCGACGGCTTCAACACCTACGTGGTGAGCCGGGCCGCCCACGAGGCCGGCCTCAAGGTGGTGCTCTCCGGGCTCGGCGGTGACGAGATCTTCGGCAGCTACCCCTCGTTCGCCGGCGTCCCCCGGCTGGAACGGGCGGCACGCCGGGCGGGGCGGATCCCCGGGATGGGCGCGCTCTGGCCCGCCGCCGCCAGGGCGCTGGCGCCGGACCGCCCGAAGCTCGCCGGGCTGATCCGTCACGGCCGGACGCTCCCCGGGGCCTACTTCCTGCGCCGCGGCCTGTTCCTCCCCGAGGAGCTCCCCGCGGTGATGGGCCGCGACGCCGCCGCGGAAGGGCTCCGGCGCTACGACCCGGTGGCGGACGCCGCCCGGGCGCTCGCCGAGGGGAACGGCCAAGTCAGGGACGGCTGGACGGCGGTCCACGTCCTGGAGACCGCCCGCTACATGCGCAACCAGCTCCTGCGCGACTCGGACTGGGCCTCGATGGCCTGGTCGGTCGAGCTCCGCGTGCCGCTGGTCGACGCCTGGCTGCGCGAGCGGCTCGCCGCCAACCGCTTCGAACCCGCCCGCACCGGCGGGAAGGCGGCGCTCGTCCGGATCGCGGCCCCCGAGCTGCCGGAGGCGGTCCTGTCACGGCCGAAGTCGGGGTTCTACATTCCGGTCGCCGAGTGGATGCGGCCGGAGCTGGCGGCCAAACGGCCGGGCGAGCGGTCGCGTTGGCTGGCGCTACGGGTGCTGGAGGAGCTCGCGCCATGAGCGCCGCGCCGCCCGTCCCGTCCTCGATCGCGCCGCCGGTCGAAGGCCTGTGGGCCGGCCGCGCCCGCCGCTGGGCGAAGATCCTCTCCGCCTACTTCACCGCCCAGGTGCTCACCCAGCTCCTGGGGATCGCGGCCGGCCTGCTGTTCGTCAATCTGATGCCGCTGCGCGAGTTCGGCCTCTACACCCTGGCGTTCTCCGTGGTGACCTTCTTCAGCTTCCTCTCCGACCTCGGGAGCACGGGGTCGCTGCTCCACTTCTTCCATCGCGCCGGCCGGGAGGGGAGCGCCTTCGAGCCGTATTTCGCCGCCGTGCTGTCGCTGCGCCGCGTGGCGTTTCTGCTCGGCGCGGTCGCGGTGGCGATCGCCTTCCCGCTCGCGGCCGCGGCCAAGGGGTTCGGCTGGGGGGAGATCGCCCTGGTGACCGCCGGCATCCTGGGCTGCGTCTGGTTCCAGATCCAGTCGTCGATCCGCATCCTCGCGCTGCGCCTGCACGGCCGCTACACGCAGTCGTACCGCGCCGAGGTCGGAGGCACGCTGTTGCGCCTCCTCGTCGCCGGCGTCATGGTGATTACCGGCCATCTCGGAGCCTGGCTCGGCGTCGCGGCTTCCGCCGCGGGCTCCGGGCTGAGCACGGTGATCGCCCGGCCCGGGCGCCCGGCCGCCGCTCCAGCCGGGGGGTTGAGGCCGTACCGGCGCCAGATCCTCCGCTACCTGCTGCCGACGCTGCCCAGCGCCCTCTATTTCTCGGTGCAGGGGCCGCTCGTCGTCTGGCTGTCGGCCACCTTCGGCTCCACCCGCACCCTCGCCGAGGTGGGAGCCCTGGGCCGGCTGGCGCTGATCGTGGGGCTCTTCTCGGGGCTGACCGGGGTGGTCTTCCTGCCGCGCCTCGCGGCGATCACCGGCGACGAGCTGTACCGCGTCCGCTGTCTCCAGTACGGGCTCGCGCTGGTCTTCGTCCTGGCCGGTCTCCTGGCCGCCGCCGCGCTGGTCCCGCGGCTGTTCCTGATGCTGGTCGGTCCGCACTACAGGGGGCTCCATCGCGAGCTCCTGCTGATGGTCGCCGGATCGGGGCTCTCCGTGCTGGGCAGCTACGTCAACACCGTGAACCTCGCCCGTGGATGGAGCCGCTTCCAGGGGGTGGGCGTGATGGTGGAGGTGGCGGCGCAGATCCTCTTCGTGAAGATCCTGCCGCTGTCCACCACGGCGGGAGTCCTGCGGCTCACCCTGCTGAGCGCGGTGACCGCCCTGCTCTGCCATTGCGTCATCCTGACGCTCGGCTTCAAGCGCCCCGAATGGGTGCACTGGAGAGACGCCTGAGAATCTCATTCCTGGAGCGACGGGCGGAATGAACGCGCCGGTCCCCTCCCCCGAGTCCCTGCCGCGCCGCCTCAACCTCGGCTGCGGGCGCCAGCAGCGGCCCGACTGCCTCAACGTCGACCTGCGGCCGGCGGTATCGCCGGACCTCGTCTGGGATCTCGAGAAGCGCCCCTATCCGCTCCCCCGCGGCCACTTCGAGCACATCTACGCCTTCGACGTGGTCGAGCACCTGGCGAGCGTCCAGGACTTCGTCGAGGAGGCCCACGCCCTGCTGGCGCCGGGGGGGATCCTGGAGATCACCACCCCCCACTTCTCCTGCGCGAACTCGTTCACCGATCCCACGCACCGGCACCACCTCGGCTACTTCTCGTTCGACTACTTCACCGAGGCCTCGGGCTTGAATTTCTATAGCGGGGCGCGCTTCGAGATCGCCGAGCGTATCCTCGCCTTCCGCAACGGGCGGCCGGACCGGCTGATGGCGCGCTTCGCCAACCGCCATCCCGGGCTCTACGAGCGGCGGCTCACCTGGATCTGGCCGGCCTGGTTCCTGATCTTCAAGCTGCGGGCGATCAAGGCTTGAGCGTGCGCGTCGTACATGTGACCCCCACCTACTTCTCCCCCGAGTCCGTGCTCGGCGGCGGCGAACGCTTCGCCGAGGAGCTGGCGCGGGCGATGGCGGACCGCGCCGCGGTGAAGCTCGTCAGCTTCGGCCCGCGGGCTTTCCGGGAGAGCCCCCGGGCCGGCTTCGAGCGGGTGATCCTGAAGAGCTGGACGCGCGACCGCATGACCCCGTTCGCGCCCGGGCTGCTCCGCGAGCTGAGCGGAGCCGACGTGATCCACTGCCATCAGTACTTCGTGCTGCCCACGTTCCTGGCCGCCCTCGCCGGCCGGCTGCGGGGCCAGCGGGTCTTCGTCTCCGACCTCGGCGGCGGCGGCTGGACGCCGGGCTACCAGATCGACCAGTCGCGCTGGATCGCCGCCCATCTGCCGATCTCCGAGTACGCCGCCCGCGGGCTGCACGGCCGCAACCGGCGCTGCCGGATCATCTACGGCGGCGTCGACCTCGGACGGTACCCGATGCGGCCGGCGCTGGAGCACGACGGCTCGGTCGTCTTCCTCGGCCGGGTGCTGGCGCACAAGGGCATCCACTTCCTGATCGCCGGGCTGCCGGCGGAGACCCCCCTTCACATCGTCGGTCCGGCCACCGATGACGCCTACCTCGCTCACCTCCGGACGCTGGCGGCCGGCCGCGACGTCCATTTTCACGGCGCCCTCCCCGACGAGGACGTGATCGCGATCCTCGGGCGCGCCATGGCGCTGGTCCATCCCACGCCCCTGGACGAGAGCGGCTCGGCGCAGGCTCACGAGCTGTTCGGCCTGGCCCTGGTGGAAGCCATGGCGCGAGGGTGTCCGGTGATCGCCTCCGACGCGGCGTCGCTGCCGGAAATCGTGGCGCCGGAGGTCAACGGCCTGCTCGTGCCCCCCAACCGGCCGGAAGCGATCCGGGAGACGATCCTGCGCCTGCACGGCGACCCGGACCTCTGGCGGCGGCTGGCCCTCGGCGCCCGGCGGACCGTCGAGGAGAGGTTCACCTGGGAGCGGGTGGTGGACCGCTGCCTGGAAATCTACGCGGAAGGAAAAGAAGGGATCTGACATGACGCTCGACCAGCGAACCCGAGAGGCCTACGAGGTCTGGCATCGCGACCTCCCCGTCGACGAAGAGGCGGACATGCCCTGGCACCGGCTGCTCCGCGAGCACCTCGACCTCCCACGCGACGTCGCGGGCCGGGTCATCCTCGAGGTGGGCTGCGGGCGGGGCGATCTCTCGCGCTGGCTGGCCTCCCGGCCGGTCCCGCCACGCCGGCTGGTGGCGGCCGATTTCGCCGGCAGCGCCGTCAGCAAGGGGGCCAGCTTCGCCCGCCGCCGCAACCTCGGGGGGATCGACTGGGAGGTCGCCGACATCACCCGCCTGCCCTTCGCGGACAACACCTTCGAGACGGTCCTCTCGTGCGAGACGGTGGAGCACGTGCCCCACCCCGAGCGCGCCTTCCACGAGCTGGCCAGGGTTCTGAAGCCGGGGGGGCGCCTCCTCCTGACCACTCCGAATTACCTGGGCCCCACCGGCCTCTACCGCCTGTACTGCCGCCTGCGGGGGCGCGTCTACCAGGAGGCCGGACAGCCGGTGAACAACCTGATGATGCTGCCGCGGACCCGCGCCCTCGCCCGCCGGGCCGGCCTGCGGGTGACCGCGTCCGACGCCGTCGGGCATTTCGTGCCCCTCCCGGCCCGGCCGCCGATCGAGCTGCGCTTCCTGGACCGCTGGCGCTTCCTCACCCGCTGGTTCGCCCTCTACTCGATCGTGGTCGCCGAGAAGCCGTGAGCCGCGGGCGATGAGCCGGAGAGTCGTTCACGTCGTGCCCAGCCTGCCGCCGCCTCCCGAGGGGGTCGGCAGCTTCGCGATGACCCTGGCGGCGGCGCTGCGCGCCCACCATGGGATCGAGAGCCGGTTCCTCGCCGCCGCGGAGCTCCCGCGCGCCGAGCCCGCGGCGCTGGCCGGCGCGCTGGCGCTCGCCGCGGAAGGCGACGGCGAGACCGCCGTGCTCCTGCACTACGCCAACTACGGCTATCAGCCACGGGGCTGCCCGGCCTGGCTGGTCGACGGGCTGGCGCGCTGGCGCTCGCGGCGGCCGGGCCGGCTGGTGACGATGTTCCACGAGATCGCCGCCACCGGCCCCCCCTGGCGCAGCTCCTTCTGGCTGTCGCCGCTCCAGCGGCGGCTCGCCGCGGCGCTGGCGCGCCTGAGCGACGGGCTGACGACCAGCCTGGAGATCCACCGGCGCCTGCTCCTGCGCTGGGTACCGGACCGCGAGGTCGCCGTGCTGCCGGTGTTCTCGACCGTGGGCGAGCCGGCCGCGCCGCCGCCGCTGTCGGCGCGCGCCCGCCGGCTGGTGGTCTTCGGCGGGCCGGGGACCCGCGAGCGGGCCTACCGGGAGCTGGGGCCGGCGCTCGCGCTCGCCTGCCGGACGCTCGGCATCGAGGAGGTCTGCGACGTCGGACCGGGCGACGGGCCTGCGGCGACGGGCCTCCCGGTCCCCGTGCGCCGGCTCGGTCCCCTGGCGGAGGCGGAGGTGAGCGCGCTGCTGGCCGGCTCCCTGGCCGGGTTCGTCGCCTACCCCCCGCCCTTCCTGCCCAAGTCCACGATCTTCGCGGCCTACTGCGCGCACCGGGTGCTGCCGGTCTGCGCCTGGCCCCGGCCGCGGCGGGAGGCCGAGCCGCCGCCGCCTTTCTGGATTCCAGACAGCCGGACACCAGACAGCCGGATTCCAGACAGCCGGACGCCGGACGGCGCCGACTCCCTGCAGGGCATCGCCGACCGGGCGCACGCCTGGTACGGCGGCCACGCCCTGAGCCGCCACGCCGCGGCCTACGAGGGCCTGCTCTTCCCGTGAAGATCCTCGTCTACTGCCCCGTGTTCTACCCCAGCCTCGGCGGCCTCGAGGTCAACGTCGCCCAGCTCGCGGCGGGGTTCCACGAGGCCGGCCACGAGGTCGTCGTCGTGGCCACGACGGCGAACCCCGATCCCGAGCCCTTCGCCTTCGGCGTGATCCGCCGCCCCTCGCGCCGGGAGCTGCTGCGGCTCGCGCGCTGGTGCGACGTGTTCTTCCAGGCCAACGTCAGCCTGCGCGGGCTGTGGCCCCTGCTGCTGGTCCGCCGCCCCTGGGTGGTCTCGCACCAGGGGTGGTACAGCCGCCCGGACGGCAGCCGCTCGCCCCAGGACCGCCTCAAGCGCTGCGTCCTGCGCTGGGGGCGATCGATCTCGAACAGCCAGGCGGTGGCCAACGACCTCGACACCCCGTCCGTGGTGGTTCCCAACGCCTACCGGGAGGACCTCTTCCGCCGGCTGCCGGAGGTGCCGCGGACCGGGGACCTGATGTTCCTCGGCCGGCTGGTCTCGGACAAGGGGGTCGACATCCTGCTCGCGGCGCTGGGGCTCCTGGCGGACCGCGGCGTCCGGCCCGGGCTCACGATCGCCGGCGACGGCCCCGAGCGGCCGCTGCTCGCGGACCAGGCCCGCCGGCTCGGGATCGCGGACCAGGTGCGCTTCCTGGGCAGCCGCCAGGGGGAGGAGACCGTGCGCCTGCTCAACGCTCACCGGATCCTGGTCGTCCCCTCGCGCTACGACGAGCCTTTCGGCATCGTCGCCCTGGAGGGGATCGCCTGCGGCTGTCTCGTCATCGGCTCGCGGGGGGGAGGCCTCAAGGAGGCCATCGGCGACTGCGGCCTGCTCTTCCGCAACGGCGATGCCGGCGAGCTGGCCGGTCTGCTGGCGGCCGCCGTGGCCGATCCCGGCCGCTTCGCCCCCTCTCCCGAGGCGGTGTCCGCCCACCTCGCCCGCCACACGGGCCGGGCGATGGTGGCCGCCTATCTGCGCGTGATCGAGGAGGCCCTGGCCGGCCGGCGGGGGGCGGCGGCGTGATCACCCGGATCCTGCTGCTTGCCCTGGGTTGCGCCGCGGTCGGCTGGTCGATCCGGCAGTGGCGGCTCGCCATTCAGGCCGCCATGGTCCTGCTGATCCTCGAGGGGGCCATCCGCAAGTGGCTCCTGCCCGGCTCTCAGGACCTCGTCTATTTCGCCAAGGACGCCCTGTTCCTCGGGGCCTACATCGGCTTCCTGCGCAGCCGCTCGCGGCGGTTGCCCCTGCCGCGGGCGCCCATCCTCTACGGAACGCTGGGTTTCGCCATCATCCTCGGCCTGTTCCAGGTGCTCAACCCCACGCTGCCCAACCTCCTCGTCGGCGTGCTGGGATTCAAGTCCTACTTCTTCTACGTGCCCCTGCTCTTCGTCGTCCCGGCGGTCTTCCGCGACGACGCGGACCTGGCCCGTTTCCTCCAGCGCTATGTGCTGATCGTCATCCCGGTGGTGCTGCTGTCGGTGGCGCAGTTCTTCAGTCCCGCGGGGAGTGTTCTCAACACCTACGCGCAGCCGACCGACAGCGAATTGATCTCCACGTTCGGCAGCTCCAAGTTCGTGCGCACCACCGGGACCTTCTCCTATATCTCGGGGTACACCTCGTACCTCCTGGTCACCACGATCCTCCTCCTGATGATCCTCACCACCACCCGCTGGCGCTTCCGGGGGAACCTGCTGGTCTTCGGCGCCCTCGGCATGGTCCTGCTCGGCATCATGATGAGCGGCTCGCGGGGGCCGATCTTCCTGCTCGCCGTGGTCTTTCCCCTTTACTGGTGGCTGGCCGTGGTGCGCGAGAAGCAGAGCGGCCAGACCTTCGTGCGGCTGCTCGTCGGCCTGGGCCTGCTGGCCGCCGGCCTGAGCTCGGCCGGGGATCAGGCGGTCACCGCCTTCAGCCAGCGGGCCGCGTCGACCGAGGGCATGGGCTCCCGGCTGTTCTTCCCCTTCGTGTCCCCGGTGCACATGCTCCCCTACGCCGGCCCTTTCGGCTTCGGGATCGGGGCGACTCACCAGGCGGCGAAAACCTTGACCGGCGGCGTCGAGAACCCCTTGCTCGTCAACATCACGCCCGAAGCGGAGAGCGGCCGGGTGATGCTCGAGCTCGGCCCGGTGGGCTTCTTCTTCGCCTATTTCGTGCGCTTCGCCATCGCGGCCTTCGCCTTCCGCCAGGCCCTGCGGCTGCGGACGCTGTTCCACCGCGCGGTGGCGACCTCGGCGCTGCTCTTCTTCCTCGTCCAGATCCCCGGAGGGATCGTCTTCGACGTCACCGCCGGGGTCTACTACTGGTTCCTGGCGGGCCTGGTCTTTCTGGCCGTGCGCCTCGACCGGCAGGCGGTCCTCGCCCGCGCGCCCCGCCCGGCCGCCACGCCTGCCGCGCCCGCCGCGCTGCGGGGGAGCGGTTGAGAGTGCTGGTCACCCACCCGGGACGGCAGCACTCGCACCAAGCCGCCCTGGCGCTGGCGGAGGCGGGGATGCTCGCCGGGTACTGGGCGGGGGTGCCGGCCGGCCTCCGCCACCGGCGATGGCTGCCCGCGCCGCTCTGGCGCCGGTTCATCCGCTACGCGCCCGTGCCGCTCCCTGAGGAGCGGGTGCGCTGGGCTCCCTGGGTGCCGGCCCTGCGCCGCCTGGCGGACCCGCTGCCACCGCGCGCCGGCTGCTGGGCGGACTTCCTCGCCTGCCGGCTGTTCGACCGCTGGGCCGCCCGCCGGCTGCGGCCGGGGACGGCCGGCGCCGTGGTGGCCTGCGAGATCTCGGCCCGGGAGACCTTCCGCCGGGCGAAGCGGTTGGGAATGGCCACCGTCCTCGACGCGGCGGCCACCCACCACGCGACGCAGGACCGCTTCCACGGCTTCGCCGAGCCGGCGGACCTGCACCGCCGGATCACCGCGGTCAAGGACGAGGAGATCGCGCTCGCCGACCACGTGCTGGTGGTCTCGGAGCTGGCGCGGCGGAGCTATCTGGAGGCCGGTGTGCCGCCGGAACGGGTCCACTGCGTGCCCCTCGGGGCGGACCTGGGGCTCTTCGCGCCCGCCGCCGTCAAGGCACCAGCCGGCGAGGGAGCGGTGTTCGTCTTCGCCGGCGGAGCGAGCCGGGTCAAGGGGCTCGACGTCCTGCTCGCGGCCTTCGCCGGGGTTCACGCCGCCGAGCCCGGAGCGCGCCTGCTGGTGATCGGTCCGCCGGGGGACGCGTCGCCCCTCCTCGGACCTCCCGTGCCGGCGGGGGTGTCGGTCCTCGGCTCTGTCTCCCAGGCGGAGCTGGCGGACCGCCTGCGGTCGGCGGACTGCCTGGTGCTCCCCTCGCGCAACGAATCGTTCGGGATGGTCGTGCCGGAAGCCCTCGCCGCGGGGTTGCCGGCCCTGGTGTCGGACCGGGTGGGGGCGGCGGACCTGATCGCCGAGGGGAGGAACGGCTGGGTGGTGCCGGCCGGCGACGCCGGAGCCCTGGCCGCCAGGATGCTCCGCTGCGCGCGGGGGCGCGAGGAGCTGCTCCGCATGCGCCCCGCCTGCCTGGAGGCGGCCGCCGCCGCGGACTGGTCCCTCTACCGCCGGCGGCTGCCCGCCCTGCTGGGCGCGCTCCTCGCGGGGGGAGCCCGGCCGTGAACCTGCTCCACGTCGTTCCCACCTACCTCCCCGCCTGGCGCCATGGCGGGCCGATCCTCGCCGTCCATGGGCTGTGCCGGGCGCTGGCGGCGCGGGGGCACGAGGTGACCGTGCTCACCACCAACGTCCACGGCCGGGGGCGGCTCCTGGTGCCGTCCGGCAAGCCGGTGACGATCGACGGCGTCGAGGTCCGCTACTTCCCCGTGACCCCGCCCGCCCGGCTCTATCTCTCCCCGGAGCTGGGACGGGCGGCGCGCGCCGAAATCACCTGTTTCGACGCCGTCCACCTCCACTCGGTCTTCCTCTGGCCCACCTCGGCCGTGGCGCGGACCGCCGAGCGGGCCGACGTGCCCTACGTGCTCTCGCCGCGGGGGATGCTGGTGCCGGAGCTGATCCGCTCGCGGGGGCGCTGGCGCAAGCTTGCCTGGCTGGCCCTCGCCGAGCGCCGCACGATCGAGCGGGCGGCGGCCCTCCACGCGACGAGCGCGCTCGAGGGGGAGGACGCGGCCCGGCTGGGGTTCCTCCTGCCGCCGGTGCGCGTCATCCCCAACGGCATCGACGCGGCGCCCTGGGACGGCGGCCTCGAGGCTCTCTCGCCGCCGGTCCGCGCCGTTCTCGCGGGTCCCCCCTTCCTCCTCTCCCTCGGGCGCCTCTCCTGGAAGAAGGGGCTCGACCGGCTGATCCCCGCCATGGCGCGAGTCCCCGGCGCGATCCTCGCGGTCGCCGGCAACGACGAGGAGGGGATCCGGCCGGAGCTGGAACGGCTCGCCCAGGAGGCCGGCAGAACCGTCTTTCTCGGCCCGGTCCACGGCGCGGACAAGGCGGCGCTCCTCCACCGCGCGGCGGCGCTCGTCCTCCCCTCGCGCTCGGAGAACTTCGGCAACGTGATCCTGGAATCCTGGGCGGCGGGGCGGCCGGTGGCCGTCACCCCCGAAGTGGGGCTGGCGGCGACGGTCCGCGAGACCGGCGCCGGGATCGTCGCGGACGGCGATCTCGCGGAGGCGTTGCGCGGCCTGCTCGCCGATCCCGCGCGGCTCGACGCGATGGGCCGGCGCGGGGCGGAGGCGGTCCGCGAGCGCTTCGGCTGGGCGGCGGTGGCGCGGCGGATGGAAGAAATGTACGGGAGAATCGTCCGGTGAGGATCGTCTTTCTCGTCGAGCGCCCGACGCAGTTCGAGGCGCCGTTCTACCGCTTCGCCGCCCGCGACGCGGCGCACGAATTCCGCGTGCTGTTCACCGGGCGCGACGTCGCGGCGCCGGTCTTCGATCCGGAGCTCGGGGCGCCGGTCTCCTGGGGGATCGACCTGCTGGGCGGCTACCCGCACGAGGTCTGCCCCGCCGAGGACCCGGCGCCCTGGCTCGCATCGCGGCTTCAGCCGGGACGGTGCGACCTGCTGATCGCCAACGGCTACACGCAGGGGATCTACCGGCTGGGCGCCCGGATCGCGCGGCGGGCGGGGATCGCCACCGCCCTGCGCCTCGACTCGGTGCTCTGGGACAACTCCTACCCCCGGAGCCTCGCCAAACGGATACTCTTCAGCACCTACATGAAACCGACGTACGACCTCTTCCTCGGCGTGGGCAGCCTCACGCTCGACTACCTCCGCGCCTTCGGCGTGCCGCGCGAGCGCACGGGGCTCTTCCCCTACGCGGTGGACGTGGAGAGCTTCGCGGAACGCTCCCGCGTCTCGCCGGCGGAGCGCGCGGCCCTGCGGGAGCGGCTCGGCGTTCCCGCCGGAGTCCGGCTGATCCTGGGCCTCGCCAAGTTCAACCCCCGGGAGGCGCCCTGGGACCTCCTGCGGGCCTTCGCCCGGATCGAGGACCAGGAGGTCTGGCTGGCGCTCGCCGGGGACGGCCCCGCCCGGCCCGCCCTGGAGGCCTTCGCCCGCGACCACCGGCTGGCCCGGGTGCGCTTCCCCGGCTACATCCCCTACCCCGAGCTGCCGGCCCTCTACGCGGCGGCGGACCTCTTCGTCCACCCCGCCCGCGAGGAGCGCTGGGGGGTTTCGGTGCAGGAGGCCCTCGCCTGCGGTCTGCCGGTGGTCGCCTCCACCCGCGTGGGCGCGGGCTACGACCTGATCGAGGTCGGCGGCAACGGCTTCCTCTACCCGGCCGGGGACGACGGCATGCTGGCGCACCGGATCGGCGAGGCGCTCGCCCTCGACCCCGAGCGGGCGCGCGAGCGGAGCGGGGCGATCCTGGACCGGTGGAACTATGCGGCCTCCTGGAGCCATCTCCTGAACGCGGCGGAGAGGGTCGTCCGATGATCCCCCTGCCGGTCCCTCTCTCCGTCATCGTCACCACCCGCAACGAGGAGGCGAACGTCGAGCGCTGCCTCCAGAGCGTCCACGGCTTCGCGGACCAGATCTTCGTCCTCGACTCCGAGAGCACCGACCGCACGGTCGAGATCTCCCAGCGCTACGCCGAGGTCCACACCCTGGCCTACGACCACAGCCGGATCATCCCCTGGATCTTCCAGTGGGGGCTCGACAATCTGCCGCTGCGCAACGACTGGGTGCTGATCCTGGAGGCCGACCAGGCGGTGACCCCAGCGCTGAAGGCGGAGCTCGCGGCCCTGCTCGCCCGCCCGGACGAGGTCCGCGAGGACGGCTTCTACATCCACCGCCGGCAGATCTTCCGCGGCAAGCCGCTGCGCTTCGGCGGCTACGGCAGCAAGTTGATCCTCAAACTGTTCCGCCGCAGCCGCTCCGGGCTCGACCCGGTCGAGCAGGACACCCGCGTCTACGTGCGCGGCCCGGTCGGCCGCCTGCGCGCGCCGCTGGAGGAGTGGAACCTCAAGGAGGACGCGATCCAGTTCTATCTCCAGAAGCACCTCCGCTACGCCGAGGCCTTCGCCCGGGAAGAGCTGGAGCGCCGCCGCCAGGGCCTGTCCTGGAAGGCAACCCCCCGTCTCTTCGGCACCCCGGACGAGAGGGTCCTCTGGCTCAAGGACCGCTATTACCGGATGCCGCTGTTCGTGCGCCCGATGCTCTACTTCCTCTATCGCTATTTCTTTCTTTTGGGTATCCTGGATGGAAAGACCGGATTCATCTTCCACTTCCTCCAGGCGTTCTGGTTCCGGCTGATCGTCGACATCCGCCTGGAGGAGCTGCTGCGCCGCGGCCCCAAAGGTGACGCTTGATTGCCATCGTACGTTCCATCGCCAACTCCCTTCGCACCCGGCCCCTGCTCGGGCGCTGGGCGCTGCGGATGATCCCCGACCTCCCCTGGACCCTCGACGTCGAGGGGATCGGCCCGTTCCGCATCCGCCTGCGCCGCAACCGCTCGCTCTGGCTGCGCAAGCCGCTGGAGAGCGAGAGCTTCCCCTTCGCCATGCTCCGCGGTCTCGTCCGGCCCGGCGACGTGGTCTACGACTGCGGGGCGAACCTCGGGCTCTACGGCCGGTTCCTCACCACCACCCTCGGCGCCGCCCAGGTCGTCGCGTTCGAGCCGTCGCCGGAGAACCGGCGCTTCCTCGCCGCCAATCTGGCCCTGGGCGGAGTCGCCGGCCGGGTGACCATCCTCCCCATGGCCCTGGCCGACGAGGACGGCATCGCCGAATTCCAGGTGGACGACATCCAGACCACCTCGGGCACGCTGAGCAAGGTCACCGCCGGCGGGCCGTCCGAGGGGCGCGGGAACCTGCGGCTCAGCCCCCTCACCGCCCAGGTGCTCTGCCGGCGGCTGGACACCGTCGTGGCCGAGGAGAGGCTGCCGCCGCCTGACGTGATCAAGATCGACGTCGAGGGGGCCGAGGCGCTCCTGCTGCGCGGCGCCGACCGCACGCTCCGCGAGCGCGGGCCGCGGCTCGTCATCGAGCTCCATGGCGCCGCCGTGGCGCGCGAGGTGCTGGCCCTGCTCCATGAGCTCGGCTATGCCTGCGCCGGCAAGGTGGAACCCCACCTCCATCCCTCGGGCTACGGGCGGATCGATCCTTCCATGCTGCCCCGGGTGAAAGGGCTGTACGACGTCCATTTCATCGCCGCCTCCCGCGACCCGGGCGACCTGCCCGCGGCCTGGAGCGGCCAGCCATGAGCGCTCCCGGCGTCTTCCTGGCCAAGGCGTACCGGGTGCTGCGGCGCAAGGCCGGCAGCCTCGCCGGGCGCCGCTTCCCCTTGGCCCCGACCCTGGAGGCCATGGCCCTGCGCCCCTACGAGCTCCACCTGGAGCTGACCAACCTCTGCAACGCCAACTGCGTCTTCTGCCCCTACCAGCTCCAGGAGCGGGAGACGCAGTTCATGCCCGAGGAGATCTTCCGCAAGGCGGTGGACGACTTCGTCGCCTGCGGCGGCGGCAGCGTGGGGCTGACGCCGGTCGTCGGCGACGCCCTCATCCATCCCGACTTCCTGGACCGGGTCCGCCACCTGCGCTCCTCGCCGGCCATCGACCGCATCTGGCTGACCACCAACGGCATCCTGCTCGACAAGCACGGCATCGACGCGGTGCTCGCCTCGGGCCTCACCTCGATCACCATCAGCACCTCCGGCTTCGACGAGCCCTCCTACCGCCGCATCTACCGCTCCAGCGCCTACGAGCGGGTGCGCCGCAACGTCCTCGCCCTGGCGGAGCGCAACCGCGCCCTCCCCCGGCCGCTGACCCTCACCATCGGCCTGCGGACCGACCGCCCCCTCGACGAGGTGATGAAGGACCCCGACTTCCAGCCGATCCTCGCCTGCGAGCCGGACGTCGACTTCACCTGGTCCTTCACCTCCGCCGGCGGCCGGATCACCCGCGAGGCCCTGCCCGCCGGCATGCGGCTGCGGGTCGTCGGCTCGCGCCGCGAGACCTGCGTGCAGCTCTACAACGGCCCCATCGTCCTCCCCGACGGCACGGTGATGGCCTGCAGTTGCGTCGCCGCCATGGACGCCATGGCCGATCTGGGGATCGGCAACCTCCGCGAGCAGAGCCTGCTCGACATCTGGCGCAACGACGGCATGCGGCGGCTGCGGGAGAGCTTCGGCACCGGCGAGCTGAACAAGACCTGCGCCGGCTGCGACATGTACCGCGGCCTGGAGCTCTACCGCACCTCCGAGGGGAGGGAGCGGGCGCGGATCAACCAGGCCCGGGGCGAGGGCGAGATCGTCCAGCGCGGCAGGACGCGCGGGGCCTTCAGCGGTGGCTGAGGCGAGCCGCATCCTGGGCCTCTCCGCCTATCACGCCGACGCCTCGGCGGCGGCGGTGGTGGATGGCCGCTTCGTGGCCGGCGTCGAGGAGGAGCGCTTCCGCCGGATCAAGCACTGGGCGGGCTTTCCGGAGCAGGCGGCCCGCTTCTGCCTGGAGGAGATGAACGGCGGCGACCTGAAAGGCGTCACCGCGCTCGCCGTCGCCCGCCGGCCGGGGGCCTATCTGGCCCGCAAGGCGCTGCTCGCGCTCTCCCACCCGCGCAGCCTGCGCCGCGCCCTGGGCCGCGCCCGCAACCTGCGGCAGGTCGCCTCGCTGGAGGAGCGCATCGCCGCCGCCTTCGGCGGTCCGGCGCCGCGGCTGCATCCGGTCGAGCACCACCTGGCGCACGTCGCCTCGGCCTTCTACTGCTCGCCGTTCGAGGAGGCGATGTGCCTGACGGTGGACGGCTTCGGCGACTTCGTCTCGACCATGACGGCGGTCGGCCGCGGCGGCGGGATCGAGGTCCTCGACCGCGTCCACTTCCCCCACTCGCTCGGGCTCTTCTACACCGCGGTCACGCAGTTCCTCGGCTTCCCCGGCTTCGGCGACGAGTACAAGGTGATGGGCCTCGCGGCCTACGGCGAGGCCGTCTTCGCCGATCAGGTCGGCAGGATGGTGCCGCCGCGGCCGGACGGCACGTTCGAGCTCGACCTGCGCTACTTCCGCCACCTCTCGGAGGGGGTCGACATGACCTGGGAGGACGGCTCGCCGGAGCTCGGGCGGGTCTACACCCCGGCGATCGCCGGTCTGCTCGGCCCCCCGCGCCAACCGGGCGAGGAGCTGACGCAGCGCCACAAGGACCTCGCCGCCTCGCTGCAGAAGGTCTACGAGGACCGCTTCTTCGCCCTGGTGCACGCCCTCCAGCGCCGTACCGGCCTCAAGCGGCTGGCCCTGGCCGGCGGCTGCGCCATGAACTCGCTGGCCAACGGCCGGCTCTTCGACCGCACGGATGTGGAAGAGGTCTACATCCAGTCCGCCGCCGGGGACGCCGGCACCTCGCTCGGCGCGGCGCTCTATGTTCACCACGCGGTGCTGGGCGCGCCGCGCGACGGCTTCGTCATGGAGCACTCCTACTGGGGACCCGCCTACGGCGAGGAGACGGTCCGCCAGGCGATCGCGGCGGCCCTCCCTGGCTCCGCGGGGCGGGACGGCCTCTGGGAGGGCATCCGGATCGAGACGATCCGCGACGAGGCGCGCCTGGCGGACGAGACCGCCGCGGCGATCGCCGAAGGTGACGTGGTCGGCTGGTACCAGGGGCGCTCCGAGTGGGGTCCCCGCGCGCTGGGCAACCGCTCGATCGTGGGCGATCCGCGGCGGGCGGACATGAAGGACATCCTCAACCTGAAGATCAAGCGCCGGGAGTCCTTCCGCCCCTTCGCCCCCTCGATCCTGGAGGAGCGCACGGGCGAGTGGTTCACCCTCGACTACCCCGATCCGTTCATGATCAAGGTCTACCCGATCCGGCCGGAGAAGCGGCCGCTGGTGCCGGCGGTGACCCACGCCGACGGCACCGGCCGGCTGCAGACCGTCTCGCGGCGGACCAACCCCCGCTACTGGGCGCTGATCGCCGCCTTCGAGCGCCGCACCGGCGTGCCCATGGTGCTCAACACCTCGTTCAACGAGAACGAGCCGATCGTCAACACCCCGGCCGAGGCGCTCGACTGCTTCCTGCGCACCCGCATGGACCGGCTGGTGCTCGGGGACGTCGTGCTCTCCCGGCCGGCCGGGAACACGCCCGCGCCGCCCGGATGAAAATCCTGGTCGTCAGCTACGCGCCGCTCAACGCCGAGCTCGGGGCGGCCCAGAGCGCGCTCAACCTCGCCGCCGGGCTGCGCGCGCGCGGCCACGACGCGCTGGCCTGGTCGCCGGAAACGCCGCCGGGAGCCGGCCGCTGGGATCTCCGGCGCCGCCAGCGCGAGGTGATGGCGGACTTCCTCGCCCGGCACGGCCCCTTCGACGTCATCGACACCCCCGCCATCGGAGTGAGCCGCGGCCTCGAACGGCAAGCGCGACTGGTGGTGAGGAGCATTCAGCCGGAGCTGCTCTATCTGCGGCAGGAGCTCCGCGCGGACCTCGGCCGGCGGTTCCCGCCGACCCTGCGGTCCGTCGCGCACGCCGCGATCGCCGCTCCACGCGCCGCGACCATCCTCGCCGGCTGGCGCCGCGCCCGCTTCATCCTCTGCCTGGGGACGATCGAGCTCTCCTGGATGCGCCGGCGCTTCCCCCGCTGGGCCCCCAAGCTCGGCTCCTACGTCTGTACCCTGGCGCCCGCCGAGCGCCCCGCCCTGGCCGAGGTCCGGCGGCGGCGGCCGGAACGGCCCGAGGGGGAGGGGCTCCGCTTCCTCTGGATCGGCCGCTGGGCCGCGCACAAGGGGACCCGGCGGCTGGTGCGCTGGATCGCCGACCGCTCCGCCGCCGCTCCCCTCGACACCTTCACGATCGCCGGCTGCGGTCCCGCCGCGGCGGCGGACCTGCGCCCGGAGTGGCTCCGCTCCGGCCGGGTCCGCCTGGTGCCCTCCTTCCCGCGGGCCGAGCTCCCCGCTCTCCTCGCCGCCCACGACGCCGGGGTGTTCACCAGCACCGTCGAGGGGTGGGGGCTCAGCCTCAACGAGATGCTGGAGTCGGGGATGCCGCTCTTCGCCACCGAGGCCGGCGGCGTCGCGGACCTCAGGCCCTACTTTCCCCAGTCCCTGCGCCCCTTCCCGCCGCCGGTCCGGATCGAGCCCTGGCCGGAGCTGGAGGACCTCGAGGCCAACGGCTACCTCGCCCGCTTCGACTGGGCAGCCGTCGCCAGGGACTACGAGGAGGCGGTCCTCGCGCCGCGGCCCCATGGCGTCTGAGCCCTCCCGCACGATCGTCCACGTGGCGCAGCTCGACCTCTCCCGCGAGTCGGGGATGGGGCGGGTCGCCTGGCACTGGCGGCAAGAGCTGGAGAGCCGCGGCTATACCTTTCTGCACATCGGGCCGCGCGAGGTCGGCCGCCCGGTCCACCCCGCCCTCTTCCCCCTCGCGGCCTGGTGGCGGTTCCGCCGGCTGGGAATACGGCCGGCCGCCTTCCTCGTCCACGAGCCGGCCGGCATGCCCTTCGTCGCCGCCGGCGCGCCCGCCTTCGTCTTCAGCCACGGCATCGAGAGGCGCGGCTGGGAGGCGACCCTGGCCCATGCCGCGGCCGCGGGGTCCCCGGTCCGCCTCCGCTCCCGCCTGCTGCTCCCCCTCTGGCGCCTGAGCCAGGCCGACTTCGCCCTGCGCCGCGCCCGGGCCGTGCTCGTCCTCAACCGCGACGACCTCGCCGCGGCCCAGGCCCGCTACGGCCGCCGCCCCGAGGACCTCTTCCTCTTCCGCAACGGGGTGGAGCCGGCGCCGCCGCGGGTGGCCACGGACGCCCCCCCGACCGTCCTCTTCCTCGGTTCCTGGCTCGCCCGCAAGGGGACCGCCACCCTGGTAAGGACGGCGGACCTCCTGCGCCAGCGCGGCGTGGCGGCCCGCTTCCTCCTGGCCGGCACGGGGGTGGACGAGGCCGGGGTGCTCGCCGGCTGGCCGGCGGAGCTGCGCGGCTCGGTGCGCGTGCTCCCCACCTTTCCCGCCAGCGGCGAGGCGGCCCTCTACGCCGCGGCGGACCTGTTCGTGCTGCCGAGCTA
Source organism: Thermoanaerobaculia bacterium (assembly GCA_039918595.1). Taxonomy (GTDB): domain Bacteria; phylum Acidobacteriota; class Thermoanaerobaculia; order Multivoradales; family UBA5704; genus DATARR01. Next base: position 18,054 of record JBDSHF010000139.1, read on the forward strand.
CTTCGAGGGCCAGCCCCTGGCCCTCCTCCAGGCGATGGCCGCCGGCTGCTGCTGCCTGGTCTCGGACATCGCCGGCCACCGGGATCTGATCCGTCACCGCCACAACGGGCTCCTCCATGCCGCGGGCGACGCCGGAGAGCTCGCCGGCCAGTTGGCGGAATGCCTGGCGAGCCCGGCGTTGCGGGACGAGCTCGGAACCGCCGCGCGCGCCTCCGTCGCCGGACGCGCCTGGAACGTCGTGGCCGGCGAGGTGGCCGACTTCATCACGCGAATCCTGGGGTCCGGGGTATGATGCGCCCTCGCAGCAGAACCGATGATGAAATACCCGGCCGTGGCTCGCGAGATGAGCCGATGAACCCCTCCCTGGACTTCGAGCGCAGGATCGCGGGTCTGGATGTCTCCCTGTTCGCGGCGATCGACAGCCAGTCCGACGACGGCGACAAACGCTCCTGGCTGGCGCTGCAGCGGCTGGTGAGACGAGCGAACGAGTCGTACGCCTATCTGGAGATCGGCTCCTTTCTCGGCGGCAGCCTGCAACCGCACGTGCTCGATCCCCGCTGCCGGAAAATCCTTTCGATCGACCCCCGGCCCACCGCGCAGCCCGATGACCGCGGTCAATGGTTTCAGTACGAGGACAATTCCACCGAGAGGATGCTCGCCAACCTGCGGGCCGTCGATCCCGATCAGGTTTCGAAAATCGTCTGCTTCGATTCCGACGCCCGGGACGTCGATCCCACGCGCCTCGCCGACCGTCCGGACCTCTGCTTCATCGACGGCGAGCACACCCTGCGCGCGGTCCTCAGCGACTTCGATTTCTGCCTGCGGGTCTGCGCTCCGCGGGCGATCATCTTTTTTCACGACGACTGGGTGATCCATCCGGCGCTGGCGCGGATCCTCGGCAGCCTCCGGGCGCAAGGAAAACCTTTCAACGCGTTCAAGCTCCAGGGCTCGACGTTCGCCATCGCGCTGGGCGCCTCGGGCCTCCCCGAGGACGACTTCATCCGCGAGGCCGCGGTGGAGGGCCGGCGGTTCATCCGCCGCACGCGCGCCCGCCGGCTCCTTCAACGATCGGTCCCGTCCGCTCTGCGTCCGCTCGCCCGGCGCCTGCGCGGACTCCTCGGTGGCTCCCATCGCTAGCGGAACCAGCGGCACCGCGGGGGAGCGCTTCCTCAAGCCGCACTATCTCTTCCGGCCGAGCCAGGCCGCGCGGCGGCTGCTCCAAGCCTGGCGCCGCCCGGCTCCCGGACCGACGACGGTGACGCTCCCCTGGGGGCTCCATCTGCGCGTCGACCCCAAAGAGAGCATCGGCAGCGCCATCTGGCGGCTCGGCCTCTACGATCTCGCCGTCAGCGAGGCCCTCTGGCGGCTCACCTCCCCAGGGGATCTGACCGTCGACGTCGGCGCCAACCTCGGCCACATGGCGGGCATCCTGGCCCTGCGCGCCGGCCCGACCGGCCACGTCCTCGCCTTCGAACCGCACCCCGGCGTGTTCGCCGACCTCGCCGAAAATGTCCGGCTGGCGGCCGCGGACCCGAGGACCGCGCCGATCGAGGCGCTCCCCCTCGCCGTCGGGCACGCCGAGGGAACGGGGCACCTCGACCCCGGCGATCCCACCGCCGCCAATCGCGGGCTCGCGCGCCTCGTCGATTCCGCGACGGCAGGGTTTCCCGTGGAGATCACCACGCTCGACCGCGCGCTGGGCGGGCGCACCGCGGCGGTGGTGAAGGTGGACGTCGAGGGGGGAACGCAAAGAGTGTTCGAGGGGGCTCAGGAGTCCCTGGACGCGGGGCGCATCCGGCACCTGGTCTACGAGGCTCACGAGGACGAGCGGGAGGCGCTGGCCGGCCTGCTGCGCGGGCACGGATACACCGTGTTCGCCCTCGGCCGCGACCGCTTCGGGCTGGTCCTCGGCGGCGGCGGCGAGGCGCCGCGCCTGCCGGGCTTCGAGGCGCCGAGCTGCCTTGCCACGCGAGATCCTGCTCAAGTACTCTCCGTTTGCCGCCGCCGGGGCTGGCGGGTCTTCTCCCGGGCGGCCCGGTCCTGAGTCTTCCCACATGCCCGTTCCCACGCCAGCCGGCGCGACCGGCGCCACCCTCGGAGCCGCCGTCACCACCTTCGAGTCGTGGCCGCTGGCCGCGCGCTGCCTGGAGGCCCTGCGGTCGTGGAGCGGAGGTCTCGAGCGGATCGTCGTGGTCGACGATCACTCGTCCACGCCGCCGCAAGATTTCCCCTCCGATCCCCGGCTGGAGGTGCGGATCAACGCCGCCCGCCGGGGCTTCGCCGCCACCCTCAACCGCGCCCTCGAGGAGGTCGGCACCGACCTCGCCGTGGTGTTCGACGCCGACGCCTATCCGCTGGCCGACGCCGGCGAGGCGATCCGCGACGCCTTCGCGAGGGAGCCGCGCCTGGGGCTCCTCGGCTTTCGCACGGTGGACGCGAACGGCCGCGACACCCCGTCGTGGAGCCCGGAGCCGGGCGCCTTCGCCCTGGCCGCCGGCCAGCGCCTCGACGGCTGGCTGCGCCGCCTGCGCCCCGCCGGCAAGCCGGAAGCGGTCTGCATCCACACCGCCGCGCTCGCCCTCCGCCGCGAGGCCTTCCTCGCCGTCGGCGGCGCCGACGAGGCGCTGGGGTTCCTGGACGTCGACATCGATCTGTCGATGCGCCTGCGCCGGGCCGGCTGGACCGTGCGCTGGGAGCCCTCCCTGGTCGCCTTCCATGAGGGTGGAGGCAGTCCGATGACCACCCGCTGGCGGGTCCAGGAGTTCTACCGCAGCCGTTTCCGGCTCCTGCGCAAGCATGGCCTGATCCGCTCCCCCGGCTTGCTCCGCGCCGTCGTGCTCGCGCGCCTCGGCTTCGAATCCCTCCTGCTGGCGGCCCTCGGCGGCGTATTGTTCCGCGACGCCGAACAGCGGCGGGACCGGGCCCTCGGCCGCCGCGAGCTGATCCGGCTCGTCCGTAGCGAGTACCGTTGACTCGGGGTACCACTGACTTATGGCTTTCCGAATTCGAGACGCGTTCCGCATCCTCCGCGAGGGGGGCCCCGGCCACCTCGCCCGTTTCGCCGGCGAGCGGCTGGGGAGCTACCGGCGCTTCCGCCGCTGGGCCCGGAGCCTGCCGCCGGAGACCGCGATCGAGCCCCTCGTCGACGTGGTCGTCCAGCGGACTCACGGCGAGGATCAGCCGGTCTACGCCTGGCAGAAGAAGGCGGAGATCATGGCCCTGCTCGAACGGCTGCAGCCGCTCCAGCCCCGGCGCGTGCTCGAGATCGGCACCGCGGCGGGCGGCACCCTCTTCCTGCTGACGCGGGTCGCCGCGCCCGATGCCCTGCTGGTGAGCATCGACATGCCCGAGGGGGGCTTCGGCGGCGGCTACAACCTGCTGCGCCGCGGCCTCTACAGCGCCTTCGCCAGGCGCGGGCAGCGCATTGTCCTGATCCGCGGCGACTCGCACCGGCAAGCCGTGCGCAAGCGGCTCGCCGCGGCCCTGAACGGCGAGCCGCTGGACTTCCTGCTCATCGACGGCGACCACTCCGCGGCGGGGGTCCTCCAGGACTTCGAGGATTACGCGCCGTTCGTCCGGCCGGGCGGCCTGATCGCTTTTCACGACATCCGGCCCGATGAACGCGGGTGGTCCGGCGACGTACATCGCGTCTGGCCCGAGCTGTCGGCCCGCTTCGGCGGCGAGGATCTGGTGGACGAATCCGGGCCTTCGGGCTACGGGATCGGCTTGCTGCGGTGGCCGGGATAATGGCCGGGACAACAGCCGGGATGAAGCTGATCCGCATCGCCGTGATCGGCGCGGGCCACTGGGGCCCCAACCTGATCCGCAACTTCCACAACCACACGACCAGCGAGGTCGTCTGGGTGATCGACCGCGACGAGGCCCGGCTGAAGCTCGCCGAGAGCCGGTATCCGGGAATCAGGATCGCCACTGATCCGGCCGTCGCCTTCGCCGACCCGCAAGTCGACGCGGTGGTGATCTCCACCCCCACGATCACGCATTACGAGCTCGCCTCGGCGGCGCTCGCGGCCGGCAAGCACACGCTGGTCGAGAAGCCGGTCGCCGCCAGCGCCGCGGAGGCCGACGCGCTGTGCGACCTCGCCGAGCAACGCGGCCTCATCCTCATGGTCGGCCAGGTCTTCCTGTTCAACGCCGCCATCCGCCGGGTCCGCGAATACCTCGTCCAGGGGGAGCTCGGACGGCTCTTCTACATCTCGATGGTCCGCACCAACCTCGGCCCGATCCGTATGGACGTCAACGCCGCCTGGGACCTCGCGGCGCACGACATCGCGATCGCCAACGACTGGCTCGGCGCCATCCCCCTCCAGGCCGCCGCCCAGGGGGGCTCCTGGATCAACGAAGGAATCGAGGACGCCGTCTTCGCCAACCTCTGGTATCCGGGAGGAGTGATGGTCAACCTCCACGTCTCCTGGCTCAGCCCGAGAAAGGTCCGCGACATCACGATCGTGGGTGAAAAAGGGATGCTGACCTTCGACGACATGAACCTCGCCGAGCCCCTGCGGCTCTACGACAAGCAGGTGACTGGGAAGCTCACCACCGCCCCCTTCGTCGACACCTTCCACTCGTTCCGCACCAGCATCCACGAAGGGGACATCCAGATCCCCAAGGTGGCGGCCGGCGAGCCGCTCAAGGCCGAATGCGCTCACTTTTTAGACTGCGTGGCGAGCGGCAAGCCACCGATCTCCGGCGGCCGTAGCGGCGCCGGCGCGGTGCGCGTGCTCGACGCCCTCTCCCGTTCGCTGCGCAACGACGGCCGAAAGGAGACCGTATGAGCCACGAGCCGATCCACCTCGTCGATCTGAAGGCCCAGCACGCCGAGGTCGCCGACGAGGTCGCGCAGGGCTTCGCGAAAGTGATCGCGGACACCGCCTTCGTCCTCGGCCCCCAGGTGCGCGAGTTCGAGGAGGCGTTCGCCCGCTTCTGCGGCCTCCCCCACTGCGTCGGCGTGGCCAACGGCACGGATGCCATCGAGCTCACCGTGCGGGCGTTGGGCCTGGGCGCCGGCGACGAGGTGATCGTGCCGGCCAACACCTTCATCGCCACCGCCCTCGGCGTCGTGCGGGCGGGCGCCCGGCCGGTGATCGTGGACTGCGACGAGTACCAGCTCCTCGATCCCGCCCGCATCGAGGCCTCGATCGGACCGCGCGCCCGGGCGGTGCTCCCCGTCCACCTCTTCGGCCAGATCGCCAACATGGAGGCGATCGCCGAGGTCGCAGAGATCCGCGGTCTGGCGGTGATCGAGGACGGCGCGCAGTCGCAGGGGGCGCGGCGCAACGGCAAGCCCAGCGGCGCCTTCGGGGTAGCGGCCGCGACCAGCTTCTACCCGGGCAAGAACATCGGCGCCTACGGCGACGCCGGAGCGGTGGTCACCGCGTCGGAGGAGGTCGCCGCGCATCTCCGCAAGCTGCGCAACTGGGGGAGCGAGAAGAAGTACCACCACCCCGAGATCGGCTTCAACTCCCGGCTCGACACTCTCCAGGCCGTGGTGCTCTCCGCCAAGCTGAAGCGCCTCGACGCCTGGAACCAGGCCCGGCGCCA
>JBDSHF010000140.1:0-4384 GCA_039918595.1 Thermoanaerobaculia bacterium
TGCTCGGCAGCCAGGGGGAGCTCGACCAGAGCTACGCGCTGCTGCGCCCCTGGTCGCTCGCCCATCCGGAGGACGCCGAGGCCCGCCTCGCCGCCGCCTACGACGCCGTCGAGCTCGCCCGCTTTCCCGAGGGCGCCGAACTGCTCCAGGGGCTGCCGGCGGACAACCCGCGCGTCCGCCTGCTGCAGGGGCGGCTTCTGCTCAACCAGCAGAAGCCCCAGGAGGGGCTGGCCCTCCTCGAGCCGCTGCTGAAGAGCGGTCCGCCGGAGCTCGACCTCAGCGTCCGGCGGCACCTCGCCACGGGGTACCTCGCGGTCGGGAAGTCGGGCACGGCCGCCGAGGTGCTCAAGGGGAAGGTGGGGGACGACCCCTCGCTGGCGGTCCTGCTCGGCCGGGCCTATTACCAGGACGGCAAACCGGCGGAGGCGATCGCGGTGCTGGAGCCGTTCGCGCGCAACCTGCTCACCGGCGCGCCCTCCTCCCCTTCCGAGAGCGCGCTGATGGCCGAGCTCGCGCTTACCTACGGGCAGGCGCTGGTGGGCGTGTCGAAGTGGCCCGAGGCGGCGGCGGCGCTCACCCGGGCGACGCAGCTCGACGAGCAGAGCCTTCAGGCCTGGCAGCTCCTCGGCCGCGCGCAGCTCGCCGGCGGCCAGCGGGAGGACGCCAACCGGTCGATGGAAAGGGTCCGCCAGCTCGAGGCCGCCCAGAAGTCGAACACCGCGCGGATGAACGAGGACCAGCAGAACGTCGAGGATCCGACCGGGCGCAATCTGAAACGCGCGATGGCCGCCGCCATGGAGGGGCGCACGGCAGAAGCGCTCCTCCAGATCCGCCAGGAGATCACTCTCCAGCCCAAGGACCCGCGGCCGCGCTCGGCGCAGATCATGACCCTGCTCAGCGCCAAGCGCCCCAAGGACGCCCTGACCGCCGCCGAGGAAGCCGTCACCGCCCTCCCCGGCGATCCCGACCTCACTTACCTGCGCGGAGCGGTCCGCATGGCGCTCCGCGACTTCCCGGGCGCCGAGAAGGATTTCCGCCAGACCCTGCAGGTCCGGCCCAAGCACCTGAACGCGATGATAGACCTCGCCGTCCTGCTGACCAACAACGGCAAGAAGGAAGAGGCCCGGCAGCTCCTGAACCGGGTGCTGGAGCTCAAGCCGGGAGATCCTACGGCGACGGCGGGCTTGAAGAGTCTGGGCGGGGGGTAGGGGGGGCCGCCCGGAGGGCGGAATTTATCCAGCCTGGGGTGTCAACCCCAGGTAGGGAGGCCTCCAAGATCAACAAGCCCCGCAAGGCCCGGTCGGTTGCACAGCGGATTTCGGCCGGCCCCTCCGGGGGCTTGGGATTCGTGAGCCCGCCGACCTGGGGTTAACACCCCAGGCTGGACAAATTTCGCCCTCCGGGCGTTTCGGACACCTACTCCACCACCACCCGCCGGTCCGCCGGCAACCCCTCGAACACCTGCACCCTCCCCGGGCGGCGCACGGTGAGGCGGTCCGCCTTCTCGGCCTTGCCCAGGCCGAAGTGGACCGTCAGGGCGTTCTGCGAGGTGTAGGAGGAGCCGGTCTTGACGTCGCGGATCTGCTTCTTCAGGCCGCCGGCCTCCAGCTCCAGGCGGGCGCCGATGGCATCGCGGTTGCCGGCGGGCGCGGCGAAATCCACCTGCAGCCAGTGCCCCGCGGGGCCGATGCTCTCGTAGACCTCGCAGGGCTGGTTCGAATTGCCGCCCACCACGTCGAGGTCGCCGTCGCCGTCGAGGTCGCCGAGGGCGAGGCCGCGGCCGACGAAGAGCGCCTCCATGCCGACTTCCTTGTTCTCGCGGAACTTGCCGTTGCCCAGGTTCTCGAAGACCTGCTTGCGCTGGGCGTAGGTGCTCCCCTCGAGGAATTCGGCGGCGTTGGGGTTGATGTTGCCGTTGGTGGTCACCAGGTCGAGGTCGCCGTCCTGGTCGAAGTCGGCCCAGGCGATGCCGAAGGCGAGGAACATCAGCGACGGCTCGGCGAGGCGCGCCACCGAGCGGCTGTCGACGAAGGCGCCGCCCCCCAGGTTCCTGTAGAGGGCGTTGGTTTCCAGCTCGTAGTTGGTGACCCCGATGTCGAGCAGCCCGTCGCCGTCGTAGTCCCCCATGTCGACCCCCATCCCCGCCTCCGGACGGCCGGTGTCGCCGAGCGCGGTGCCGGAGAGGATCGAGATGTCCTCGAAGGTGCCGTTCCCCTTGTTGCGGAAGAGGAAGTTGGGCTTGTTGTCGTTGGCGACGTAGAAGTCCTGCCAGCCGTCGTTGTCGACGTCGCCGAAGGCGACCGCCAGCCCGGGGCCGATCGCGGCGGCGAGGCCGGCGCTCTGCGTGGCGTCCTCGAACGTGCCGTTCCCCCGGTTGCGGAAGAAGCGGACGGGCTGGGGGTTGAAGACGTCCGGATGGCAGTAGCCCCGCAGCTTGCGCTTCGAGTCGCCGCACTCCCTGTTCTCCGTCACCTTGAAATCCACGTAGTCGACCACCAGCAGATCGAGGTCGCCGTCGTTGTCGGTGTCCGCGAAGGCCGCCGCGGAGCTCCACAGGGGGTTGGCGACGCCGGCCTGGAGGGTGACGTCGGTGAACGTGCCGTCCCCCTCGTTGCGGAAGAGCTGCTCGGCGCCGAAGCCCACCACGAAGAGGTCGAGATCGCCGTCGCCGTCGACGTCGCCGGCCGTGCCGCCATTGCCGTAGGGGGTCACCCGGATCCCCGACCGCTCCGTCCAGTCGGTGAAATGGCCGCCGCCGTCGTTGCGGAAGAGGCGCGAGCGCGCGGGCTCGCCGGTGTAGCCGGGGAGCCCGCCGCCGTCGACGAAAAAGAGGTCCTCGTCGCCGTCGCCGTCGAAGTCGAACATCACCACCCCGCCGCCCACCGTCTCGGGCATGTAGAGCTTCCCCGAGCCGCCGTGATGGTGGCGGAAATCGATCCCCCAGCTCCTGGAGACCTCGCGGAATTTGATCCCTTCGGCGCCCAGGGGAGCGGCGAGGCAGAGGAGCAGAGCGGCCAGGAGCTTCGCGGTCTTCACGGGGCGAAAAGCCTACCACCTCGCCCGATCGGCTACCATCTGGCCCATGCGATCCAGGCCTTTCCCCTGCCTCCTCCTCCTCGCCTCGCTCCTCGGCGGAGCCGCCTTGGCCGCCGGGGCCGAGACGGCGAAGCCCGCGCTCTCGATCGAGTCGGTGAAGGTCGAGCCCGCCTCGCCGCGGCCGGACACCCTCTGCCGCCTGACCGTCACGCTGAGGAACTCCGGCGAGCAGCGGGCCTCCGCCCTGGAGATGTCGGTGCGGGTCAACGGCAGGGAGCTTCCCGCCTACAGGAAGCGGCTCTACCTCACCGCCGTCGAGCCGGGCGCCACCCGCGAGGTCCGCCTGTTCAATTTCTGGAGCACCGAGGCCGGCCGGCCGGCTCCCGCGGACGGCAAGCTCAACGTCGAGGTCACCCTCGCCCGCGCTTCCTGGATGCTGAAGAGCGCCCGGGACGGCGCCGAGGTCTGGACCCCCGCGGGGGACGCCCCGGGGCTGCCCGTCACCCGGAGCGTCACCCTGACGATGGCGAAGTGACGGTCGCGATGAAACGCCTCTCGCCGCTCATCGCACCTCCAGAACGCCGCGCATCATCCGCGCGTGGCGAGTGCAGAGGTAGTCGTACTCGCCCGGCTCGCCGGGGGCGCGCAGGGTCAGCTCCGCCGTCTCCCCGGCCTCGCGCAGGACCGGCGTCGACTTCCGCTCGCCGGAGCGGCTCGCGACCGCCAGGTCGTGGGCCATCCCCCGGTCCTCGTTGCGCAGGGTGATCCGCAGCTCTTCGCCGCGCCTCGCGATCAGCCGCGGGTTGGGGGTGGGATCGCCGGGCAGGTAGAACGCCATGCCGCGCGCGATCAGCGTCAGCTCCCGCGGCTCCGGACGCACCGCGGCGCGCACCGCGAGGGCCAACGCGCCGCTCACCAGCAGGCAGACGAGAAGGATCTTTAGATATTTCATCGGATCAGCCTCATTGGATCAGCATCCCCGTGCCGTACATGATCGCGAAACCGGTGAAGAATCCGGCCACGGCCGGCGCGCTCCGCAGATAGGCGGCGAAGGGGCGGTCGCCGGCCACGCCGCGCGAGATCTGCAGGATCACCTGCGCGATGGCGCCGGCGCCGAAGCCGAGGAAGAGCACCGACCAGACCGGGGAGTAGACGAAGCCTCCCAGCCAGGCGCCGGCGATCGTGGGCAGGCCGCCGATCATGCCGAGCAGCACCACCCGTCCGGCCGGCACGCGGCTCCTGGCGATCGGCGCGATGATGGCCAGCCCCTCGGTCGTGTTGTGCAGGGTGAAGCCGAGGATGAGCAGCGTCCCCAGCGCCACCTCGCCGAGGCCGAGCGCGGCGCCGA
>JBDSHF010000141.1:0-11353 GCA_039918595.1 Thermoanaerobaculia bacterium
AGGGCCTCGATCATGAGCTGGGTGCGGATCGACTCCAGGTAGGCCTCGAGGTCCAGCCCCTCCTCGGGGAGCTGCACGAGGTCGGAGTGGGTCCGCCGGTTGGTCAGCAGGTGGACGGGGAGGTCGCGGGTGGTGATCGTCTCGGCGTGGGAGAGGGCGAGCACCCGCTCGATCAGGTGCTCCAGCTCGCGCACGTTGCCCGGCCAGTCGTAGCTCTCCAGGATCTGCATCGCCTCGATCGAGATCTGCCGCGGCGGCATGTCCATCTGCTTGCAGTACTTCTGCAGGAAGAAATCGACCATCAGCGAGATGTCCTCCCGCCGCTGGCGCAGCGGCGGCAGGTGGATCGGCAGCACGTTGATCCGGTAGTAGAGGTCCTCGCGGAACTCGCCGGTCTGCAGGCGCGCCTCGAGGTCCTGGTTGGTGGCGGTGATGATCCGCACGTCGATCTGCTCCTCCTCGGTGCCGCCGACCTTGCGGACGACTTTCTCCTGCAGGGCGCGCAGCAGCTTCACCTGCATGCTCGGCGTCATCTCGCCGATCTCGTCGAGGAACAGGGTGCCGCGGTCGGCCTCCTGGAAGAGCCCTTTCTTGTCGCGCACGGCGCCGGTGAAGGCCCCGCGCTCGTGGCCGAACAGCTCGCTCTCGAGCAGGTTCTCGGGCATGGCGCCGCAGTTGATCGACAGGAACCGCCGGGTGGAGCGCGGGCTGGCGAAGTGGATGGCGCGGGCGATCAGCTCTTTGCCGGTGCCGCTCTCGCCGTGGATCAGCACGGTCGAGGCGGTGCGCGCGATCCGCTCGATCAGCGAGAAGATCGCCTGCATCCGCCCGCTCTTGCCGATGATGTTGTTGAACGTGTACTTCTGCTCCAGCTCCTTGCGCAGGTAGACGTTCTCCTCGGCGAGCTCGGCCCGCTCGAGCGCCTTCTGGGCGACGATCTTCAGCTCCTCGACGTCGAACGGCTTGGAGACGTAGTCGGCGGCGCCCAGCTTCATCGCCTCGATCGCCGACTTGGTCGAGGTGTAGGCGGTCATCATGATCACCTGCGGACCACCGCCGTTGGTGGCCGCCTTGATCTCGCGCAGCAGCTCGAGGCCGTTGCCGTCGGGCATCAGGATGTCGCAGAGCACGAGGTTGAAGCTCGCGCCCTCGAGGCTCTTGCGCGCCTCCTCGACAGAGCCGGCGGTGGTGACGTCGTACCCTTCCCCCTGGAAGAGCAGACAGAGGAAGTCGGCGAGGCTCGATTCGTCGTCGACGATCAGCAGGCGATTGCGCGGACTCATGCGGTTGCCTCCGCGGAAACCAGGGTGACACTGGCGGCGACGGTCGGCAGCTCGACGGCGATGGTGGTGCCGGCGCCCGGGCGGCTGTCGACGCGCAGGCGCCCGCCGTGATCCTGGACGATCCGGTAGACGATCGCCATGCCGATGCCGGTGCCGCCGTCGAAGAAGGACTGGAACGGATGGAACAGGTTGGTGCGCTGCTCCTCACTCATGCCGCGGCCGGTGTCGATCACCTGCAGGCGGTACCACTCGCCGGCCGATGGACCCCCGGATGATTGGCTACCGGAAAACTGGCCGACGATGCGCAGCGAGCCGCCGTCCGGCATCGCCCGCAGGGAGTTGCGCGCCAGGTTCCAGAAGATCTGGCTCACCTGGTCGGGGTCGGCGAACAGGCGGGCCGAGGGGGGATCGAGCTCCAGGCGCAGGACGTGGCGCTCGGAGACCTCCTCGCTATTGCGGAGCAGCTCGAAGTTCTCGGTGAGCAGCCGCGCGATGTCGAAGGAGATGCTCGACCGCTCGCGGGGGCGGGCGAAGCGCAGGAAACCCTTGATCGTGCGGTCGAGCCGGTGGCTCTCCTTGAGCAGGATCTCGATCAGCTTGCGCTGCGCGGGGTCGCCGTCGATGCGGCCGGCGAGCATCTGGACGGAGCCGGAGATCGCCGCCAGCGGATTGCCGATCTCGTGGGCCAGCCCGGCCGCCAGCTCGCCGACGGCGACCATGCGGTCCTTCATCCGCAGCTCTTCCTGGATGCGCCGCCAGTGGGTGAGGTCCTGGAAGATGACGATGTACCCCCGGTGCTTGCCGAAGGCGTCGGTGAGGCGCGAGATGGTGAAGCCGACGTAGCGGGTGGCGCCGTCGCCGCGGGTCGTCTCGACCTCGGAGCGCATGCGGCCGGTCTGCTCGCTGGCGGCGGTCGCCTCGCGCCAGTGCTGGGCGGTGAACAGGCCCGACTGGTGGATCGGCAGCCCCGCGAGCTCGGCCTCGGCGCGGCCGAGGATCTCCAGCCCGGCGAGGTTGGCGCTGGTGACGGTACCCTCGAGATCGGTGGTCAGCAGGCCGCTGGTGATCGACTGGATGACGTCGCGGTGCACCAGTTGGAGGTCGGCGAGGTGCTCGCTCTTCTCCTCCAGCGCCCGCTCGGCGCGGGTGACGTTGTGCGCCAGGTAGTAGGTGAGCAGCGCCACCACGTAGAAGCCGAAGCCGTGGACGGCGAGGTTGTAGCCCAGCCGCCACCCCGAGATCGCCTCCTGGCCCGCGGTCGCCGGCGGGATGGCATGGTAGAAGAGGGCGACGATCATGCCGCCGTAGAGCAGGAAGGCGGCGCTCGCCACGATGACGCCGGCGCGGCGGCGCAGCATCGTCGAGGCGACGGCGATGACGATCAGGTAGAGCAGCGAGAACGGGCTGGTGGCGCCGCCCAGATAGTAGACCAGTACGGTGATCAGGATCAGATCGCCGCAGAACTGGATGTAGGCCTGGGCGTTGGGATAGCGCCGCAGCAGCCGCATCAGGGCGATGTAGAACAGGGTGGCCGCGAAGGTGGCGACGCCGAGCATCCAGACCACCCAGGGCGGCAGCAGCTCGAGCTCGGGCGCCGGCGCCGCGGCGGCGTGGGTCTGAGGGCCCGGCGCCGGCGGCCCGGCGAGGCCGGGCTCGGCCGCCGTCGGAGCGGACGGCAGCGTCCAGAGCTGGAACAGGCTGAACGGCAGCAGCACGCTGACGATCGCCACCACGCGGATGGCGGTATACCAGCGGAGCTGACGGGTCAGCGGAGTCATAGGGCTGATCGAAGCGGTAGAGGCAGGTCGTCGATAGGAGGCGGTGATCGAGGCGGCGGCGTGGAACCGCCGCCTCGGGTCCTTTTAACCGATCTTGCTCAGGATCGAGTAGAGCGGCAGGTACATCGCCGCCACGATCGTGCCGATGACCACGCCGAGCACGGTGATCATCACCGGCTCGATCAGTTTCATCAGGCCGGCGACCGCGGTGTCGACCTCGTCCTCGTAGAAGTCGGCGATCTTCGACAGCATCTGGTCGAGGGCGCCGGTCTGCTCGCCGACGTTGATCATCTGCACGACCATGCTGGGGAACACCTTGGTCTGGGCGAGCGGCTCGCTGATCGTCTTGCCTTCCTCGACGCTCTTGCGCACCGACATCACGGCGTCCTCGATGACGGCGTTGCCGGCGGTCTTGGCGGTGATCTCGAGGCCGTCGAGGATCGGCACGCCCGAGGCGGTCAGGGTGCCGAGCGTGCGGCAGAAGCGGGCGACGGCGATCTTGCGCAGCAGCATGCCGACGACCGGGATCTTGAGCATCGCGGTGTCGATGAACCGCCGGCCGTGCGGCGTCTTGTACCAGCGGCTGATCGCGACGCCGGCGAAGATCCCCACGATCACCATGAAGAAGATGTAGTCGGCCACGAAGTTGCTGGCGCCGATCACCATGCGGGTCAGGAACGGCATCTCGCTGCCCAGGCCGGCGAAGAGCTGGGCGAACACCGGGATCACCTTCCAGAGGATGATGAACACCACCATGGCGGCGATGACGATGATCGACACCGGGTAGATCAGCGCCGCCTTGACCTGGCTGTTGAGCTTGACGGCCTTCTCGATGTAGACCGAGAGGCGCTGCAGGATGATGTCGAGGATACCGCCCGACTCCCCGGCCGCCACCATGTTGGTGAACAGGTTGTCGAACGCCTTGGGGTGCTTGCGCATCGCGTCGGCGAGCGAGGCGCCGGACTCGACGTCGGTCCTCACCGTGTTGATGATCGTCTGGAAGGTGCGGCTCTCCTCCTGGCTGCCGAGGATCTCCAGGCACTGGACGAGCGGCAGGCCGGCGTCGAGCATCACCGAGAACTGCCGGGTGAAGATGGCGATGCGCTTGGCGCCGATGCCGCGCGGGATGCGCGGGATCAGCTTGACCTCGCGCCCCTTCTCGCGAATGCTGGTGATCTGGATCTGCTGGCGCCGCAGCACCGCCGCCGCGGCGTCGCGCGAGTCGGCCAGGAGCTGCCCTTCCTGGGCCTGGCCGGCGCGGGTCTTACCTTTCCATATGAAGCTGGGCATCTTGCTACTCCTCCGCCTACGCGGTCAGCGCGGGGTTCAGGCTGGCGGGACCGCGGTTGATGATCTCCTGCAGCTCGTCCGGATAGGACGAGCGGGCGAGCGCCACCTCCAAGGTGATCAGGCGCTTGAAGAACAGCGCCGCCAGCGCCTGGTTGAACGTCTGCATCCCGTGCTTGGCCTGGCCGGTCTGCATCATGCCGTAGATCTGATGCACCTTGTCCTCGCGGATCAGGTTGCGGATCGCGGAGCTCGGGATCAGGATCTCCATCGCCATCGCGCGCCCCTTGCCGCCGGTCTTGGGCAGCAGCGTCTGGCAGATGATCCCTTCCAGGACCAGCGAGAGCTGGGCGCGGATCTGCGCCTGCTGGTGGGCCGGGAAGACGTCGATGATGCGGTTGATCGTCTGCGCCGCCGAGTTGGTGTGCAGGGTGGCGAAGGTCAAGTGGCCGGTCTCCGCGATGCGCAGCGCCGACTCCACCGTCTCCAGGTCGCGCATCTCGCCGATCAGCACCACGTCGGGGTCCTGCCGCAACGCCGAGCGCAGGGAGGCGGTGAAGCTGTGGGTGTCGGCGTTGATCTCGCGCTGGTTGACGATGCACTTCTTGTGGCTGTGCAGGTACTCGACCGGGTCCTCGATGGTGACGATGTGCTCGGCGCGCTCGCGGTTGATCTTGTCGATCATCGCGGCCAGCGTCGTCGACTTGCCGGAGCCGGTCGGCCCGGTCACCAGGATCAGGCCGCGCGGCTTCTCGCACAGCCGCTCGATGATGGTCGGCAGCCCGAGCTCGCGGAAGCCCTTGATCTCATAGGGGATCTGCCGGAAGACGGCGGCGATCGCGCCGCGCTGGTGGAAGATGTTGGCGCGGAAACGGGCCAGCCCCTTGATCCCGAAGGAGAGGTCGATCTCCAGATTCTCCTCCAACCGGTGCTTCTGGTTGTCGGTCAGGATCGAATAGGCGAGCTGCTTGGTCTCCGACGGCGTCATCGGCGGCAGGTTCAACGGCCGCAAATGGCCGTCGACGCGCACCTGAGGAGGTGAGTTGGTGGTGATGTGGAGGTCGGAACCCCCCTGCTCCACCATCGACTTCAGCAACTGGTTCAACGTCGGCGGCATGACGACAGACTCCAGCGATCGCTTTGGACCGGCAAACGAGTTGTACGCGAACGAATTGAGAGACAAAAACTGGCAGCAGTCTACACCATTGAGGGAATAGATGAAAGGGCATAAGCAAGTCCGGCGCGGGTACGAGTTGGCTGTGAGTTGGGGTATCTTAGGGTCATGAGCGAGCCGATCGGCGGTCATCACGAAGAGGAGGTCCTGGGGAAGGTCTACGACTCCCGCCTCATGCGCCGGCTGGTGAGCCATGTGCGGCCGTACGGCGACATGGCCCTGGGATCGCTCGGGCTGATCATCCTCTCCTCCCTGCTGCAGCTCATCGGGCCGCTGGTGACGGCGGTGGCCCTGGACCTCTTCATCCGCTCGCCGGGGGCGGCTCCGGCCCAGGTCTCGGCGCCGGGCGCCGTGGTGCGCAACTTCCTGCTGGCGCGGGGGATCTTCCCGGCGGACATCGCGGTGTCCGGCCTGACCGTGGTGTCGGTCCTCTACGTCGCGGTCCTGATCCTCACCTTCCTGGCGCTCTACGCCCAGGGGTACGTGCTGCAACTGATGGGGCAGTACATCATGAAGGATCTGCGCGGGCAGATTTTCGGCCACCTGCAGCGGCTGCCGCTGAACTTCTACGACAAGAATCCGATCGGCCGCCTGGTCACCCGGGTGACCACCGACGTCGACTCCCTCAACGAGATGTTCACCGCCGGCCTGGTGTCGATCTTCGGCGACCTGGTGCTCCTGGCGGGCATCGTGGCGGTGCTCTTCTGGCTCGACTGGCGGCTCGCCCTGGTCGCCTTCTCGATCATCCCGCTCCTCTTCACGCTGACCTCCTGGTTCCGCATCCGGGTGCGGCAGAGCTTCCGCGACGTGCGGGTCAAGATCGCCCGCATCAACTCCTTCCTCCAGGAGCACATCACCGGCATGCCGGTGGTGCAACTGTTCAACGGCGAGGAGCGGGCCTTCCAGGAGTTCAACCGGATCAACGGCGATCACCGCGACGTCAACGTGCGGTCGATCTTCTACTACGCCGTCTTCTTCCCCGGCGTCGAGCTGATCTCGGCGATCGGCGTCGGCCTGCTGATCTGGGTGGGCGGCGGCCGGGCGATCTCGGGCGCCATCTCGGTCGGCGCCCTGATCGCCTTCCTCCAGTACGCCCAGCGGTTCTACCAGCCGCTCTCGGACCTGTCGGAGAAGTACAACATCCTGCAGTCGGCGATGGCGAGCTCGGAGCGGGTGTTCAAGCTGATCGACATGCCGGTCACCATCGCCTCGCCGGAGAATGCCTACTCCCCGGAGATGGGCGCGAAAGCGCAGGGGGACCTCGAGTTCGAGGACGTCCGGTTCTCCTATAAGGAAGGGGAGCCGGTGCTCAAGGGGATCTCCTTCCGGGTGCGGCCGGGCGAGACGCTCGCCGTGGTCGGCCATACCGGCGCCGGCAAGAGCACGCTCGCCAACCTCCTGCTGCGCTTCTACGACATCGACTCCGGCGTGGTTCGGGTCGACGGCGTCGACGTCCGCGAATGGGATCTCGCCCGCCTGCGGCGCAGCGTCGCCATGGTGCTGCAGGACGTCTTCCTCTTCTCCGGCTCGGTCGGCGCCAACATCCGGCTGGGCAACGAGGCGATCGCCGACGAGCGGATCCGCTGGGCGGCCGGCGAGGTCCACGCGCTGCAGTTCATCGAGCGCCTGCCCGGCGGCTTCGACGCGGTGGTCAAGGAGCGCGGCGCCGGCCTCTCGGTGGGGCAGAAGCAGCTCATCGCCTTCGCCCGCGCCCTCGCCTTCGACCCCAGCATCCTGATCCTCGACGAGGCCACCTCGTCGATCGACACCGAGACCGAGCAGCTCATCCAGAAGGCGCTCGACCGCCTGCTGGTCGGCCGCACCAGCATCGTCATCGCCCACCGGCTGTCGACGATCCAGAAGGCGAACCACATCCTGGTCCTGCACAAGGGGGAGGTCCGCGAGTACGGCACCCACCAGGAGCTGCTCGCCATGCGCGGCATCTACTACCGCCTCTACCTGCTCCAGTACAAGGATCAGGAGCTCGGCGGGGTCGAGAAGGCGATCGCGGCGGGGGCGTAGGCGGACCCCGATAGATCCTCCCCCCGCATGCCCGGTCATTTCAAAGACGACGTCCTCGACCATCTCGCCCGCCGCGCGAACGTCGCCCAGTTCGTCAGCTTCGGGCCGGACTTCGTCCAGCGCCATGCCTGGATCCGCGGGCTCCCCCCCGGGCATCGCTTCGCCACCCCGGGAGAGGCGGTCGAGGCGCTGCTCGCCGCCTCGCCGGAGGCCTCGGTCAACATCCGTAGCTGGGAGCCGGAGAACCCCAAGGGGCGCTCGTTCCTCTACGGCGGCACGAACCCCGCGGAGATCCTGGGCGGCCTGGCCCGGCTCGCCTTCGAGGGGCTCTACACCATTCTCAACGAGACGGTGGACATCCAGGACGGCGGTGTCTCCGGCGTGGCCTTCGGCGACGCCCTGGAGCTCGCTCCCGGGGATACCCCGCGCTGTGTCGAGAAGCCGGACGCGGCGAGCTTCCCCCGCGATCTCGGCCTGCGCGTGCTGGAGACGGTCTACGGGTTCCGCCCCGCCCTGCCCGCCAAGACGGAGACGCGGGTCGAGTTCAGCCTCCACCCGGTGCGGCGGGGGTACCGGCGCGAGCACACCATCCTCTGGGAGATCGAGGAGCCGGGGCCGCCGCCGGGCACGCCGCGGATCTCCTGGCCCAACCGCTTCAGCCGCCACCTGGGGGACAAGACCTTCGGCCTGCTGATGGCGGACGCCCTCGGCCTGCCGGTCCCCCACACCCGGGTGTTCCCGCGCGGCCTCGCTCCGTTCTCCTTCGGCATTCCCACCGGCAGCGCCGAGACCTGGCTGCGCACCTGCCCCCGCGAGCAGGTCCCGGGCCGCTTCACCACCCGCCACGGCTGGACCGACCCCTTCCGCCTGCTTCAGGAGGAGGACCCCGGCGGGGATCTGATCGCTTCCGTCCTCGCCCAGGAAGGGGTGGACGCCCGCTTCTCCGGCGCCCTGGTCACCGGCGCCGACGGCGAGCCGCTGATCGAGGGGGTGGCCGGTGCCGGCGACCAGTTCATGCTCGGCCGCCAGGGGCCGGAAGAGCTGCCGCCGGAGATCGCGAGCTCGCTGCGCGACCTCTACCGCCGCGCCACCGGCCGGCTGGGCGCCGTCCGCTTCGAATGGGCCCACGACGGCGCCCGCCCCTGGATCGTCCAGCTCCACCGGGGAGCCAGCTTCGCCACCGGAAGGGTCGTCTTCCCGGGGGACGCCGAGCGCTTCCACACCCTGGAGACCGGCCAGGGGATCGACGCCCTCCGCGAGCTGATCGCCAGGGTCGAGGGCACCGGGGAGGGGATCGTCCTGAAGGGTCCCGTGGGGGTGACCAGCCATTTCGGGGATCTGCTGCGCAGGGCGCGGATTCCCTCGCGGATCGAGGAGGCGGGGTAGGCAGAGCGCGGCCCCCACCCCGAAACCTCACCCCCGGCCCCTCTCCCATCGCCCTCCCGCCGACCGGGAGAGGGGGGACTTTGCTGAGAAGGCGTGGCTTGTAGGCTGCGCTGTGCGCACCAGAAACGGTGAAGGTGCGCACAGCGCACCCTACAAGCAAGGTCTTTCCCGTCAAGCTCCCCTCTCCCGGTCGGGGGGGAGTGCGGTGGGAGAGGGGCCGGGGGTGAGGATTCGGGGTGGGGGCCGGACTCTACCCCGCCCTGCCCCCCGCTCGCGGTATCCTTTCTCCGTGTCACCGCAGCAGCTCAGCCTCTTCGACGTCCTCCAGGCCCCACCCCGCCCCTCCGGCCGCATCCTGATCGCGTCCGGCGCCCGCGCCGCCGAGGCGGCGCTGATGGAGCGCCTCGACGCGCTTCTCGCCGAGGTCCGGCGGGACCCTGGGCTGCTCAAGGTGCCGGTGCGGATCGTCGTCCCCTCGCGCAGCCTGCGCCTCCACGTGGCGGCGGCGATCGTGCGGCGGCGGGGGCGGTCGGTGGCCGGCGTCTCGGTGCAGACCCTGTTCGGCCTGGCCTCGGAGATCCTGGAGCGCTCGGGGGAGGCCGCGCCTCGCGGCGGCAGCCTGCTCGACGTCTTCGCCCAGCGGGCCGCCCGCGCCGAGCCGTCGCTCCGGCGCGGGCTGGAGGATCTGGCCGACGGCTTCGCGGCGGTCACCGGCACCGTGCGCGACCTGCTCGACGCCGGTTTCGAGCCCGTCCACGCCGAGGCCGTCGAGGAGGCCCTGGCGAGCGACGGTCCGCTCGCCGGCAGCAAAGCCGAGGTGGAGCGCGCCCGCGCCCTGGTCCGTTCCGCCGCCCGCGCCGAGGCCGCGATGCGGACCCTGGGCCTGGGGCGCGCCTCGACTCTCCTCCGGCGCGCCGCCGAGTTGGTGGAGCGCCCCGAGGTCGGCGACGACGAGGCCCTGCCGGCGCGGGCCATCCTCGTCCACGGCTTCGCCGATGCCACCGGGGTGGCCACCGATCTGATCGAGGCCCTGCTGCGACGCCGCGGCGCCTGGATGATCCTGGATCATCCGCCGAAGCCGGAAGGGGAGGGCGCGGAGCGCGAGTTCACCGCCCGCTTCGCCGAGCGCCTCGGGCATTCCTCCGGCGTCGAGACGGCGCCGCCGCCGCCGGAGGCGAGCGCCCCACGCCTCGACGCCCGCGAGGCCGTGGGAGCGGAATCCGAGTCGCGGGAGGTCGCCGCCCAGATTCGTGCCCTTCTCGACGCCGGCGAGCGGCCGGAGGGGATCGGCGTCGTGGCGCGCGATCTCAACCCCTACCGTTTCGCCCTGCGCCGCCACTTCGACCGCCTGGGCATCCCCTTCTCGGGAGTGGGGGAGCATGGCGGCCTCACGCCGGCCGGCCGCCGCGCCCGCGCCCTGCTCGAGCTGCTGCGCGAGGGGGAGGCGGTGCCGTCCGACCGCTGGCTGGACGCGGTGATGACTCTCCCCGAGGCGGCCCACTCGCCGGCCCTCCCGGAAGGGCGCGGCGGCGGTTGGGTCGATCTCCGCCTCGCCTTCGCGGCGCTCGGCGCCGGCCGCTTGCGCGACACCACCGAGCTGCGCCTGGAGGAAGTGCTGCGGAAAGGCTCCTACGCCCTGCCGATCCGCCAGGGCCTGCAGAAGGTCGGCGAGGACGGCGACGCCCCGGAGGAGGGGGAGGAGGGGTCGCGGAGCAACGAGGCGTACGCCCGGAAGCGCAAGATCCAGGGCGTCCTGATCCGCGCCGCCGTGCGTGCCGCCAAGCGCACGCGCGAGCGGCTCGCCGCCTGGCCCGACGAGGCGCCGGCCGCCGAGCACCTCAAGAACCTGCGGTCGCTGCTCACCGCGGACCTCGGGTGGGATCTCGCCGGCGAGGAGGCCGCCCCGGTGCGCGCCGCCCTCGAGGAGCTGGAGCGCGAGGTCCCCGCGCGCTTCCGGCTGGAGCGCGACGAGATGCGGCTGCTGATCGAGAACCTGCTGGCGGCGGCCGGCGCCTCCGGGATCGGCGGCCAGGGGGGCGGCGTCCAGGTGCTTTCGGTGACCGAGGCCCGCGCGCGCACCTTCGATCACCTCTTCCTGATCGGTCTCAACCGCGATGTCTTCCCGCGTGGCATCCGCGAGGACCCCCTGCTGCCGGACGACCTGCGCCGCATCCTCCAGCGGGTGCTCCCGGACGTGCCGATCAAGCGCGCGGGATTCGACGAGGAGCGCTACCTCTTCGCCCAACTCCTCTCGGCCGCCCCCACCGTCACCCTCTCCTGGCAGACGGCGGACGACGATGGCAAACCGCTGCCCGCCTCGCCGCTGGTCGAGCGCCTGCGCGAGCGTCTGGACGTGAAGAAGGCGCCGCCGCTCTGGAGCCTGCCCAAGTCCGGGCCGCTGTCCGGGCCGCGAACCGCCGCCG
>JBDSHF010000142.1:0-6687 GCA_039918595.1 Thermoanaerobaculia bacterium
CCGCGCGGCAGGTGTTCGCCGAACGGGGGTTCGAGGGGACCACCCTGGCGGCGATCGCCTCGCGGCTCGATGTCAGCCCGGCTGCGCTGCTGCGCCACGCGGCCAATAAAGAGGCCCTGTTCGCGGCCGCGATGAGCCCGGCGCCGGGGGAGATCCGGGTGCCGGTGGAGTTCCTCGCCGGGGTGGACGGCGCCGAGGACCCGCGGCGGGTGCTGCGGCGGATCGGCGAGGCGATCGTCCCCTTCCTGGAGGAGAAGATCGACGAGCAGATCTCCCGCTGGATGCGCTCCAAGGCCCTGCAGGAGGCCCCCGGGTTCCCGCTGCCGTTCGATCCGGAGGTGCGGCCGACGCCGCCGCAGCGGCTGCTCGCCTTGATCGAGGGCTATCTGAACCGGGCCGTCGCCGCCGGCCGGCTGCGCCTGAACGACCCCCAGGCCGCCGCCCTGATGCTGATCGGCTGCTGCCACTCCTACGTCACGCTGCACCGGATCGCCCGCATCGCCGATCCGCCGCTGCCGCTCGGCCGTTATCTCGACACGCTGGTGGAGATCTGGACCCGTGGCGCCGTGCCAGAGGGGTCCGCTGAGGAGAGTCCGCGATGAATTCCAAGCTGAAAATCGTGATCCGCGTCGTCCTGCTGCTGGCGGTGGTGGGCGGCGCGGCCTGGTGGTTCTTCTTCCGTCCCAAGCCGGCGGCGAAGCTCGTCCTCTCCGGCTCGATCGAGGCCAACACCGTCCAGGTGGGGTCGCTGCTGGGCGGCCGGGTGCAGACGGTGCACGTCAAGGAGGGGGACACCGTCCGTCCAGGTGAGCCGCTGGTGACTTTCGAGCCCGACCTGCGCGACCTCGAGATCTCCCAGCAGCGGGCGCAGGTAGCCCAGGCGCTGGCGGAGCTGGCGCGGGTCAAGCGCGGCCCGCGCGAGGAAGAGGTGCGGCAGGCGCGGATCAACTACGAGAGCGCCGAGGTCGACCGCAAGCGGTTCCAGGCCCTCTGGGAGGCGGGCGCCATCGCGCGCCGGGACTACGACGCCACCCAGGTCAAGGCGGCCAACGCCCGCGAGACCCTGCTCGCCGCCCAGCGCGGCGGCCCGCCGGAGGACGTCGCCGCCGCCGCCGCCGTCGTGGCTCAAGGACGCGAGCGCCTCGCCTTCCTCGAACGGCAGCACCAGGAGCTGGTGGTCACCGCCCCCGCCGCCGGCCTCGTCGAGACCTTCGACCTGCGGCCGGGCGATCTCGCGGCGGCCAACCAGCCGGTGGCCACCCTGCTCGAGCCGGACCAGATCTGGGTGCGAGTCTACGTCCCCGAGGTCCTGCTCGGCCGGGTGACGGTCGGCCAGCCGGCGGCGATCCACGTCGACAGCTTCCCGCGCCGCTCCTTCCCCGGCCGCGTGGTCGAGATCCGCGGCCAGGGCGAGTACACGCCGCGCAATATCCAGACCCTCGACCAGCGCAGCGACCAGGTCTTCGGCGTCAAGGTGGCGATCGACCCGACGCCGGAGCTGAAGCCCGGCATGGCGGCGATCGTCGACCTTGCCGAGCCCGGCCAGCCGCCGCCGGCTCCGGCCGGGCAGCTCGGGGGGCTGCGGTGAGCGTCGCTCCCGGAGCGAAGACTGACTACGGCATCCTGGCCGAGGGGGTCTCCCGCGACTTCGGCAAGTTCCGCGCCCTCGACAAGGTGACGATCCGGGTGCCGCGCGGCGAGATCTACGGGCTGCTGGGGCCGAACGGCTCGGGCAAGTCGACGCTGATCCGCATCCTCTGCGGCCTGCTCGCCCCCACCGAGGGGAAGGCGGCGGTCGACGGCCTCGACGTCACCCGCAACGGCGAGGAGATCCGCCGCCGCATCGGCTACGTGCCGCAGAAGTTCTCCCTCTACGAGGACCTCTCGGTGCTCGAGAACCTCGACTTCTTCGCCAACGTCTACGGCCTCCGCGGCGCTGTCCTCAAGGAGCGCCGCGAGTGGGCGATCGACCTCACCGCCATCGGCCCCTACCGCGACCGCCTGGCCGGCCAGCTCTCCGGCGGCTGGAAGCAGCGGCTGGCGCTGGCCGCCGCCGTCATGCACCAGCCGAAGGTGATGTTCCTCGACGAGCCCACCGCCGGCATCGACCCGGTCGCCCGCCGCGAGCTCTGGAACCTGCTTTTCGACCTCGCGGCCCAGGACGTGACCCTGCTCGTCACCACCCACTACATGGACGAGGCTGAGCGCTGCAGCAAGGTGGGCTATATCTATCTCTCGCGCATGCTGGTCGAGGGAAAACCCGACGAGCTGACCGAGCTTCCCGAGGTCACCCCCGAAGGGATGCGACAGATCGAGGCCGAGTGCGAGCAGGGGGCGGCGGCGCTGATGGGCAAGTCCCGGACCATGCCCTTCGTCGAGGACGTGACCATCTTCGGCAACGCCCTCCACCTGCTGGTCCACGCCGGGATCGACGACGCCGAGATCGAGCGCGAGCTGACGGCGGCGGCCGGCTCACCCGTCCACGTGCGGCCGATCGCGCCGTCGCTCGAGGACGTCTTCGTGCGGCTGACCCGCATGCAGGCGGCGGGCAACGGCAAAGAGGGGAAAAAGCCATGAGGGGTTTCACCGCCGTCCTCCGCAAGGAGGGGCTGCAGATGCTCCGCGACAAGGGGACGCTGCGCTTCTCGCTGATGATCCCCGTTTTCCAGCTCGTCCTCTTCGGGCTGATCGACACCAACATCCGGCGCGTGCCGACGGTGGTCTTCGACCAGGGGCGGAGCGCCGAGAGCCGCGAGCTGGTCGACGACTTCGTCAACACCAGCTACTTCGAGGTGGTCGGGTTCGCGCCGTCGCGGGCGGCCCTGCGCAAGGAGATCGTCGCCGGACGCGCCTCGGTGGGGATCGAGATCCCCCCCGACTACGAGAAGAAGCGGCAGCGCGGGCAGACCGCCGACTTCCTGGTGCTGATCGACGGCTCCGACTCCAGCATCTCGGCGCAGACCCTGGGCGCGGCCAACGGCGTTGCCCTCAACCGGTCGCTGGCCGAGATCCGCGACAAGGTGGGGGCGCGCGACTTCCCCCTGGAGGCGCGGCCGACGCTGCTGTTCAACCCCGACTCGCGGAGCGCCAACCTGCTGATCCCGGGGCTGGTGGCGATCCTGCTGACCTTCTCGGGGACCCTGCTGTCCGCCTACGCCATCGTTCGCGAGCGGGAGAGGGGGACGCTGGAGCAGTTGATGGTGACCCCGGCCTCGCCGCTCGCCGTGGTGCTGGGCAAGATCCTGCCGTATCTGGTGCTCTCCTTCGTGCAGCTCTGCCTGGTGCTGACGCTGATGACCACCGTCTTCAAGGTGCCGATCCACGGCAGCGTGACGCTGCTGCTGGGCCTCGCGCTGGTCTACCTCTTCGCGCTGCTGTCGCTGGGCCTGCTGGTCTCCTCGCGGGCGAAGACGCAGATGGAGGCGACGCAGATCGCGCAGATGATCCTGCTCCCCTCGATCATGCTCTCCGGCTACATCTTCCCGCTCTCCTCGCTGCCGGCGCCGTTGCGGGCGATCGCGCAGATCCTCCCCGCGACGCACTTCATCGCCATCTCGCGAGGCATCATCATCCGCGGCGCCTCCTTCCAGGACCTCTGGAGCCACGTCGCCGCCCTGCTGGTGATCGCCGCCGTCCTGGTGGCGGGAAGCGCGCGGGCGTTCCAGAAGACGATTTCGTAGGGGAAGGAACCAAATCAAATCAGAGGAAGGGCAGCTCCCGCACCTCCGCTCCCCCGCCTTCCGCGATCTCCAGCCGGGTTCCGGGCTCGGCGGCGCGGCGGTGCAGGATGGCGAGGCCGATGGGCGCGCCGAGGGCGATCGAGTGGACGGCGGTGGCCGTCTTACCGGCCTCGCGCCCATCGTACAGAAGCGGCGTTCCGGGCGCCGGGGGAGCGCCGTCGAAGACGAGGCCGCGCAGGCTCTTCTGCACCCCGCCGCGATAGTGGATGCGGGCCACCACCTCCTGGCCGAGATAGCACCCCTTCGTATAGCTCACCGCCGCCGCCTCCGCGCCGGTCTCCTGCGGGAAGTTCTCGGGGCCGAAATCGCGCCCGAAGCTGGGGATCCCCGCCTCCGTCCGCAGCACCTCCAGCGCCTCGAAGCCGACCCGCGTCACCCCGGGCTCCTCCAGCAGCCGCTCGACCAGCAGGCCGGCGATCGACGCCGAAACCCAGAGGGTGTACGCCTCGGCCCCCAGGCGCCCCGAGCGCTGGAGCGCCACCTCGGTGCCGTGGACCTTGGATCGGACATGCCGCCACAGCCCTTCGGGCCCCATCGGCGGCAGTTCGGCATCGCCTAGCGCCGCGGCGGCGCCGGGGCCGATCAGGGTGATCGGCTGCATGTCGCTGAGCGGCCGCACCTCGACCCGGTCGGCCAGGATGTACTTCTGGAGGTGCTTGGCGACCCCCTCCTCCTGCCCCGGTGGCAGCAGCAGCCAGAGGCGGTCCGCGTGCGCCATCGCCACCAGGTCGGAGAGGATGCGCCCCTGCGGGTTGGTGAGGAAGCCATAGGCCCCCTCGCCAGGGACGAGAGCCTTGACGTCGCAGGTGACGTAGGCGTTCAGGAAGCGGAGGCGGTCGGCGCCGACGATCTCGACGCGGTCCATCCAGGAGCGATCGGCGAGCCCGCACCCCTCGCGCAGGGCGCGGTACTCCCCGGCGAGGTCGGTGGCCGCGGTAGCTGAAGTCGTGGTGGTCATGCCTCCAGTCTACAATCCCAGACCATGAGCGAGACGGTTCCCTTCACCCTCGAGACCTCCGGAGCCACCCTGCACGGCCTCGTCGATCTGCCCGACGCGCCCGGCGAACGGCCCACCGTCGTGATCTGCCACGGATTCAAGGGGTTCATGGAGGTGGGGTTCTTCCCCTCGCTCGCGGCCCTGCTCGCGGAACGCGGGTTCGTCGCCGTCCGCTTCAACCTCTCCGGCACCGGCATGCGCCCCGGCGACGAGCGGGTGACCGATCTCGAGGCCTTTCGCGACAACACCTACAGCCGCGAGCTAAGGGATCTGACCGCCGTCCTCGACGCCACCGCCGCCGGCTCGATCGCTCCCGGCCGGGTGGAGCGCGGCCGGATCGGCCTCTTCGGCCACAGCCGCGGCGGCGGCATCGCCCTCCTCGCCGCGGCCAGCCCGGCCTGGCGGGACCGGCTGCGCGCCCTGGTGACCTGGGCGGCGATCGCGAACATCGACCGCTTCACCCCCGAGCAGAAGGAGGAGTGGCGCCGTGACGGGGAGTTCCCCGTCGTCAACGTCCGCACGGAGCAGCAGCTCGCCATGGGGCTCGGGATGCTCGCCGACATCGAGGAACGGCGTGCCGAACTCGACCTCCCCACCGCCGCCGCGGCCCGCCGCGCCCCCTGGCTGATCGTGCACGGCGCCGAGGACGAGACCGTGCCGGTCGCCGCGGCCCACCTTCTCGCCGAGCGGGCCACAGGCCCGGCGGAGCTGCTCCTCGTCCCCGGCGGCGAGCACACCTTCGGCGCCCGCCACCCCTTCGCCGGCCCCACCCCGCAGCTCATCCAGGCCCTGAACGCCACCCAGCGCTGGTTCCGCGAGCACCTCTGAAAGGCCGGCCCGCTCTCAGTTTCCGGTTTCCGCGATCGCGCAAAAGAAGTTCGAGCTTCTTTTTTGTCCCAAAATTCCGCCCTCCGGCAACGATACTTGATGAAGGTCTAATGCAGTTTAGATCTTGTCTGGGGAGGAATGACATGGCGGACGATCACTTCTCACGAGAAACCCTTGAACGATTTCTCCACTCGGAGCTCTCCCGCGAGGAGACGCGGGGCTTCGTGCGGCACCTTTTGCGGCGCTGTCCTCAATGCTCCAGGCTGCTCCGGGAGGTCTCGCAAAGGGACAACTTCCAGTTGCTGCTCCGCGGACTCGAAGATGCGGCTTTGCGCACCGATCCGGAGCACGACCAGCCACCGCTCGCCAGGATCTCGATCTTTCCCAGCCGGGAAGCCCGGGCCGGCACGGAAGGGGACGCGAAGCGGCGCGGCAGGCTCGGGGGGAGCTGAGTCAGCCGAGCCAGGGAACGCAGTCGGCGGCGGAGCGAAGATCGGGCACGATCCAGTCGGCGCCGACGGCGCGCAGGGTCTCGCCCGGGGTGCGGCCGGTCTCGACGGCGAGGCAGGGGATGCCGTGGGCGTGGGCGCAGGAGACGTCGTGGATGCTGTCCCCCACGATCAGCACCTCCTCCGGACGGAACCGGCGCCCCGTAGCCCGCTCGGCCCGGTCGAGGGCCACCGGCGGGAGATCCGAGCGTTCGATGCCGTCGCAGCCGAAGGCGCCGAACGGGAAGTAGCCGTCGAGGTCGAAGCGCGAGAGCTTGGCCTTCGCCCCCGGCTCCCAGTTGCCGGTCAGCAGGGCGAGCACGACGTCCTCGCGGCCGCTGAGGCGATCGAGGATCTCCACCACCCCGGGCAGCAGCCGCATCCCCGCGCGGTCGAGCGACTGCTCCAACCGCCCGGTATAGAGCTCCCGCATCCGCGGCAGGCCTTCCCGCACGACGGCGTCCGGCACGCCGGCCCCGCGCACCAGGTCGCGCACGATCCCGGGATCGGTCCGCCCCGTGAAGTCGTAGGCGTCGATGGCTCCCGTGGTGCCGAAAACCTCCATCAGCGCGCCGGCGAACAGCGGCCGCACCTGCGGACCGCAGCTCAACAGGGTGCCGTCGATGTCGAAGAG
>JBDSHF010000143.1:0-8335 GCA_039918595.1 Thermoanaerobaculia bacterium
GAGGAGCGCCCCGGGTCGATGCTCACCGGCGTGCCGACCGGCTTCACCGACTTCGACCGCATCAGCCAGGGGCTGAACCGGGGGAACCTGATCATCATCGCCGGCCGCCCGGGCATGGGGAAGACCAGCTTCGCCCTCAACGTCGCCCAGCACGTGACTGTGCGCGAGCGCAAGACGGTGGGCATCTTCTCGCTGGAGATGAGCCAGCAGGAGCTGTCGCTGCGCATTCTCTGCTCGGAGGCGGACATCTCCTTCTCCCGGCTGCGCTCGAACCGCGTCTCGCAGAAGGAGTGGACGCGGATCATCCAGACCGTGCGCGCGATCGGCGACGCGCCGCTCTACATCGACGATTCGCCCAACCCGACGCTGCTCGAGGTGGCCTCGAAGTCGCGGCGCCTCAAGGCCGAGCGCGGGCTCTCCCTGGTCATCCTCGACTACCTCCAGCTCATGCAGGCCGGCGGCCGCTATGAGAACCGCAACCTGGAGATCGCCGCCATCAGCCGCGGCTTGAAACAGCTCTCCAAGGAGCTGGAGATCCCGGTGATCGCCCTCTCCCAGCTCTCCCGCCAGACCGAGCGGCGGGGGAGCGATCATAGGCCGCAGCTCTCGGATCTCCGCGAGTCGGGATCGATCGAGCAGGACGCCGACATGGTGGCCTTCATCTACCGCGACGAGGTCTACAACCAGACCGAGGAGAACAAGGGGTTGGCGGAGCTGATCATCGCCAAGCACAGAAACGGCGAGACCGGCACCGTCGACCTCGTCTTCCTCGGAGAGACCACCAGTTTTCGGAACCTCGATCGGCATGGCCTCGAATCCTCCGCCCCCTTCTGAGGTCCCGCCGGACGCCGAGGGGGCGCCGGGAGTCGAGGACCTCCAGGCCGCCCTGCGCCCCGCCTGGGTGGACGTCGACCTTGCCGCGCTCGAGAACAACCTCGCCAGGATCCGCGAGCGGCTCGCCGGCTCGCCGGCGCCGGCGGCACCCGCGAAAATCATGGCGGTGGTCAAGGCGGACGCTTACGGCCATGGCGCCGTGGGAGTCTCCCGCGCCCTCGAAGCCGCGGGGGTGGACTGGCTCGGCGTCGCGCTGCTCGAAGAGGGGGCCGAGATCCGCCGCGCCGGCGTCCAGCTTCCGGTCCTGGTGCTGGGCACCGCCCGGCCCGAGAAGATCGCCCTCTACGCCCGCTACCGCCTCACTCCGACCCTCTCCTCGCTCGCCGAGCTCCTGCGCTGGCAGGAGTGGACGGCGGGGCAGCGCGAGCCGCAGCCGGTGCATCTCAAGGTGGATACCGGCATGAGCCGCCTCGGCGTGGCGATGGACGAGGTGCCGCGGGCGCTCGCGATCCTGCGCGGCAGCCCGGGGCTGCGGCTGGCCGGCCTGCTCTCCCACTTCGGCGATGCCGACGATCTGGGGAGCCCGCGCAACCCGGCCCAGGAAGAGCGCTTCGCCGCCGTGCTCGCCCTGCTGGAACCTGGCGAGCGCGACGGCATCCTGATCCACATGGCCAACAGCGCCGCCGCCCTGCATCGCCCGGAGAGCCGTTTCGCCCTGGTGCGGATCGGGATCTCGATCTATGGCCTCGATCCTGTCGATGAAACTACGGATCGGCAGCCGCGTATGGGTCTGCAGCCGGTCATGTCGGTGCGCGCGCGGATCGTCCAGCTCCGCGAGGTCCCGGCCGGCACGCCCCTGTCCTACGGCGGGCGGACGGTCACCCGGCGGCGCAGCCGCGTCGCCGTCGTCCCGGTGGGATACGCTGACGGCTACGCTTGGCGGCTCACCGGCAAGGCCGAGGCCCTGGTGCGGGGGCGCCGTGTTCCGGTCGCCGGTTCGGTTACGATGGACATGACCCTCCTCGACGTGACGGAGGCCGGGGCCGAGCTGGGGGACGAGGTGGTCCTGCTCGGCCGGCAGGGAAATGAGGAGATCACGGCGACGGAGCTGGCGGCGCACGCCGGGACGATCTCCTGGGAGATCCTCTGTCACCTGGGGCTGCGGCTGCCGCGCCGCTACGTGCGGGAGGGGAGAGTGGAGGAGTTGATGTCGCGTTTCTCGCGGGAGGACATGTGAAGACGCCGAATCTGCCCGGCCCCGTCGCGGGGTTCTTCGAGGAGATGGGGCGCTTCATGCAGATGGTCGGGCGCGTTTTCGCCTGGACCCCCCGGCCCCCCTATGACTGGCGGGAGCTGCTGCGCCAGATGGTCAAGGTGGGGGTCAACTCGATGCCGGTGGTGCTGCTCACCGCCATGTTTACCGGCATGGTGCTGGCCCTCCAGACCTTTACCGTGCTGAGCCGCTTCAGCGCCGAGAGCTTCGTCGGCTCGCTGGTGGCGCTGTCGATGGTGCGCGAATTGTCCGCGGTGCTCTCCGGGCTGATCGTCGCCGGCCGCGCCGGCTCGGCCATGGGCGCCGAGCTCGGCACCATGCGCGTCACCGAGCAGATCGACGCCCTCGAGGTGATGGCGACCGATCCGGTCCACTACTTGGTGGTGCCGCGGGTCTGGGCGACCACGCTCACGCTGCCGCTCCTGGTCATCATGGGCAACGCCGTCGGCATCTTCGGCGGCTACCTGGTGGCCGTCGTGCTGATGGGGGCGAATCCGGTCGCCTACGTCAACCGGACGTTCCAGTTCATGCAGTTGACCGACCTCCTTTCGGGGCTGATCAAGGCGGGCTTCTTCGGCTTCCTGCTCGCCGTCATCGGCTGCCAGCAGGGGTTCTACACCACCGGCGGCGCCGAGGGGGTGGGGCGTTCCACCACGGCCGCCGTGGTGGTGGCGAGCATCGCCATCCTGGTCGCGGATTTCTTTCTGACCCGGTTGCTGTTCTGAGGAATGCCATGACGGAACCGGTCAAGAAGACAGACACCAAGGTCAAGATCCGTATCCAGGATCTGTACAAGTCCTTCGGCTCCAAGGTGGTGCTCGACGGGGTGACCGTCGACATCGCGCCGGCGGAGTCGCTGGTGATCATCGGCGGTTCGGGAACCGGCAAGAGCGTGCTGCTCAAGCACATCATCGGCCTGCTGCGGCCGGACTCCGGCACCGTCGAGGTGGACGGCGTGGCCGTCGCGACGCTCGGCAACCGGGAGATCACCGAGTTCCGCCGCAAGTTCGGCATGGCCTTCCAGGAGGGCGCGCTGTTCGACTCGATGACGGTCTGGCAGAACGTGGCGTTCCCCCTGCAGCGGCTGAAGAAGCTGTCGCACGGCGAGCTCAACGACCGGGTGGAGGAGTGCCTGCGGATGGTGCGGCTCGAAGGGGTGAGCGAAAAGCTCCCCTCGCAGCTCTCGGGCGGCATGCGCCGCCGGGTGGGCTTCGCGCGGGCGGTGGCCCACGAGCCGGAGATCCTCCTCTTCGACGAGCCGACGACCGGTCTCGACCCGGTGACCACGGCGCTGATCGGCGAGGTGATCCTCGACCTCTCGAACCGGTTGAAGACCACCACGATCACCATCACGCACGACATGGAGAGCGCATTCCTGATCGGCGACCGGATCGCCATGCTCAATCGCGGTAAGATTATCGCCGAGGCGCCGCCCGAGGAGTTCAAGCGGCTCGAAGACCCCCGGGTTCAGCAGTTCATTCACGGTCGCGCGGAGGGGCCGCTCTCTGATGAGGCCCACGCGCGCGGGGCCCGCGACTCCCGGGACGATCCGGGGGCGAAGACGGAAGAGAGTGGAGGGCCGAACCGGCTCTAGCCGGGCGTGGCGCCTTCGGGAGAGATATGAAATCACTGGTAAAAGTCGGGGTCTTCGCGACCCTGTGCCTCATCATCCTGGGGGTCCTGATCTGGAAGATCGAGGACCTGAACCCCTTCGGCAAGAAGGGGCAGCACCTGCACGCCGTCTTCACCTCGGTCGCCGGGCTCGACGATAAGGCCTCGGTGCGCATCGCCGGCGTGCGGGTCGGCCACGTCGACGGCCTCGGTCTCGCTGGGAGCCGGGCCAAGGTCACCATGCTGATGGAGCGGCAGATCCCGCTCACCGTCGGCACCACGGCGCGGATCGCCAACCTCGGCCTGCTCGGCGAGAAGTACGTCGAGCTGGTCCCCGGTCCGCCGAATGGGCTCCCGCTGCCCGACGACGCCGTGCTCGTCGGCACGACGCCGCCCAGCTTGGACGACGCGATGGCGAAGATCAACGACATCGGCGCCTCGATCCAGAAGGTCACCGGCCAGCTCTCGACCAGCGATGTCGGCAGCGGCCTCAATCGCCTGCTGACGGACATTCAGCTCACCAGCACCGAGATCCGGTTGCTGGTGGCGGAGAACCGCGCCAGCGTCGGCTCGAGCATGCGCAACATCGACGCGCTGACCGCCACCCTGGCCCGCGAGCTGCCGCGGCTGGCCTCCCAGACTCAGCGAGCCCTCGACCAGATCTCGACGCTGATCCAGGACAACCGGGGAAACGTCTCGGCCGGCCTGGGCAACATCCGCGAGCTGACGGAGAAGCTGCAGACCTCGGCGGACAACCTCAACAAGATCTCCGGCACGATCGCCAGCGGCAAGGGGACGATCGGCAAGCTGGTCAACGACGAGAAGGCCTACAACGACGTCGTCTCCACCCTCGACAGCATCAAGGGGGGCGTCGATACGTTGAGCAAGAGCTTCGGCGGGCTCAACAAGTTCAAGATCGACCTCGACATGCAGGGGTACTACCTGCAGGACTCGAAGGATGCGCAGTCCGCCTTCCGGCTGGACATCGATCCGCAGGACGGCAAGCGCGTCTACCGCGGCGGCATCGTCAGCAGCCCCTTCGGCAAGCGCTCGGAGAAGACGCAGACCTACGTCGTCACCCCGCCGGGCGGAGGGCCGCCCGAGACGACGACCATCCGTACGATCACCCAGGAGAAGACCTACTCCGCGACCGCCCTCTTTGGCTACAAGGCGCCGCTGGACGCGCGCCTCTACGCGGGCCTCATCGAGAACACGGGGGGCGCGCAGATCGAGTACCCGCTGCCGGTCCTTGACCGCAAGCTCCTGCTCTCCTTCGAGGCCTTCGACTTCAGCCGCCCGAACGATCTGGCCCCGCACCTTCGTCTGCTCGGCCGCTATCAGTTCCACCCCAACCTCTACGTGGTGGGCGGCTACGACGACCCCCTGGAGAGGGGCCGCTCCTTCTTCCTCGGCGGCGGCATCCGCTGGAACGACGACAACATCAAGTCCCTGTTGGGATTGGCGGGCGGGTTGCGGTAGGGTTTCCCGAAAGATGAGACGAGAAAAGGGCGGCCGCGGGGCCGCCCTTTTCTTTTTACGGGGAAATCCGGGCTCCGGTTGAGCGGCTACGAGGCGCAGTCACACGGCAGACCGCAGCAATAGAAGCAGCCGCCGGAGGGGCAGCAGACCCTCGGGCAGGCGGCTTCGGCAGGGGCGGGCGAGAACAGCCCCATCCCAGCGCCGGCCAGGCCGGCGAGAGCGAGGGTCAGGAAAAGGATCTTCTTACGCATGTTTTTCTCCTTGAAGTCGTTGCATGAGTCTCAAGCCTGGGACCGGAGCAGTCGGGCCATGACGACCGCGAAGTCTTCCAGGTCTCCGAGGTCCTCCTGGATGGCGTCGTAGACCCGGCCGTGGTCGATCTCCAGGTAGAGATGGACGAGGACGTTCCGGAACCCCATCCACCGTTTCAGCCGCTCAGCCAGGTCCTGATCGATCATCCCTTCTCCTTGGAGGACCTCGACGGCGTTCCTGTAGCTCGTGGCCTGGGTGTACCCCTGATCGGCGATCACGTGCTGGGCGATGTCGAGCACGGCCTCGCAGGCGAGGTGGAGATATCTCTCCGCCAAGTGGTGCAAGGCGGGCTCCTCGACGAACTGTTCGCGGGAGTGGCCTCGGAACGAGCTCAGCTCAGTGAGGTAGCTTTCCAACGCGCTTAAGCGACTCGATAGCTTTTGCTGATCGACCACTCGGCTCCCTCCCTTCCAGTCGCCGGCGCTGGGACTCACGGTACAGCCGCCGGTATCCTTCCGAATCGCCGTACTCCCGCATGGTGCGGATCCGCAACTCCTTCCAGGCCTCCGGAGCGCGGTTGAGGAGGACCCGGCCGGTCTCCATGATCCGCTGCCGGAGCACCTCGGGCGCTTCGTCGAGCAGGATCACGTCCACCCGGCCCTCGGAGGTCAGATGGGCGAGGGCGACCGCCAAGTCCGCCTGGAGGTGCCGGCGAGCCCGGGAATCCGCAGTGTCCGGCAGGACGGCGACGTCGAGATCGCTGTCCAGGCGGTGGTCCCCCTTCGCTCGCGAGCCGAAGACCACCAGAACGGCGACGCCTGGCAGATCGCGGGCTGCCTTCAGGATCTCTTCGTCGAGGGGCTGCATCGAGCAATCCTAACAAAAAGCCCGGCCTCGGGCCGGGCTCTTCAGCTTCAGGGAAAGAGGAGAGGTCCTTACGCCACCCCGACGGGCACCTCCGCCTCCTTGGGGTTCTCGATCGCGATGGTGAGCTGGCCGCCTTCCATGTCGACCCGGAGCTGCGAGCCGTCGTGGACATCGCCGGCGATCAGGGAGCGGGCGATCCGCGATTCCAGCTCGTGCTGGAGGAACCGCTTGAGCGGCCGGGCGCCGTAGACCGGATCGAAGCCCTCGCGGGCCACGAGCTCGCGGGCGGCGTCGGTCAGCTCGAGGCGGATGCCGCGGGCGGTCAGACGGCGGCGCAGGTCCTCGGTCTGGAGGTCGACGATCTTCTTGATTTCGTCGAGCCGCAGCGGCTTGAAGAGCACGATGTCGTCTACCCGGTTGAGGAACTCGGGCCGGAAGTGCGTCCGCAGATCCCGCATTACCGCCTGGCGTGCCGGCTCGGTGATCTCGCCGGTCGCCATCGCCCCCTCGAGCAGGTGCATCGAGCCGATGTTCGAGGTCATGATGATCACGGTGTTCTTGAAGTCCACCGTGCGCCCCTGTGAATCGGTCACCCGTCCATCGTCGAGGATCTGCAGGAGCACGTTGAAGACGTCGCCGTGCGCCTTCTCGATCTCGTCGAAGAGGAGGACGGAGTAGGGCTTGCGCCGCACCGCCTCGGTGAGCTGGCCCCCCTCCTCGTAGCCGACGTAGCCCGGCGGGGCGCCGATCAGCCGCGAGACGTTGTGCCGCTCCATGTACTCGCTCATGTCGATGCGGATGAGGTTGTCCTCGCTGTCGAAGAGCGTCTCCGCGAGCGTCTTGGCGAGCTCGGTCTTGCCGACGCCGGTCGGCCCCAGGAAGATGAAGGAGCCGATCGGGCGCCGCGGGTCCTTGATCCCGGCGCGGGCGCGGAGGACGGCGTCCGAGACCAGCCGGACCGCCTCGTCCTGGCCGATCACCCGGTTATGGAGGAGATCCTCCATCCGCAGCAGCTTCTCGCGCTCCCCCTCGACCAGGCGGGTGACCGGGATGCCGGTCCAGCGCGAGACGATCTCGGCCACCTCTTCCTCGGTCACCTCCTCGCGCAGGAGCTGGCCGCCGCTCTTCTGCTTCTCCGCGAGCTGGTGCTCCTTCTCCTTGAGCTGGGCCTCGAGCTGGGGGAGCTGGCCGTAACGCAGCTCGGCGCTCTTGTTGAGGTCGTACTGCCGCTCGGCGACCTCGATCTCCTGGCGTACCTTCTCGATCTGCCCGCGCAGGGTGCGGACCTCCTCGATGGCGCTCTTCTCGGCTTCCCACTGCGCCCGCATGGTGTCGGACTGGGCCTTGAGGTCCGCCAGCTCGCGGCGGAGGGCCTCCAGCCGCTCCTGACTCCCCTTGTCCTTCTCCTTCTTGAGCGCCGCCTCCTCGATTTCGAGCTGCATCACCCGGCGGGTGACCTCGTCGAGCTCCTGCGGCATCGAGTCGATCTCAGTGCGCAGCATGGCGCAGGCCTCGTCGATGAGGTCGATCGCCTTGTCCGGCAGGAAGCGGTCGGTGATGTAGCGGTCCGAGAGGATCGCCGCGCCCACCAGGGCGTTGTCCTGGATGCGCACGCCGTGATGCACCTCGAAGCGCTCGCGCAGGCCGCGCAGGATCGAGACCGTGTCCTCGACGGTCGGCGGATCGACCGTCACCGGCTGGAAGCGCCGCTCGAGGGCCGCGTCCTTCTCGATGTTCTTGCGGTACTCGTCGAGCGTGGTGGCGCCGATGCAGTGCAGCTCGCCGCGCGCCAGCATCGGCTTCAGGAGGTTGCCCGCGTCGGGCGAGCCCTCGGTCTTGCCGGCGCCGACGATGGTGTGCAGCTCGTCGATGAAGAGCAGGATCCGCCCCTCGCTCTGCTTGATCTCGTTGAGCACCGCCTTCAAGCGCTCCTCGAATTCGCCGCGGAACTTGGCGCCGGCGAGCAGGGAGCCCATGTCGAGCGCCCACACCGCACGGTCTTTCAACCATTCAGGCACA
>JBDSHF010000144.1:0-10296 GCA_039918595.1 Thermoanaerobaculia bacterium
AACGGGGTGCGCTAACAACGGCCCGGATTGCGCGCGATAGCGCGGCCCTTCAGGCCGCATCGGGACCCAATCGGATCTTCCAACCCAGGGCGGTGCCCTGGGCTGAAGAAGGGCGGCCCGTTGGGCCTCAAGATTGGGTACCGGCGTACCAGGACGGTCTAGGACGAAGCGGTCAACCCCACCCGCGCCCGCCCCATCTCCCGCACCGCGCCGCGCAGCCAGTCCTCCACCTCGCTCCAGTCGAGCGGCGTTGCCAGGCGAGGCATGGGCTCGCCTGCGATCTCGGAGAGATCGGCGAGCCCCTTCAGCGCCTGGAGGGGGAAGTCGCGGACGTGGCCGAACTTGTCCTCCGCGAGGTCGAGGAGGGTGGCGAGCGGGAGCCGGCGGCAGAGGAGGTAGAGGTCCACGAAGTCGCGGCGGCTGCCACGGCTGATGATGGCGCCGAGCTTCATCAGCCCGAGATCGGCCGCGGAGGCGACCGCGAGCCCCGAGATCTCCTCGAACGGCCGCACCAGGGGGTAGGGGTAGTAGAAGAGCCGCAGCCCCACGGCGCCGCCGGCGAGGCGCGTGGAGAGGTAGCCGTCGCGGGCGGTCTCGACCGCCGTCGACGGATCGGCCGCCAGCAGCTCGGCGAGCAGGTCGCGCCGGTCCGCACTGGCGAGGCGGTTGGCGTTGCTCATCAGGTCGAGGTCGGCCACCGGGCGGTGGCCGGTGTAGAGGGCGAGGGCGGCCGAGCCCGCGAGGTAGAACTCTTCGCTCCAGGGGCGGGCGGCAAGGCGCGGGATCAGCTCCTGCGCCCGGGGCGAGAGAGACTCGGGGTGCGCGAGGGTCAGAGCGGCCACAGCGCCTTCGCCTCCGGACGATTTTTTGAAGGTACCGGGCCCGCCTCGACTCCCAGCACGACCCGCCAGAAAGCGCGGCTGCGGCGCGAAAGCTGCCGGCCGCCGTGGCGGGCGAGCCAGGCGGCGATCTCCGGCTCCGGGAACGTCGCCGTCAGCCAGGCGAGATCGGCGGCGTCGCCGTCCTCGAGCAGGCGGGCGAGCAGCAGGGAGGAGGCGCGCTCCGGAACGAGATCCTCTTCGTGATAGGCGGCGAAGAGGCGGCGCGCTCCGGCCGGGAGGCTCACGCCCCGGCGGCTTCCCGCCGCTTGCGCGGCAGGGTGGTGACGGTCGCGGTGTTGCGCTCGTCCTCCATCTCGGCCTCCAGGATGCGCTCGAAGAGGTCGAGGGTGTTCTTGAACTTGAGCTGCAGCTCGCGGCGGGCGGTGCGCAGATCGGTGATCTTGGCCTCGAAGCGGGTCGACTGCTCGATCGCCTGCTGCACGATCTTGTCGGCCGCCATCTCGGCCTCCCGGACCATCAGCTCCGCCTCGCGGCGGGCGTTGACCGTGATGTCGTCCGCCACCTTCTGCGCCCGCAGCAGCGTCTGCTGGAGCTGGTGCTCGCGGTGCTCGGTCTCCTCCAGCCGCTGCCGGTAGTAGCGGTTCTCACGCTCCAGCTTGTCGGCCTGGGCGATGCGGCCGGCCAGCTCCTCGGCGAGCAGCGAGAGGAACCCCTCGACCTCGGTCGGGTCATACCCCCGCATCTTCTGCGAGAAGCGCATCTTCTGGATCTCGAGCGGAGTGATGGCCATTCCTGGTACCTCCTTACGACCCGGCGTCGAGCCGGGAATCCTGCGAATCAACCTCGGAAATGAATAGCCATACTAGCATGAATAAAGGATTATCGGTCCGGGACCCAGCCTGTCCGCGGCCCGAACAGCGCCGTGCCGACCCGTACGTGGGTCGCCCCCTCTTCGATCGCCACCTCGAAATCGTCGCTCATCCCCATCGAGAGCCAGCCGGGGAAGCCGGCCCATTCGGGGCGGGCGGCGAGGTCGTCGCGCAGCTCGCGGAGACGGCGGAACCAGGGGCGGGACGCCTCGGCGACATCCCCGAAGGGAGGGATCGCCATCAGACCGACGATCCGCAGGTGCTGAAGGCGGCTGAGCGGCAGGATCGCCTCGGCGAGACCGGCCAGCGGGAAGCCGTGCTTGCTCTCCTCGCCGCCGAGGTTCACCTCGAGGAAGCCGGCGACGGCAAGCCCCCGCGCGCCCGCCTCGCGGTCGATCGCCGTGGCGATGCGGGAGCGGTCGACGGAGTGGAGGGTGCGGAAGAGCTCGAGAGCGGAGCGGACCTTGTTGGACTGCAGGGGGCCGATCAGATGCCAGTCGATCTGTCCGGCGATCTCGGGCAGCAGCTCGCGGCTCTTGGCGAGCCCTTCCTGGACCCGGTTCTCGCCGAAGACCCGAAGACCGGCCTGGAACGCCTCGGCGAGCACGGGAGCCGGCTGGGTCTTGCTGGCACCCAGCAGGGTCACGCCACCGGCCGGGCGGCCGGCCCGGCCGCAGGCCTCCTCGATACGGCCGCGGATCCGGGCCAGTCGTTCAGGGAACGACAACTCGCCGCTCAGGCCTGCTCCTCCTCGGGGAAAAACAGAATGCGCTTGCAGGAGTCGCACTGGACCAGGGTGTCGCCGTTGCGGATCTCGACCACCACCTGCGGGCGCACGCGGTAATTGCAGGCCGAGCAGTGCCACTCGCGCTGCTTCTGACCGGGCCGCTCGATCGGCCGCACCGGCGCCGTCGCGCCGCCGGGGTAGCGGTCGAGGATGCGCTCGAACTGCGCGACCAGGCCGCGCGGCAGGCCCTTCTTGAGATCGGCGACCCGCCCCTTGAGCGCCTCGACCTGGCGCGAGACCCCGGGCTTCTCCCCCTCCCAGCGGGCCATCTCCTCGGCGTAGCGCTCCTCGGTGGCGCGGAAGCTCTCGCGCAGGGCGGCGAGCTCCTTGTCGGCTTTCTCATGCTGATCGAGAGCCGAGAAGGCGGCCTCCTCGCTGGTCGTGATCTGCCCCTTGACGGTGTCGATCTCCTGGAGGATCGCGCCGTACTCACGCTGCGTGCTGACCTTGTTGATCTGCTGCTGGTACTTCTTGAGCTTTTCCTGCGCGTCCTGGACCGCTGCTTCCGCCGTTCGCCGCTGCCGGGCAGCCTCGGCCGCCGTTTCCTCGAGGCGCTCGATCTCTTTCCTCTGCACCGTGTGCTCCTCGTGGAGCTCACGCATCCAATCGGGAATTCCGTGCAGTCTCTGATCGGCCTCTTGGAGTTGGGTGAGGGCTGTCTGCAGCTCCAGGATGTTCTGGAGGTTCTGATTCATGGGAAAACGTCCGCTCCTCTCCGAAGAAATACCATCGCACCTCCCCTCCCAGCGACCGCTGATTCCATCTGTTCATGGGTGCGAGCGCTGCAAAGTGGGTCCACCTGGATTTGAACCAGGGACCAACCGGTTATGAGCCGGATGCTCTAACCGCTGAGCTATGGACCCGGGGAAACCGCCCCTTTCAGGGCGACTCGGTAGTATACCATTCACGGGCTTCCTCCCCGGGTGTCCGCTGGGCCGGGATGAACGAGCTCCAGGTCCGCGTCAGCCGGCGGGCCAGCTCGGCCGCGCGCCGCGGGTCGGCCAGCGGCTGGCTCCCCCCCTCGGCGTCCCAGCGCTCGAGAGTCAGCCGGGGCTCGCCATCGCCGCTGAGCGGCGGGACGGCGGCGAACGCCGCGCGCAGCCGGCCCAGGATTTCTTCCGGCGGCACCGGGAGCTCGGCGCGGGCGATCCGCGCGTTGCCCCGGTTCATCATCGCCAGGCGTGCCAGGTAGTACTCCGGCTGCGGCGGCGCGAAGCGCGATTCCCAGAGGAGCTGATCGTCGCCGTCGACGAGCGAGAACTGGTTGGTGCCGTTGGCCAGGTAGAGCTCGGAGAGCACCGCCCCCGGGGCCCGCTGGAACAGGCTGGGCGCCACCGCCGGCGGCACCTCGCCGCCGGCGGCCTCCACCAGGGTGGCCCAGAGACGCGCCGAGGCGATCCGCCGCTCTTTCGGCTCCGCGATCTTGCGGCGGAAGCCGAGGGGGAGCTTGAGGGCGAACGGCACCTCCAGGAGCTGCCGCCCGAGGTTGCCGCCGTTGAGGATCTGCCCCTTCTCGCCGAACTCCTCGCCGTGCGTGGAGGTCACCACCAGGAGTGTGCGGTCCCACTCCCCGCTCGACCGCAACGCCTGGATCAGCCGCCCCAGCCGGTCGTCCGCCCAGGCGACGTTGAAGCGGTACATCGCCCAGAACAGGCGCCGCCTGGCCGGCGGCAGGGGGTTGGCGGGGTCGAAGTAGAGCGCGAGCTGGTTCGGCAGCACCCGTTCGGGGAGCTCGAGCCGCCCGGTGTCGATCCGGTCGTCGAACCGCGGACGGTGGAAGTAGGGCGCCTGCGGCTCGGGGATGTGGATCCAGACGAACCGCCGGCGGCCGCCGATCCGCTCGAGCCGCTTGGCGGCCGCGGCTCCCTTGGCGAGCTCCTCGAGCCGGTCGAACCCCTGTTCGTACCCCCCCTCTTTCGAGTAGGCGGCCTCGCCGGTGAAGCCGCTGGTCTCGTACCCCAGAGCCTGGAGGGCCTCCGGCAAGGTGAAGAGCGCGGGGGCAAGGCGGCTCTCCTCCTGGAGCACCTGATGCTGCCAGGGGCGCAGGCCGGTGAACAGCGAGGCCATCGCGGGCGAGCCCCAGCTCGACGGCGCGATCGCCCGGCCCGCCCAACTGGCTTGGCGCATCAGGGCGTCGAGGTTCGGCGTCAGCCCGCGCTCGCCGCCGAGCCCGCCGACCACGTCGGCGCGCAGGGAATCGAAGGTGATGAGGATGATCGGGCCCTCCTGCGGCGGCGCGGAGCCGCGGCAGGAGGCCAGGCAGGAGATCAGAAGACTGAGGCCGAGGATTCTGCGCAGGGCTTGTCTCACCCGGCCGTGGGATAGAGCTGGCGGTAGCTGTCGGAGAGGACCAGGATCCGCTTGACGTAGGTCTTGGACTCCTCGA
Source organism: Thermoanaerobaculia bacterium (assembly GCA_039918595.1). Classification (GTDB taxonomy): domain Bacteria; phylum Acidobacteriota; class Thermoanaerobaculia; order Multivoradales; family UBA5704; genus DATARR01. The sequence continues at coordinate 4,885 of JBDSHF010000144.1, forward strand.
GGCCCAGGTTCTCGAGAAAACGGTCGATCTCGTCGTTGCCCGACTCCTGCCAGAGCCGCTTGATGCGATAGGGGCCGCCGTTGTAAGCGGCGAGCGAGAGCTCGAGATTCTCGTTGAACATGCTGAACACCTGCCGGAAGTAGGTGGTCCCCAGCCGCACGTTGACGGCGGGATCGGCGAGCATGTTCTGCGTCCAGGGGAGGCCGTTCTTCGCCGCCAGCTCGCGCGCGGTGGCGGGCATGAGCTGCATCAGGCCGCGGGCCCCCGCCCAGCTCTGGGCGTTGGCGTCGAAGGCGCTCTCCTGGCGGATGATCCCGAACACCAGATAGGTCGGCAGCCGGTTGGTGGTCGCCCAGGCGCGGATCGTGTCCTGGTACTCCAGCGGGTAGTAGAGCCGGCGGGCCTCGTCCGGCAAGGCCGCCTGGAAGGGTCCGCCCAGGGCCGGGAAGGCATCGCGGATCACCAGCGTGCTCTTGCGGTGGTTCCCCTGGTGGGCGAGGATCACCGCCTCCAAAGCGCGCAACGACCGCGGCTGCGCCTTGCCGCGCACCAGCTCGACCTCGGAGAGCGCGAGGTCGTCGAGCCCGAGATCGGTGAGCAGCCGCGCGCGGTCGAGCGCCGGGTCGGCCGGCCAGGGCTCCCGGGCCTGCGCCGCGGTGGCCAGCGCGGCCGCCGGCCTGCCGCGCAGCCGGGCCTGGGCGTTGCGGCGGTAGAAATCGGCGGTGTCGGCCTGGGCGATCTCGTTGTAGATCTGCTGCGCCCGCTCCCCTTCGCCCAGCAGGTCGAAGGCCCGTCCCGTCCAGTAGCGGCCGCGGCGGGCGCTCGAATCCTCAGGGTAGAGAGAGTAGAGCTCGGTCCAGGTGCCGATCGCCCCGGTGTAGTTCCCCTTGCCGTACTCCTGCCACCCCACCTGCCAGAGATGGGTCGCCCCGGTGGTGTCCTTGGGATCGAAGCGGCGCAGGCGGCGCAGGGTCTCGATGGCGCGGTCGAACAGCCCGTCGGTCTGGTAGTCGGCGTAGAGCGACTTCAGGGCCTTGGCGGCGAGGTCGCGGTCGGCGCCGATCTGGGCCACCTTCTCCAGATACTGCTGCGAGACCAGGCGGAGCTGCTCGCGCTCTGCCGAGCCGAGATTCGCCCGGCCGCGCTGAGCGGTGGCGGCGTCGTCGGCGGCCTGAGCGCGGGCCCAGGCGAGGGCGGCGGCCTGGCCGGGCTCGGCGGCCTGGCGGGCGGCGAGCAGATCGAGGGCGTCGCCGCCACGATGGAGGCGGGTCAGGGTCTCGGCTTCCAGGAGCTGCCAATCGAAGCCGCGGTCGGCGAGCGCGACGGAATCGAGCGTCGCCAGGGCGTTGCCCTCGAGCTTCAGGTCGAGCAGGGCTTGCGCCCGCCGCTTGAGCTGGTCGCCGGTCAGCACCCGTGACCAGGAGAGAACGCCGTCCGGGCCGCGGAAGAGATCGATCACCTTGAGCTCGGCGGCCTTGAGGGGGAAGTTGACCAGCAGGCGGCGGGCGGCCTCGGCCTGCGCCTCGCGGTCGCCGGTCTGGACGCCGATCTGCCAGGCGAGAGCTTCGAGCTGCGACGCTTCGTCGCCGCGCAGCTCCTCGCTGCGCGAGGCCCCGACCAGGTCCAGGGCCCGCTGCCGGTCGCCGCGCTGCCAGGCGATCGCCGCCGCCTTCAGCAGGGCGCGCGGGCGCAGCGCCGAGCCGGGGTAGTCGCCGAGGAGCTTGGCGAGCGAGGTCTGGGCGAGCAGGACGTGCCCGCGCGCCGCGGCGGTGTCGCTCAGCAGGTAGAGGCGCCAGTCCTCCAGCGGCCCCTTGGGGTTCCTGGCCGCGAACAGCCGCTCCTCGGCATAGGCCACCTGCTCGCAGGAGTGAGCGTAGAAGCCGAGCAGGAGCTGACTGAAGGCGGCCTCGGAATCCCGGCCCGCGAGGATCGGCGACAGCGCCTTGTAGGCGGCGGCGCAGTCCTTCCGGCGCACCGCCGCCGCCGCCTCGGAGTAGGCGAGGGCGGCGCGGTCGGAGTGCCCCGGGAGCGGGACGGCGCGAGGAGGCGAGGTGGTGGCGGAACCCAGCAGGAGGGGGAGCAGCAGGACGAGCGCGGCGCGATGCCGAATCGGCTTTTTACTTCTCACGGTACTCCAAACTTCTCACGGCACTCCAAGCAACGGCCGGACAACGGGTCCGGACCGCTCCGGAGTCCACAGGGGTCAGATGCCCAGTGCCTTCGAATCCCCGGCGGCCAGAATGCGCACCAGCTCCTGGTAGAAGTAGTCGGTCGAGCGCAGGATCTGCGGGTCGACCCGCTCGTCGTACATCTGGCGCGAGCGGTCGATGTCCTCCCGCAGGCGCTCGTAGACGTCGCGGTTGCGCCGCCCCTCCTCGACCTGCTCCTCATTGTAGAGCTTGATCTCGCTCACGAGCAGCCGGGCCAGGCGCCGGGCCTCCTCGTGCAGGGCCTGGGTGTCGGGATTCACCGGCACGCGGGTGGTCGCGAACGCCCAGCCCGGGCCGTCGACGCCGCTCGGCGGGCGCACCTCGGGCGTGCCCGCGGCACGTTCGAACGGCGCCGCGGGCTCTTCGGGCGCCGGCACCGGCCGCAGCGGGACGGCGGCCGCTGGCGTGGGAGCAGCGGCGGACTCACCCGTAAGGCTGGAGCGCTGGAGCAGCACGGTCGCGTCCGGGCTCGGATCCGGAGTCCGCGCCGGCGCGGGGGGCTCCTCCACGGACCGCGGGTAGCGGGGGACTTCCTCTTCCATCGGCGCCGGGCTGGCGGACTGCGCGGGGAAGCCGGGGAGCGGCATCGCCTCGGTGACGCTGGGAATCGACGACCGGCTCCAATCCCCGGCGACGGAGGTCTCCTGCTGCGGCGCCTCCGGCAGATCGGCCGCTAAATGGGCCGGCAGGGCGGCGGTCTGCGCGGTCTCGACCGTCTCCTCTTCCTGAGCGGGAGGGGCGGTCCAGGGGGTCGGCTCCGGCTCTTCGTACGCCGGCTCCGCGGCCTGAGCCTCGGGCGCCGGGGCCTCGGTAGGAGCAGCTTCCTCGACAGCAGCGGCCGGCGCGGTCCCTACCCCATTCCCGCCTTCGAGAGCCAGCGTGGGGGTGGAGGAGCGCTCGCGGAAGGGGAGCGTCTCGATCGCCTGCGCCGCGGCGTGGGCGAGAATCTGGAGCGCCTCGACCCCGAGCTCGCGGTCGTCGAGACGGTCGGCGTAGAGGCCGGCGGCGACGCGGTCGCGCAGCACGATCGGCACCAGGGCGCCGTCGTGCGGCAGCGGGCTGCCGGCACGGCTGACCAGGACGGCGCAGTCGTCGGCGCTGAGCAGCTCGGCGCCCTGCGACTGGGCCAGGCGCCCCCAGGCGCCACCCTCGCCGTCGAGGACGACGCCGCGGAGCGCCGCCTCGGCGTCGCCGAACCCTTCGCTCCCCCAACCCCGCAGCTCGCCGCCGCGGACCAGCAACACCGCCGTCCGCGACGCGTACCGCGCCGACTCGCGCAGCAGCACCGAGAGGACCTCGGTCTGCGAGCGGGCGCGGTCGATGCCGGCGAGGGCGTCGCGCAGATCGCGATGGGCGCTCTGCCGGGCGTTGGTGCCCAGCGCGCGCTCGTGGGGCGCGAAGTCGTCGTGGTTGAGATAGGAGGGCGGCAGCGACGGGGTGATCTCGTCCAGCCGTCGCTGGATCTCTTCGTTGCTGGCGCGCAGGCGCTGGGAGATCTCCTGACGCAGCTCGGCGAGGGCGCGCTCCACGGAGGCGCCGATCTCGCTGTTCAACTGGTGAATTCTTTCCGAAAGGGACATCCGTTGCTCTCCGCGGCCGTCCTCTGAACGTCAACCGAACTAAGGGAGCTTGATTATTCTGGACCCGCCGCGTGGTGTCAAGGAAAAACCCCTCTGGGAACAAGGGCTTAGGTCGCCGGGGCCCGGCGCCTTGTCCGCTCCCGGAGCCTGTGGTACGGTCGATTCGGGCAAGTCATAGGAGAGTTTCGATGCATCGCCGCAGGGCCCGCGGACGCTTATCAGGCCCCATGTTGACCCTCTGTGCCATCCTGCTGCTGGCCGCCGGAGCCCCGGGCTGCGGTCCGCGCGGCGAGGAAGCGGCGGCGGCGCGGCCGGGAACCGCTTCTCAAGCCGAGTGGCGCTGGCTGCAGCAGACCGAGCGCCAGCTCGGCGAGCAGCGGACGCGCCTCGCCGGCACCCCCGATCCACGGCTTCAGAAGGAGACGGAAGGCCTCGCCGACCAGTTCAACCGCCGGCTGGTCGAGTTCCTCAACGCCGATCCGCCGGTCCAGGGGGAGCCGCTCAAGCCGAGCCAGAAGGCCGCCCTGCGCATGAAGAGCGAGGAGGAGATCTATCTCGCCCGCACCTACATCGAGCGGGGGGGTGACTATCAGCGCGCGATCGACATCTACAAGGAAGCGATGCTGGTGGACCCCGACAACCCGCGCCTCAAGGAGGAGCTCGCCCACGCCGAGGCGCGGCACTACATGACGCTCGAGGTCTTCTCCCAGGCGCGCAAGGGGATGGACCAGGACGAGGTACGCCGCCTGCTCGGCCAGCCCAACCTCAACAACGTACGGGCCTACCCGGACCGCGACGTGGTCGGCTGGTTCTACCCGCGCGACACCGGCGGCACCGCCGCGGCCGTCTGGTTCCACAAAGAGGACGGCAGGCTCGTCGTCTACCTCACCGATTTCGAGGCCCTGAACCCGCAATCCCCGCCGCAGCCGGCGCCGCCGCCGCCCGCGGAAACGCGCCGCAGCGCGGCTTGAAGCTTGACTTTTCGCCGGATTTGAGCGAAATTTCCTCCCCGCCCCCCGAAGCACGGGGGGCGCTTCTATCCGTAAACGAAAAGAGGTGAGTGTCGATGCCCGTTGTGCATGTGCGCGAGGAGGAGAGCTTTGAGAACGCCTTGCGCCGTTTCAAGCGCAAAGTCGAGAAATCTGGAATCTTGACCGAGTTGCGGAAGCGGCAGCACTTCGAGAAGCCCTCGGTGAAGCGCAAGCGCAAGACCGTGCAGGCCCGCAAGAAGATCGCGCGGAAGCTGCTGGAAGAGCGTCGCCAAGGACTGGCTTAAGCCCCAGTCCGCGCACCCCCGAGCGGGAGGAAGCCTGAGAAGGCCTCCTCCCGTTTTGCTTTTTGGGGCGTTTTTTAGGATGTGACCGCCCTTTGAGGCCCAACGGGCCGCCCTCCTTTAGCCCAGGGCAACGCCCTGGGTCGGGAAATCCGAGGGGCCGATGCGGCCTGAAGGGCCGCGCTATCGTGCGCATTCACTGCTGGTAGGGACGCCCGATCCAACCCAGGGCGTTGCCCTGGGCTAGTGCGCCCGCGAGCGCACACGTATAGAGGTGAGAATCCTCTCCAGGCATACGCTCTCCGGCCTGGAAGCCGAAGGTAACTGCGTCGCCGAGAGGCGGGGTGGA
>JBDSHF010000145.1:0-28833 GCA_039918595.1 Thermoanaerobaculia bacterium
CCGGCAACTCCGGATTCCCAGAGCTTCCGGCCGCGGACGAACGCCTCCTCGGACCCGGGCAGATCGCCGGCCACCCGGCGCGCGTTGCCGAGGTGGGCCCAGGCGTAGCCCTGGAGACGCGAGCGCCAGGCACCCTCCTCCGGGACGAGGCCGGCGATCCGCAGGGCCAGTCCGGCCAGCTCCACCGCCCGGCCCGCGTCGGCCGGCGCCGCCTTCTCGCTTTCGGCGCAGAGCCGCTCGCAGAGAGCCCAGCTCCGGTACTTCTCCTCGCCGTCGACGAGCGCGCGCTGGTCGTGGATCGGGCGCCCCTTCAGCGAGGACCACAGCTCCTGCGCCTCCTGCCGGGCGCGCCGGATCCGGGGTGCCTGGAACGCCCGGGTCATCGCCGAACGGGTCTGATCCACGGCCACGCGCGCGGCGGCGGCGGACGCCGTCTCGATCCGCCGGCGTTCTCCAGCCGTGGGACCCACCGGCGAGTCGAGGCTCTCCGTGCCCGCCCGGATCGACTGAAGCGACGCGAGGTGAGAATCGATCGCCGTCGAGTCGAGCCCCATCACCGCCACCATCCGCTCGAGCATCTCGCGGCTCAGGGCGCTCCGGCCCCTCTCGTAAAAAGAGATCAGCTTCTTCGAAATCCCGACCGCCTGCGCCAGGTCCTTCTGCGTCCACCCCTGCGCCGTCCGCAGGGAGGTCAGGGTGACGCTGAGCGGCGGCGGAATCGATCGTGGCATGTTTTGAGCTCCTCCTTTTCTCTATAGAGGTGTGAGAAGCATGCCGGGCGTGACAGGGTAACGCAAATTTCCGGGACAGGTTCCCTGAAAGCGGCAAAAAGTCGTCACCGCGGAGCTTGCCGGACCCCCTTTGGTCCCCTGCCTGAACACTCACCGGCGATGGTCCCTAAGCTCTCGATGAAGAGGAGGGACCTGCCATGCCCCAGGCCGAGGCCGCCGCTCAGGCGGAATTGAGAAAAATTGTCACCGAGCTGGAGCTGCTCCGCTCCCGTCTCCTGGAAATCGTCGAGACGTTGCCCAAGCCTCCAGGGGAGGTCGAGAACGAGGACGAGATGGACGTCGCGACCGAGATCCGCTCGGTGGTCGAATGCGTGCTGACCGACGCCATCCGGCCCGCCATCCGGGATCTGCGCGCCGCGGCTTCCTATGGCTCCGGAGGATCGTGAGGAGCGGCTAGAATCCGGGGCATGAAGCTCCTCCTCCTTGGTTTTGGCAACGTCGGCCGCCGGCTGGTGGAGATCCTGGCGGACCGCGATTCCTATCCCGGCCTTGCGAACCTCGACGTTTCGATCATCGGCATCACCACGGGATCGCGGGGCGCCGCCGTCGATCCGGGTGGGCTCGATCCGCGGCGGGTTCTCGCGCGGATCGTCGATTCTGGCCGCTTTGACGACAGGCTCTCCAGCGAGGAGGCGCTCCGGACTCTCGATTACGACGTGGCGGTGGAGATGACCCCGCTCGACATCCCGGGCCGGGGGGGCGCCGCCATCGCGCACGTGCGGGCGGCGCTGGAGCGGGGGAAAGACGTCATCTCCTGCAACAAGGGGCCGCTCGCCTGGGCCTGGCGCCCCCTGCGCGATCTGGCGCGGGACAAGGGACGCGCCTTCCTCTATGAGACCACGGTCATGGACGGCACCCCGGTCTTCAACCTGGTCCAGCGCTGCCTGCAGGGGAACACCTTGCTGAAGATCGAGGGGATTCTCAACTCGACGACCAACTTCGTCCTCGGCGAGATGGAGCGGGGCACGAGCCTGGAGACGGCGGTCGCGGAGGCGCAGCGCCTCGGCGTAGCGGAAGCCGACCCGGCGAACGATCTGGAGGGGTGGGACGCGGCGGTGAAGGTCGCGGCCCTGGCCAACGTGCTGCTCGACGCCGACCTGCCGCCCGAAAGGGTGGAGCGGGAAAGCCTCCTCGACGTTCCGCCCGAGCGTGTCCGGGAAGCCGTCGCGCGTGGCTGCCGGCTCAAGCTGGTCTGCGAGGCCGTCAGGGAGGGAGATAATGTGATCGGTCGCGTCAGGGTCCGCGAGCTCCCGCTCGCGGACCCCTTCGCCCTGGTGGAGGGGTTCAGCTCGATCCTCCGTTTCACCACCGACATCTCGGGAAAAATCGTGCTCACTGAAGAGGAGCCGGATCTCTCGACGACCGCCTACGGAGTGATCTCCGATCTGTTCCGGCTGCGCGAGCTCAGAGCTCCGCGAACATCTCTCCGCCCTGGAATCCCACCGCTCGCCAAGCTGTTGTAGAGATCGCACCGGGTCCAATTTGCCGAATCGCCCGAACTGTGCCATCCTATCGGCCTCGGCGTTCTTCCAAGAATCCGAATTTGACTCTCACCGGGGCATGAAGCCCCTCAACAGCGGCCTCGCCGGCTCAGTCCTCCGTTCAAGATCCTGCCGGAATTGTCCGTGACGTCGCCTCCCGCGACGTCGGAAAGTACACCTACATCCGATGAGTTTTACTGCTTACGATCTCGATCCCAGCTTGCTCCGTGGTGTCGCCGACCTCGGCTTCACCGAACCGACCCCGATTCAGCGCGACGGCATCCCGCCGGCCCTCGAGGGCCGCGACGTGCTGGCCTGCGCGATGACGGGCAGCGGCAAGACCGCCGCCTTCGCGCTGCCGATCCTGCAGCGACTGCTGGGCAAGAAGCGTGGCACCACGCGCGCCCTGGTCCTCGCCCCGACGCGCGAGCTGGCGGCTCAGATCGTCGAACACTTCAACGACCTCGCGAAGCACACGCAGATCCGCGCCGCCGCGGTCTACGGCGGCGTCGGCATGGGGCCCCAGGAGAAGGCCTTCCGCAGCGGCATCGACGTCATCGTCGCCTGCCCGGGCCGCCTGCTGGACCATTTCCAGTACTCCTACGCCCGTCTGGCCGGCCTCGAGGTCCTGGTGCTGGACGAGGCGGACCGCATGCTCGACATGGGCTTCCTGCCGGACATCCGCCGCGTCCTGAAGCACCTGCCGCCGGCCGACCAGACCCTCTTTTTCTCGGCCACCGTGCCGGCGCCGATCCGCGAGCTGTCGCGCCAGATGCTGAAGAATCCCGTGATGCTCAACATCGAGCGCGCCTCGGCGCCGGCCACCGGCGTCGAGCAGGCGATCTATCCGGTCCGCCAGGACGTCAAGTCCGCCCTGCTGCTCGAGCTGCTGAAGGGGAACACGATCGAAAACGCGATCGTCTTCACGCGCACCAAGCACCGCGCCAACCGGCTCCACCAGTACCTGGAGCGTCACGGCATCTCTGCCGACCGCGTGCACGGCAACCGCAGCCAGCCGCAGCGCACGCAGGCCCTGGCCGACTTCAAGAGCGGCCGCACCCGCATCCTGGTCGCGACCGACATCGCGGCCCGCGGGATCGACGTCGAGGGGCTCTCCCACGTCGTCAACTTCGACGTGCCGAACGTGCCGGACGACTACATCCACCGGGTCGGGCGCACCGCCCGTGCCGGCGCCACCGGCATGGCTCTGACCTTCGTCTCGCCGGATGAGATGAACGAGCTGCGGGCCATCGAGCGGGCGGTCGCCAAGGTGCTGCCGCGCAAGACGCTCGACGGCTTCGACTACCAGCCGAAGACGGCGGAGAAGCTGGAGATCCCCCTCGCCGAGCGCCTGGCCGCGATGCGCAGCCAGCGTTCCGGAGAGCGGACCCGGGCGAACGCCAATGCGCAGGCCCGCAACGACCGCAAGCCGCAGCCGGCGGGCCGTTCGGCCACTCCGCCGTCGACCGCCGCTCGCCCCTCGGCGCCCCGTCCCGCGACGGCCCCCCGGACGCTGGAAGCGCGGCGCCGCGGCGCCGGTGCCGGTGGCGGTGACACGATGAATCCCTGGCCGGGGCGCTCCGCCGCTCCCGGACCGCAGCGCCGGCGCTTGCGGTAAAACCCCAAGTAGACACCCTGAAGCAAAGGCGATCGCTCTCCCCGGAGGGCGATCGCCATTCCGGTCAGATCCCGATCAGTACAGCGTCCGCCCCACCGTGGCCGCGGCTTCCGCGTCATACGCCGCCGCGTCCACCTTGCCGCCGGTGTGCGCGGCCAGGATGGTGCCGATGCTCGGCAGCTCATCGCGGCGGACGTGGCGGGCGGGATTCCAGAGGTCGGAGCGGACGAGGGCCCGCGCGCATTGGATGAACGCTTCCTGAACGGTGATCACCAGGACGGTTTTCGGCGCCTTGCCGTCGACGGCGAAGCGGGCCAGCAGCGCCGGATCGACGTTGATCTGTGCCCGGCCGTTGACCCGGAAGGTCTCGTGGACTCCCGGCACCAGGAAGATCAGGCCGACCGCCGGGTTCTCGACGATGTTCCGGAGGCTGTCGATCCGGTTGTTGCCGCGGCGGTCGGGGAGGAGCAGGGTGGTGTCGTCCTGGACCTCGACGAAGCCGGGGCGGTCGCCGCGCGGGGAGCCGTCCGCGCCGGCGGAGCCGCAGGTCGCCAGGATCAGGAACGGCGAGGCGGCGATGAACGCCCGGCAGTGCTCGTCCAGGCGGTCGATCTGCTTCAGGCGGACGCGCTCGCTCGGGGCGTCGTAGAGCCCGTGCAGCGCGTCCAGAGAGGCGATAGTGTGCGGGTCGTCCGTGTCCATAGAGGCTCCGGCGAATGGCGAGTGGTGAATGGCGGGATGATACCAGCGCGATGGGATGTCGGCGGCCTTGCCGCCCGGGATTGAAATCCCGGGCTACCCACGACCGTCCCGTCCGGGACTTCCACAACCTCCTTTTGCAGAGCCCCGGGAGGGGCGACTGTCGGTAGCCCGGGATTTCAATCCCGGGCGGCGAACAGGCCGCCTCTCCCCACCCGCTATACTGCCCATGGCGGCATGCCCGGCCAGACGGTGCACGCCCTTCCCTGGGAGGCCCGCGATGCGCTACGTGATGAGACAGAAGCTCGTTTCAATAGGAGACGACTTCACGATCAAGGACGCCGACGGCCGGGATGTCTTCTACGTCGACGGCAAGCTGCTCAGTCTCCGCAACAAGCTGATCTTCAAGGACGGCCAGGGGAACGAGGTGGCGCGGATCGAGCGGAAGCTGATCGCGCTCGCGCCGACCTGGGAGATCTACCGCGACGGCCGGCCGTATGCCACGGTCAAGAAGTCGCTGTTCTCCTTCCTGCACGCCACGTTCTCCGTGGACGTCCCCGGCCCGGACGACCTGGAAGCGCGCGGCAACCTCCTCGAGCATGAGTACACCTTCACCCGCGACGGCCAAGGGGTCGCCGAGGTGTCGAAGAAGTGGTTCTCCTGGACCGACAGCTACGGCATCGACGTGTCCGAGGGGGAGGACGACGCCCTCATCCTCGCCTGCGCGGTGGTCATCGACATGGCGAGCCACCCGGACGAGGACGGGAAGGATGACGACAAGGAGTAGGGATATCATGGCCCCACCATGCGACTCCTCTATTCGTACCTCCGCCGCTACTGGACGCTCGTGCTCCTGGCGCTCGTCCTGGCGGCGATCAACCAGATCTTCTCGCTCCTCGACCCGCTGATTTTCCGCCACGTCATCGACGAGTACGCCACCCGCTACCGCGAGTACACGACGGCCCAGTTCTTCCGTGGCGTGAGCCTGCTGCTCGCCGCCGCCGTGGGGGTGGCGTTCGTGTCGCGGCTGGCCAAGAACTTCCAGGACTACTTCGTCAACGTCGTCACCCAGCGGCTGGGGGCGGACCTCTACTCGGACGGCGTCCGCCACTCCCTGGAGCTCCCGTACTCCCTGTTCGAGGACCAGCGCAGCGGCGAGACTCTCGGCAAGCTCCAGAAGGTGCGCGCCGACGTCGAGAAACTGATCGCCATCGCCGTCAATACCCTGTTCACGACGCTGGTCGGCGTCGGCTTCGTAATGGTCTACGCCACCCGGGTGCACTGGATCATCGCGCCGGCCTTCTTCCTCACCGTGCCCCTGATCGGGATCCTGAGCTCGCTGCTCTCGAAGCGGATCAAGAAGATCCAGAAAGTGATCGTCGCAGAGACCACGGCGCTCGCCGGCTCCACGACCGAGTCGCTGCGCAACATCGAGCTGGTGAAGAGCCTGGGGCTCGCCCGCCAGGAGATCAAGCGGCTCAATTCGATCACCGGTAAGATCCTGAAGCTGGAGCTGCGCAAGGTGCGCTCGCTGCGGCTGCTGAGCTTCATCCAGGGGACGGCGGTGAACGCGCTGCGCACCTCGATCCTCTTCCTGATGCTCTACCTGATCTATACGCGGCAGATCTCGATCGGCCAGTTCTTCTCGCTGTTCATCTACTCGTTCTTCATCTTCGGGCCGCTCCAGGAGTTGGGGACGGTGATCAACATCTACCGCGAGACGGAGGCGTCGCTCGACGTCTTCCAGGCCATCCTGGCGATCCCCGTCGAGACCAAGCCGGCGAACCCCGTTCCCCTGGGCGAGCTCACCTCGCTGGCTTTCGAGGAGGTCGGCTTCACCCATCAGACGGCGTCGTCGCCGGCGCTGACGGGGGTCTCCTTCAAGGCCGGGCGCGGCGAGACCCTCGCCTTCGTGGGTCCTTCGGGCTCGGGGAAGACGACGTTGGTCAAGCTGCTCGTCGGCCTCTACCGGCCGCAACGCGGGCAGGTGCTCTACAACGGCACGCCGGAGACCGCCATCGACCTCGACGAGCTGCGGGCGCAGATCGGCTTCGTGACCCAGGACACGCAGCTCTTCTCGGGCTCCATCCGCGAGAATCTGCTGTTCGTCAATCCCACGGCCACCGACGCCGAGTGCCTGGAGGTGCTCAAGCGGGCCGCTTGCGACAGCCTGCTGTCGCGAGCCGACCGCGGCCTCGACACGGTGATCGGCGAGGGGGGCGTCAAGGTGTCGGGCGGCGAGAAGCAGCGGCTCTCGATCGCGCGGGCGCTGCTGCGCCGGCCGCGCCTGCTGGTCTTCGACGAGGCCACCTCGTCGCTCGACTCGCTGACCGAGGAGGAGATCACCGGCACCATCCGCGAGGTGGCGTCGAGCCAGGTGATCACCATCCTGATCGCGCACCGGCTGTCGACGGTGCTCCACGCCGACACCATCCACGTTCTCGAGCGGGGGAGGATCGTCGAGTCCGGCCGCCACGACGAGCTCCTGGAGCGCAAGGGGCTCTACTACGCCATGTGGCGCCAGCAGATCGGCGAGCGCCGGCCGGCGGCGCCGGTGGCGGCGCGCCTTGCCGCCACGGCGGGCGGATGAGGAGAGGAAAGCCGGCGGAATGCCGGTGATGAAAAGGACGTAAAGGACAACAAGGACGTAAAGGACGCCAGGGACCGCGGGTTCTGTCTTCGTCCTTGGCGTCCTTGCAGTCCTTTACGTCCTTGGTTTTTTTTCTGCCTCTTGCCAGCCACCCCGTTCCCCGCTACTCTTGCCTAGTCAGCTAGGTGTAGTCAGCTAGGTATAGAGAGGGGGAGCCACCGTTGCCGAAAGCCAAACACGACGTCCTGCAGGGAACCCTGACGCTGCTCGTCTTGAAGACGCTGTCGGCGGGGCCGCTGCACGGCTACGCGATCACCCAGCACATCCAGACCGTCTCCGCTGAGACGTTGCGGGTGGAGGAGGGGTCGCTCTATCCCGCGCTCCACCGCATGGAGCAGGACGGCTGGATCCAGTCCGAGTGGGCGCGCACCGAATCCAACCGGCGGGCGCGCGTCTATTCGCTGACGGCGGCGGGGCGGCAGCAACTGGAGGAGGAGACGGAGAGCTGGCAGCGTCTTTCTCATGGGGTGAGCCGGGTTCTGAGCTTCGTCTAGGGAGGGGTGGAAATCATGGGATGGCTGAAGCGTCTGGGCAATTCCTTCTGGCGCCGCGACTCGCAATACGACCTGCTGGCCGAAGAGCAGGAGTTTCACATCGAGCAGCGGACGCGCGACAACCTCGCGGCGGGGATGTCCCCCGCCGAGGCCCTGGCCGACGCGCGCCGCCGGTTCGGCAACACGGCCCTGCTCCGCGACCGCACGCTCGACTCCGACCGGCTGGCCTGGGCCGACGCGCTGGCGCGTGATGTCCGGCTGGCGGTGCGCACCCTGTCACGGCGCAAGGGGCTCGCGCTCACGGCGATCTGCTCGCTCGCCCTCGGCATTGGCGCCAACAGCGCCGTCTTCAGCGTCATCGACGCGGTGCTCCTGCGGCCGCTCCCGCTGCCGGGCCCGGACCGGCTGGTGGTGATCGAGGAGACGAAGAACGGCGAGGTCAGCGGCGGCAACCCAGCGCGGCTGGCCGACTGGGCCGCCCAGGTGACCGATCTCGCGGCAACGGCGGGCTTCTACGGCGAAGGGCTGGTTCTCACCGGCCGGGGCGAGCCGGCGCGGCTGCGGGCGATCCGCACCTTCGGCCGGCCCCTGGCGGTCCTCGGCGTCCAGCCGCTCCTGGGGCGGGGCTTCACGCCGGCGGAGGAGGCCGGCCGGAGTGAGCGCGTCGCACTGGTCGGCGAGGCGATCTGGCGCCGCCGCTTCGGCGCCGATCCACGCCTGCTCGGCCGTGCCCTCACCTTGAGCGGCGAGCCTTATCAGATCATCGGCGTGCTGCCGGACGGCCTCGGCTACCCCGAGGATCTCGACCTCCTGATCCCCGCGCCGCTCGACGTTCAGCAGACCTCCCGCAAGGCGGGTTTCCTGAAAGTCGTCGCCCGCATGAAACCGGAGGCTACCCTGGCCGGGTTGCGGGCGCGGTTGAACACCGTGGCGGGGCGGCTCGCGAAGCAGTATCCGGACACCGACGCCGGCCGCGCCGCCCGTCCCGTGCCTTTACAAGAGGATCAGAGCGGCGGCGCGCGATTGCCGCTCCTGGTCCTGCTGGGCACCGTCGCGATGGTCCTGCTGATCGCCTGCGTCAACATCGCGAGCCTGCTGCTGGCCCGGGCCGCCGAGCGCCAGCGGGAATCGGCGATCCGGTCCGCCCTCGGCTCCGGGCGCGGCGGGCTGATCCGGCTGTATCTCGTCGAGAGCCTGCTGCTCGCGCTGGCCGGCGGGATTCTCGGCCTGCTGGTCGCGGCCGTCCTGCTTGCGGCGCTGAAGGGTCTGCTGCCGGCCGACACTCCGCGGCTGGCTCTGGCGCACCTCGATCCGCGCGTCCTCGGCTTCGGCCTGGCCCTGTCGCTGCTCTGTGGGCTGGCATTCGGTTTCGCGCCCGCGTGGCAGGCGTCGCGCGGCCGCCCAGCCAGCGGGCTGCGGGACGGCGCGCGGTCCGGCACTTCGGCGAGCGGTTTGCGGACCCGCAAGTTGCTGGTGGCCCTGCAGGTGATGCTCTCGGTCGTGCTGCTGGTCGGCGTCGGCCTGCTGGCGAAGAGCCTGTTCGCGATGCGCGGCGTGCCGCTCGGCTTCCGGCCCGACTCGGTGCTGACGGTGAAGATCAACTTCCCCTGGGACACTCCGAAGCAACGGCTGGAGAGCTTCTACGCGCAGGCGCTGGAGAGCTTCGCCGCGCTGCCCGGCGTCGGGCGGGTGGGGCTCGCGGACCGCCTGCCGTTCGAGGGGGGATCGCAGTCGGGGCCGATCGCGATCGAGGGCCGTCCGCTCCCGCCGCGACTGGCGGAGAGCGATGTTTCGCATCGCGCCACCAGCGCCGGCTACTTCCGGGCCATGGACGTGCCGCTCAGGTCCGGCCGTTTCCTGCGCGAGGGAACCGGCCCTCGCGAGGCGCTGGTCAACGAGGCGCTGGCGAAGGCGTATTTCCCGGCCGGCGACGCGGTCGGCCGGCGGATCACCTTCGACGTCAAGCCCGGGAAGGGGGAGACTCCGGTCTGGTTCGAGGTCGCCGGTGTCGTGGGAAACGTCCGTCTGAGCGCCGACCAGGCCGCGCCGATGCCGGAGGTGTTCGTGCTGCCGCGGGACACCTACTGGCCGATGGCCCGTTTCGTCCTGCGTGCCGAGACGGAGCCGGGTCTGCTGGCGCCCGCGGTCCGCAAGGCGGTGAGCCGCCTCGATCCGAACCTCGTCGTCGACGAGATCGCCACCCTGGACGAGCAGATCGACCTCGCCACCGCCGACTCCCGGGTCCGCGTCCGCCTGCTGGGAGGCTTTGCGATCATCGCGCTCTGGCTCGCCGTCCTCGGGCTGTACGGCGTGCTGTCCAGCGACGTCGCGCAGCGCACCCACGAGATCGGCGTGCGGCTCGCCCTCGGCGCCGATCCGGACCGCGTCTCGCGGGCGGTGCTGTGGAAAGGTTTATCGATCGTACTCGGCGGCCTGCTGCTGGGCCTTTGTGGCGCCGCCGCGCTCGGGCGCTGGCTCGGCGCGCTGCTGTTCGGCGTCGAGCCACTGGATCTGCCGGTCCTGCTGGGGGTGAGCCTGACGATGATCGCGGTCGCCGCGGCGGCGAGCTATCTGCCCGCCCTCCGGGCCGCGGAGGTCGACCCCGGGATCGCCCTGCGGCATGAGTAGCGGATCAGCGCGTGGCCGTGTACTCGGAGAGGATGCCGTGCTCGACGTACCGCTGAGGGTTGGAGAAGCCGGCCTCCGCGAGGGCCTGCAGGATGGTGGCGGGGGGGACGCAGGTCTCGATCGTGTCCCAGTAGTACTCCATCATCTCCCGTGAGCTCTTGCCGCCGCGGCCGAAGCGGGCCAGGAGCGGCGCGATGCGGCCCATGTAGAAGCTGAGCAGGCGGTGGGCCAGGCGCGAGGACGGCGGGGTGATCTCCAGCAGCAGCACCCGGCCGCCGGGCTTGAGCACCCGGCGATACTCCTGGAAGGTGGCGCGCAGGTCGACGACGTGGCGGAGCGCGTAGCCCATGCTCAGCACGTCGAACCGCTCGTCGGGGAAGGGGAGGGTCTCGGCGACCGCGCGTACCCGGCGGCGCACCCCCCGCTTCGCCGCGTGGCTCAGCATGCCGAGGCTCGGATCGAGCGCGACCACCCGGCCGCCGACCCCCACCACGGCTTGCGCCTGCGCGGCGACGACCCCCGTGCCGGAGCCGGTGTCGAGCACGCGCATCCCTGGCTCGAGGCCGGCCCGCAGCAGGGCCTGCTTGCGGTACCAGGTTCCGGAGCCGAAGCTCAGCGCCTGGTTGATCCAGTCGTAGTCGGCCGCCGCCTCGTTGAACATGGCGCCGACGACGCTGCGGCGCTCCTCCTCGCTGCGGTAGTACCGCTCGAGGGGCGGGTGCGGGCGGAGAGGGGCGGTGCCGGCCGTCTGCGGGATGTCTGCCATAGGGTGGGAGATTATCGCACGCCGGACGTCCAGCCTTTTATGCTATTATCTTACGCCCCGTTTATGGTGCCGCCGTCATGATCGATCTACGCAAAGCCCCGCACGAGCTGTTCGCTCAGGTCCTGGAGAGCAATCTCCAGGGAATTGGGCCGGCGCGCAAGCTCTACGGCCATTTCGCCGACGCCATTCTGCTGCGGCTGGGGGCGGAGTGCGTCTGGATCCTGGGCGGCGACGCCGAGGTGCGCGTCGTGCGCGGGGATTACACGTTGTGCGATTTTCCCCGCGGGGTCGCCTTCCTGCGCGATGAGCGGCCGCCGGCCACGCGGACGGTGGTGCTGGCGCGGGTGACGGTGCATGGCCGGCAGGTGGCGGTGGTGGGCGTGGCGCGCCGCGAGCGGGAGTTCGGCCAGTCGGCCCGGCGCGTTCTCGACCGGCTGTGCGGCGTGCTCGCCCTCGAGCTCGGCCGCCGCGAGGAGGCTCGTCTCGCCAAGGTGCTCGACCGCATCCGCGGCAAGATCGTCTCCGAGCTGCGCCCGCGCGACCTGGCCTACCAGATCCTCGACAGCCTTCATCAGCTCGTGGACTACGACCACTCCTCGGCCTTCCTCACCTACGATCCGGCGGGGATGGTCTTCCGTATCGAGGCCGAGAAGATGGTCTGGACCAAGGGGAAGAGCGCCTTCGTGGGGCACGAGATCCCGGCCGAGGCACTGATCGGCGCGCTCGGCGACCGCCCGGGCATCCGGCGGCTGGCGGCGGCGGACGCGGCCGACGATCCGTTCTGGGCGACGCTGACCTACCATCGCGGGCAGGGCATCCCGGCGCCGGCCAGCCTGATCTGCGCGCCGCTCTATTTCGGCGGCGAGTTCCTGGGGCTGCTCAACATCGCCTCCTGGAAGCGGCGGCCGTTCGACCCCTGGGACGTGACGGTCGTCGAGCGCTTCCTGCCCGCGGCGGCGGTGTCGATCCGCAACGCGCGGCTCAACATGTCGCTCGAACGGCAGGCGATCCAGGCCGAGCTCAAGGCGACCCTGGTCACCCTCGCCAGCGCCGTGGCCCACGACGTCAACAACGCCGTGGGGACGATCCTGCCGCTCGTCCAGCAGGTCCGCGCCGAGCTGAAAGAGGGGATCGCCGATCCGGAGACGCTCGACCGCGACCTCGCGCTGGTCGTCGAGAAGGCGCAGCTCTGCCAGCGCATCTTCGGCAACATGCTGCGGGTGGCGCGCGGCGGCCGCCCGGGCGACGGACCGGTGGACGTCAATCAGGTGGTGCGCGAGACCGTCCCCTTCTTCCAGGGCGCCGCGGGGCGCCGCGGCATCGAGACCGTGCTGGATCTCGAGGAGAGGCTGCCGCCGATCCGCTTCTCGCGGCTCGATCTCCAGCACATCGTGCTGAACCTGGTGAACAACGCGCTGGAGGCGATGGGGGAGCAGGGGAGCCGCGTCGTGATCTCGACCCGCTGGGCCGGCGACGGCGAGGCCCGCCTCGTGGTGAGGGACGACGGCCCGGGCATCCTCCCCGAGTTGCTGGACAAGGTGCAGGAGCCCTTCTTTTCGACCAAGCATGGCGGCGTCGGGCTGGGCCTCGCCATCTGCCGCTCGCTCGCCTGGCAGAACGGCGGCGGCCTGGAGATCGCGAGCGTCGCGGGCGAGGGGACCAGCGTCGAGGTCGAGCTGCGGCTCGCCGGCGAGGATGGCGTGGAGGCGGCGGTAGCATGAGAAGCAACGACCGCATCCTCGTGGTGGACGACGACGCCGGCATGCGGCGGGCGATCGACCGCGTCCTCTCGCCCGTCTACCGGGTCGAGTGCGTGGCCGGGACGACCGACGCCATGGCATTGCTGGAGCGCGAGGAGTTCGATCTCGCCCTGCTCGACGTGCGCCTGAAGGACGGCGACGGCTACTCGCTCTGCCAGGAGATCCGCGCCCGCCGGCCGGAGACGGACGTGATCCTGATCACCGGTTCCATCTCCGAGCCGGACGAGAAGCTCTTCCGCTCGCTGGAGGAGGGGGCCTTCTACTTCCTCTTCAAGCCGTTCGATCGCCGGGTGCTGCTGGCGCTGGTCGAGCGCTGCCTGCGCCTCCAGAGCGAGCGGGAGACCAAGGACCGCTACGCCCAGGCGCTCGCCGGCGATCTGGAGAAGGCGCGGCTCTTCCAGCACAGTCTGCTGCCGCGCGAGCCGGTCGCCGGCGCCGGCTGGCGGATCGACGGGCGGCTCCTCTCCTGTGACGCCCTCGGCGGCGACTTCTACCTGGCGCAGGCGGTGGAGGGTGGGCTCGCCTTCTCGGTGAGCGACGTCGTGGGGCACGGGGTGAGCGCCGCCATGTACGCCGGCATGCTGCGCTCCACCCTGGACGCCGCCCGGCGGCGAGGGGTCGACCCCGAAAGGGTGTCGCGGGAAGTCCTCCTCGGAATCGACTTCTTCGAGGCCGCGGCCTGCGCCACCATGGTCTACGCCCTGCTGCTGCCGGACGGCCGTCTGCGCTACATCAACGCCGGCCACCCGCCGCTCCTCTTGCTGAAGGGGGACGGCAGCCTGGAGCGCCTGGGCGCCACGGGACCGCTGCTCAACCGGATCTTCCGCGACCGGCCGCTGCCGGTGCGCGAGGTGTCCCTGGCCCCCGGAGACCGCGTCCTCGCCTACACCGACGGCACCTTCGAGGCCCGCAACCCCGCCGACCAGGAGCTGGGCACCGAAAGGCTGGAGGAGGCCTTCGCGGACCTCCGCGACCGGCCGATCGGCGAGGCCGTGGACGCGTTGATGGATCTGGTGACGGCCTTCTGCGGCGGCCGGCCGGTGACGGATGACGTGACGGTGGTGATGATCGAGCGGGAGAGGTAGGCTCCGGAATCCTTCCTCTGCGTTCCCGCAGGGGCTGATTCCCTACGCCGGATGGGTTTCCGGTGGCTCGCCGGGCCCGGCGGATGACTCGCCGGAGCCGGTGGACGACTCGCCGGAGCCGGCGGATGACTCGCCGGGACCGGCGGACAAGAAAAAAAGGTTTTCGCGAGGCTCGCCGGGCTTTTTCCCTGGCGTCGAGCTATCCCCGCCACCCCAAAACCTCGTCGATCGTGACCTGCGACACCGAGTGGTATCCGGGCCGCGCCTTCTCATAGATCCGCAACGCTCTCTCCGCCCCTTCGGGGCTCTTCGCCATCGCCGTGTAGAGGGGCTGGATGTACTTGCGCCGGCCGACGGTCATCAGGAACTGCTCGAGCGCGGGATAGGCGGGCTCGTATTTGCTGTCGACCACCTTGAGGAGCCAGACGTCGAGGATCTCGGAGTTCCCCGACTGGCTGAGGTGGAACGTGGCGTCGAGATCGGCCATCTTCTGCGCGTCGACAGCCTCGGGCAGGTTGCGCAGGAAGTGGAGCCAGTGGTGCGTCGTCCAGCCGGTGGTGGTGAGCTGGGCGGCGGGGGTGCCGGCCGTGAAGGCCTGGACGGCGCGGTCCACGGCGACGAAGGCGTCGGAGTGGGGGTGCGCGGCGTTCGCGGGGATCCCGGGGTTGAAGACCCATTCGTCGACGTGGAGCTTCTTCGCCTGTGCCGGGTCGCCGGCCAGCAGGTTCTGCTTCAGGTAGGCGACGAAGCGTACCGAGTCCATCGACTGGAACGCGAAGGTGTCGAAGTAGGTGCGCAGGAAGCGGTCGAGCTTCTCACGCCCGACGGTTGACTCCAGCGTGCGCAGGAAGAGCGCCCCCTTTTCGTAGGCGATGCCGCTCGATCCCTCGTCCGGATCGCGGCCGGTGAGGTCGAGGGCGAGGCGGGTGTCGGGCTTGTCGATCCCGCCGGCTTCCTTGATCGCGTCGTCGAGGTCCTGCCGGCCGAGCACCGTCAGCATGTCGGAGTAGGGGCGGCCGTAGACGGCTTCCATGATCCGCCCCTCGAAGTAGGTGGTGAACCCCTCGTTGAGCCAGAAGTCGCTCCAGGTAGCGTTGGTCACCAGGTTGCCCGACCAGGAGTGGGCGAGCTCGTGGGCGACGAGGGAGACCAGCGAGCGGTCGCCCGCCAGGATCGTCGGCGTCGCGAAGGTCAGCCGCGGGTTCTCCATGCCGCCGTAGGGGTAGCTCGCGGGCAGGATCACGAGGTCGTACCGCCCCCACTTGTAGGGGCCGTAGAGCTTCTCGGCCGCCGCGATCATCTTCGGCGTGTCGGCGAGCTCCCAGGCGGCGCGCTCGGCCACGGCCGGCAGCGCGTAGACGCCGCTGATCGGACCCAGCGGCCGGAATTCGAGATCCCCCACGGCGAGCGCCAGCAGGTAGGAGGGGATGCGCTGCGGCATCTTGAAGCGGTAGACGCCGTCGGCGCTCTTCTGGGTCGGGTTCTCGGCGCTCATCACCGCCATCAGCCCGCGCGGGGCATGGATGGTGGCCTCGTAGGTCATGCGCACGCCGGGGGAGTCCTGACAGGGGACCCAGGTGCGGGCGAGGATCGACTCCGACTGCGTGTAGAGGAATGGCGAGGGACTGCCGGCCTGCTCGGGGGTGAGCCACTGCAGGGCCGCCGCTTCCGGTTTCGTCGTGTAGTCGACGTTGACCCAGGTGGTGGTGGGGGCGATCTCCACCTCCAGCGGCCGGCCCAGGAGCTTCACTTCGTCGCCGAGCTTGAAGCGCGCCTCGGTCTTGCCGTCGTCCAGCGTGACCCGCCGGATGTCGAGGTCCCGCGTATCGAGGACCAGACGATTCGCGCCGGTCAGGTTGCGCAGGCGCAGGCTGGCGCGGCCGGTGAGCTGGCGCTGGGTGAAATCAGCCGTCAGATCCAGCACCAGGTGCTCGACCGCGACCTCCTCGGGATGGGCGAAGGAGTGAGGGTCCTGCGCCGTCTCCGCGAGGATCTTGACCGCCGGGATCGGAGTCGCCCGCGGATGGGCCTGATTGTGGGCCTGATTGGTGGCCGGCCGCGCCGGCGCCGTTGGCACGGGCTTCGGCGCGCCGCCTCCGGCGCAGGCGGCGAGGAGCGGGAGGGCGAGGAGGAGCGGGGCGCGGAAAAACTTCATCGTGGAATCACCTCGGAGAGGGAGAACAAGGGGGGAGTGGGGGAAATTCACCCCCTGGAGCGCCGGCGCTCCCAGGGTTTCACGCGATCGCCGGCTCGCCATGATCCAGTGCCTTGTTCATGCGCTGGACGATGGCGTAGACCTCGGGGCGGGTGAGCTTCGAGCCCGGGCCGGCCTCCTCGATGCGGTCGAGCGTGGCGGTCGCGAGCCGCACGGGGAGGGCGACGAAGGCGACCAGCCCGCGCTCGGCTCCGGCGCCCTGGAGGTCGAGCACGTACTCGCTCGCGGCCTGGAGATCGTGCCGCGCCAGCGCCATCACCTCGGCGCGCTCGACGCCGTCGGGCAGGTAGCGCCGCCCTTGCGTGGCATCCGAGGCCGAGTCCTTGAGGATGTTGACGAGCTGGAGCCCCTCGCCGAAGGCGCGCGAGCGCTCGCGCAGCCCGGAGGCGACCGGCTCCAGATAGGGGCGGCCGAGCAGGAAGAGCTCGGTCAGCAGCTCGCCGACGATGCCGGCCACCACGTAGCAGTAGTCCTGAAGGTCCCGCACGTCGCGCAGCCTGAGCTCCCCTTCGTCGGTGGTGCGGGCGACAAAGCCGGCCATGCCGCGCGAGGTGCGCAGCACGTGCTCGCGGATCAACCCGACGGCTTCGGGGGAGAGAGCGAAGAAGGCGTCGAGAACGAAGGGGAGATCGGCCAGCAGCTCCCGGTAGCCGAGCTGCTCGCACGGCACCTCCTCGGCCCAGCGGCGGGAGACCTTCTCAATCTCCTCGCGCCCGGGATTTTCCAGCAGCTCGTCGAACCGGCCGAGCGCCTCGACGCGCAGGGCGCGCGGCCAGCTCGCCGCGTCCTCGAAGGTGTCGGCGACGCGGAAGAGGAGGTAGGAGAGCGTAACTTCCCGGCGCAGGGGCTCGGGCAGCAGCGGGATGGCGAGCGCGAACGTGCGGCTGGTCGCGATCAGGAGCTGTTCCAGATCGACCCTCCGCGACCCCCGTTCTTCGGTTTCCGCCTGCACGCGAGAGAGGATAGCAGCCTCACTGCCCGGGATTGAAATCCCGGGCTACCGACGGCCGTCCCATCCGGGACTCCCAAACCGATTTCCTTGCAGAGCCCCGGGAGGGGCGACTGTGGGTAGCCCGGGATTTCAATCCCGGGCTCAAAGGACTTCGGTGCCGGGCACGTCCTCCCCTCGCAGCGCGCGCTCGAGGAGGCCGGGGACGAGGCCGTTGGCGAGCCGCGAGGGGATGCCGAGCCGCGCCAGGGCGAGGGCGGTCTCGACGCGGTGGAGCATGCCGCCGGTGACGTCGGTGCCGGACGGCGCGCCGATCGCCTCGGCGGCCCGGCTGAAGTCACCGGCGGAGAGGGTGGGAACAGTCTTCCCCGCGGCGTCGTAGAGGCCATCCGTCTCGCCGAGCCAGAGAGCGCGGCGGACCGTCCGCCCCTGCTCGGAAAGGGTGCGGGCCAGGATCTCGAACAGCTTCTCGGTCGAGCAGATCGAGATCCCCCAGGCGCGGTCGGTCACCACATCGCCGTAGAGGACCGGGAGGAGCCCGCGGTCGAGCGCCAGCAGGAGCGGCTCGGCGGCGAGGGCGGCCGGCCGGCCCGCCTCGGAGACCAGGCAGCTCGACGGCGAGATGGAGAAGGGGAGGGCGCCGGCCGCGACCAGAGCCTCGATGACGATCCGGTGGAGGGCGGCGGCCCGTTCCTGGGTCCTGGAGACGCCGGGGAGCTGTTCAGCGGAATGGAGGCCCGCCGCGATGCCGGACTGCCGGGCGGCGACGTGCCCGAAAGAGCCGCTGCCGTGGCCGACGACCAGGCGAAAGGGGATGTCCCGCGCGGCGCGGGCGATCTCTCCGGCCAGGCGGGAGATCACCTCCAGGCGCGGCGTCTCCGGCCGCGCCTTGTCGGTGATCAGGCTGCCGCCGAGCTTTATGAAGACGATCTCAGAACAGATGCTCCGCCTCCTGGTCGGGGCCGGCGCCGATGCCGTCGCGGATCACGAAGCCGACGGCGGGCAGGTCCTCCAGGCGCTCGGCGACGTCGTCCTCGGAATCGGCGTCGCAGATCACGTGCACGTTGGCGCCGGCGTCCATGGTGGCCCAGGCGGCCAACCCTTCCTGCCGCAGCTCGCGCACGGCGCGCAGCACCGCGAGCGTGCCGGGGCTCCAGTAGAAGATCGGCGGATTGGAGGACATGGTGATCAGGTGGAGGTCGATCGCCTCCTGCTCCAGCACCGGCCCGAGGGCCTCGAGGTCCCGCTCCTTGATCGCCTTGCGCACCTTGTCGAGCCGGTCGGGGATGAGCTCCAGGCGCTTGGTGTAGTAGGGGCTGGTGGTGGCGAGGCGGTGCCCTTCGATCGAAGGGATGGTCTTGGGACCGATCTCGACGACGGCGATGACATTGCGCAGGTCCCAGTGCTCGGCGTCGGCGATCTGGCGGGCGTAGCTGTCCTCGTCCTTCCCTTCCGCCTGCGGGGCCGGCCACTCGACGAAGCCGCCGAAGATCGAGCGGCAGGCCGAGCCGGAGCCGCTGCGGCGGGCGAGCAGCGAGAGGTCCTTCTGCGACGCCTTCTTGCCGAACGCTCCGGCGGCGGCGAGGGTCAGCGCCGCGAACCCGGAGGCGGAGGAGGCGAGGCCCCCTGCGGTGGGGAAGGTGTTGCGCGTCGCCACCCGCACCGGCTCCTTGCGGCCGGCCCACTGGCGGATGCGGTCGAGCTGCGCGCGCACCCGGCGGGCGAACTCGGGGTCGGGGGTACCGAAACCGCCGTCCGGCTCGGCGCGCCAGACCTCGTCCTCGCCGCCATGATCCAGCGTCTCGACAGTGCACTGGCTCACGCAGTGCTCCAGCGTCATCGAGATGGACGTGTTCATCGGAGTCGCGCTCGCGAGGTCGCGGGCCCCCCAGTATTTGACGAAGGCGATATTGGCCGGCGCCGATACCGTGGTCTTGCTCATGCGTCGGTCTCCAGACGGAGCCCCTCGGCTCCTAAATGCACGGGGTGGAAGGGGAAAGGCCGGAGAAAGCTCCAACCGGAGATCCACTCAGGATCTACATGATAGACCAGGAGCGACCCGGCGCCAGGGCCGGTCAGCGCGCCCGCTCCCGAAATCTTCGCCGCGCCCCCCGCCGCTTCGACCTGGCGGACCAGGGCGCGAACCTCGGGCGTGACGACGCCCATCTCTTCCAGGGCCGCCTCGCACTCCGCGATCAGCTCGCGGGCGCGCGCCGGATCCTCCTCCTCGCGCTCCAACTCGGCGCGGAAGCCGCGGGTCGCGGCCTCGATGCGGTCGAGCAGCCGCTCGTGCCCGGCGGGATCCTGGTCGCGGCGGTGGCGCACGGCGGCCACCACGGCGCCGGTGGTCTCGGCCGGCATGCCGGTGTCGTAGACGCGGAAGCGCGAGAGCAGAGGCGAGCGCAGCGGGACCCGCTCGGTCAAGAGACCGCCGGTGGGGAGCTTGCGGGCCCAGAGCAGGCCGCCGTGGAGCACGGTCGCACCGTCGATTCCCGAGGGGAGACCGTGCTGGCGCCGCTCGGCCTCGAGGACGATCCGCTCGACGGCGTCGTGATTCAGCGCAGTTTCCCCATGAAAAGCGCCCCGGAAGGTCAGATAGGCGGCGACGATCCCGGTGGCGGTGGCCGCCGAGCTGCCGAAGCCGGAGCCGACCGGCAGCGCCGATTCGATCCGCAGATGGAGCCCCGGCGAGTCCTCCTCGCCGAGCGCCGCCGCGGCCTCGCCGAGGGCGACCTTGACGAGGTGGGACCGGTCGTCGCCG
Source organism: Thermoanaerobaculia bacterium (assembly GCA_039918595.1). Lineage (GTDB taxonomy): Bacteria > Acidobacteriota > Thermoanaerobaculia > Multivoradales > UBA5704 > DATARR01. The sequence continues at coordinate 19,898 of JBDSHF010000145.1, forward strand.
CGCACGGCGCGGAAGCGCTCGGGGCCGGGCTCGCGGGCATACTCGTCCCAGCTCTCGCGGGCGGCCTGGGCGTGGGCGCGCACCGCGTCCCAGGTGGTCTCCTCGGCGTGGGGGAGGGAAGGGAGATCGAGACGGACGGTGGAACCGGGCAGCGGCGAGAGGCGGACGGTGAGCCGCAGGTCGATGGCGGCGGCGAGCGCGGGGCGGCCGTAGACCACGGCGTGCTCGCCCATCAGGATGAGCTTGCCGGGGGTCGAGACCGCGACGGCGGCGGGGGCCGCCGCCGGCTCGGCCCCGGCCTCAGTCCCGGTACGGAGAGCGCGGGGGATCAGCCGGCCTCCGCGCTAGGTCGGAAGCGGCAGTTGGGGAATCTCGCCGCGTCCGAGCTTCTCGTGGGCGCGCGCCAGATCGTTCGAGGTGAAGGCGGCCATCAGCGACAGCTCGCCCGCGAGCACGACCGCGCCCAGGATCTCGGCCAGCTTGATGACGGCGTCGCCGCGGCGCTCGGGGTCCGGCGAGACACCGAGCACGGCGAGGGCCTCGCGCTGGGTGTCGAGCGCGGTGCCGCCGCCGATCGCGCCGAGCGGCACGTCGGGCATGAAGATCGAGGCGAACACCGAGTCCGGACCGCGCGACTCGATGCAGGTGATCCCCAGCGAGCTCTCGACGACGTGGGCCGGATCCTGCCCCGTGGCGATGAAGAAGGCGGCGCAGACGTTGGCGTAGTGGGCGTTGTAGCCCATCGAGCCGGCGGCGATCGAGCCCAGGAGGTTCTTGCGGTACTGCACCTCGACCAGGCTGCGGGCGTCGGTCTTCAGGACGTGATGGAGGATCTGGGCGTCGAGCAGGATCTCGGCGTAAATGCGCTTGCCGCGCCCCTCGTGCCAGTTGATCGCCGCCGGCTTCTTGTCCGCGCAGTAGTTGCCCGACAGGCCGATGCAGGGCACCCCGGTCGCCGGCTCGATCAGCTCGTTGACCGCGCGGTCGCAGGCGATCGTGGCCATGTTCATCCCCATCGCGTCGCCGGTGTCGAAGCGGAAACGGAGGAAGACCGTGGTGCCGAAGGCGTAGGGGCGCACCTCGAGGAGCTTGAGATGGCTGCTCGTCCCCTCGGTGAGATGGCGGATCTCCTCCTCGTGGTCCTGGATCCACTGCAGAAAGGCTTGCGTCTGCACGATCCCCGAGGTGCGGAAGACGGGAGCGCGGGTCATTCCCACGTCCTCCACCCGCACCACGGCGCCGCCGGCCTCGCGCAGGGCGGCGCAGCCGCGGTTGGTGCTCGCCACCAGGGCGGCCTCGGTGGTCGCCAGCGGCACCCAGAAATCGCCGTCGGCGTGCTGGCCGCGGACCCGCAACGGGCCGACGACCCCCATCGGGATCTGCGCCACGCCGATGAAGTTCTCGCAGTTGCGGTGGGAGGCCCGCTGCACGTCCAGCGAGTGGTGGCCGATGTTGGAGAGTGGCGTGCTCGTCATCTCCTCCAGGGCCTGGCGGCGGATCTCCGCCGCCTCCTCCGCGGACAGGTGCTTGGGGATCTCATGGAAGCGGCGCTCGCCCGCGACCAGCGAGCGGACGAGCTCCTCGCGGGTGAGGGGGGCCATGGACATGGATGCGGAATTGGCGGTCTTGCTCATCTCACAACCCTTTAAGGAGCTTCGTACGTTGAAGCTCCGCGATGGTTTTTACACCCAGGCAGAACATACAGATCTTGAGCTCGCGCACGGTGCGCCGCACTTTGTCGGCGACCCGCTCGGCGGACTCCATGGCCGGCGCCAGGAAGGGATGGGCGAAACCGGCGAGACCGGCGCCGAGGGCGATCGCCTTCGCGGCGTCGAGCCCGTTGCGGACGCCGCCGCTGGCGATCACCGTCAACCCCTCGACACGGCGGACCTGCCGGACCGACTCCGGCGTCGGCAACCCCCAGCCGGCGAAGAGCTCGCCGATCTCGAGGTCGTCGGCCCGCTGTGCCTCGATCCGGGCCCAGCTCGTGCCGCCCACTCCCGCCGTGTCGACGATGCGCACTCCCTGGCTCGCCAGGGCGCGCGCCGTGGTTTCAGAAATCCCGCAGCCGATCTCCTTGACCACCACCGGCACCCCCACCTCGCGCACCACCTCGCCGATCTTCGGCAGCAGCCCGGAGAAATTGCACTGCCCTTCGGGCTGGATCGCCTCCTGCAGCGCGTTCAGGTGCAGGATCAGGGCGTCGGCCCCGATCATGTCCACGGCCTGCCGGCACTCGCGCACGCCCATGCCGTAATTGAGCTGGACGGCGCCGAGGTTGGCCAGCAACACGACGGAAGGGGCGACCTCGCGGACGCGAAAGGTATCAGCTTTCGCTGGATCTTCCAAAGCCTTGCGCTGCGATCCCACCCCCACGGCGATGCCCGTCCGCTCGGCGCCTTCCGCGAGGTTGCGATTGATCCGGCCGGCCATCTCCGTGCCGCCGGTCATCGAGGAGATCAGCAGCGGCGCCGCGAGCCGGCGGCCCAGGAACTCGACCGAGGTGTCGATCTCCTCCATGTCGATCTCGGGGCACGCCTCGGGCTCGAAGCGGTAGTCGTCGAAGAAGCTGTGGCCGAGCTGCATGCGCTGATCGAGGGCGAGCTGGATGTGCTCGGCCTTGCGGTCGCGCTCCTCGCCGGTGATCACCTGAGGGGCGATCAATTCGGAGGTGCTCACTGCTCGCGCCCCCAAAGATAGTCGATCAGTCCGGCAAGGAAGAGGCGCCCTTCCGCCTGTAGATCCATGGCCGCCAGCGCGGACCGGGCGGCCCGCAGGCGTTCTCCGATCATCGCGGCGACCGCCTCGCGCGCGCCGGTCTCCGCCAGCACCTGGCGCGCCGCCGCGGTCTGCTCCGGGCTCGCCTCCGGATTGCCGAGGGCGGTGTCGAGGGTGCGGCGCTGCTCCGGGGTGGCTTTGGCCAGCGCATGGTGAATGAGGAAGGTGAACTTTCCCTCCTTGAGATCGGCGTCGACCGGCTTGCCCACCGTGTCCGGGTCGCCGAACATCCCCAGGAGGTCGTCCTGAAGCTGGAAGGCCTCGCCCACCGCGGCGCCGTAGCGCGACAGCTCGGCGAGCACCTCCGGCGGCGCGCCGGCCAGCAGCGCCCCGAGCTGGATCGGCCGCTCGGCCGTGTAGCGGCCGGACTTCAGGCGCAGTACCCGCAGCAGCTCCTCCTCGGTCGCCGCGCGCCGCTGCGCCACCATCAGCTCCAGATACTGGCCGCCGATCACCTCCTGGCACATGGCCGAGAAGCAGCGGGCGAGCTCGCCGCCGCCGCGGCCGGTCGAGGCCTGGGCCGCCAGCTCCACCGCCCAGCTCTGGGCGAGGTCGCCGAGCAGGATGGCCGCCGAGCGGCCGAAGTCGTCGGCGTCGCCATGGAAGCCGTGTGCCCGGTGGGCGTCGCTGAAGCGCACGTGCGCCGCCGGCAGCCCGCGCCGGAACTCGGCGTGGTCCATGATGTCGTCGTGGATCAGCAGGTAGGTGTGGAGCAGCTCGGTCGACAGGGCGAGGGGGAGCACCTCCTCGTCCGCGGCGCCGCCGCAGGCGCGGTAGGTGTAGTAGACGAGAGCCGGGCGCAGCCGCTTGCCCCCCTGGGTCGCGAGCTGGCCGACGCCGTCGATCAGCTCCAGCGTCTCCGGAGAGCCGAGGGCCAGCGCCTCCTCACGCTTGGCGTCGAGCCATTGGCTGAGGGCGCGGTCGAGCTGATCGCGGAAGCCGGCGAGCAGGCGGGTGAAGCCTTCGGGCACAGCCGCCGGGCGGGCGGTCGAGGGAGCTGCGGTCGAGAGTCCCATTCCTTGTCTTTTTTGCCCCTGCTCGCGTCCGTTCCGGGTCCCTGGGAAGTTCGTCCTGGTCTCGGCAAAGTGTAACCGAAGGACCTGGGAGATTGTTCCTGCCAGGTACAAGCTCGGATGATAGATGAAGGACTTTGCGATGTAAAGTCGGAGCACGGCTGGGGCGGCGGCATGAATCCAGATCCAGGATGGCGATGCCCGATGCGGCGTCCTGCCCTTCGAGGCCTCACCCTCGGTCCCTCTCCCAGGGGGAGAGGGAGGCCTTTCCTGAGGCGACGGATCGCGTAGGGTGCGCTGTGCGCACCATGAACAACCTTGAAGGTGCGCACAGCGCACCCTACGTGATCCGTATTTTCGGCTAAGTCCTCCCTCTCCCCCCGGGAGAGGGACCGAGGGTGAGGCCTCGAGGGGTACGCCGCCCCAACCATCAAGATGCTTGTGGACCTTGATATCCTCTCCCCCATGCCCACCCCAACCCTGGACCTCTACCAAGTCGACGCCTTCACGGAACGCCCATTCGCCGGCAATCCGGCCGCGGTCTGCCTGCTGCCGGAGCCGCGGGACGCGCGGTGGATGCAGGACGTGGCCCGCGAGATGAACCTCTCGGAGACCGCCTTTCTCGATCCGCTCGATGGAACAGACGGCGGCTTCAACCTCCGCTGGTTCACGCCGGCGATCGAGGTAGAGCTGTGCGGCCACGCCACCCTGGCGAGCGCTCACGTGCTGTGGGCGACCGGGCGGCTGGGAGCGGGGGAGACGGCGCGCTTCCATACCCTGAGCGGGCTGCTCACCGCCGAGCAGCGGGGGGAGTGGATCGAGTTGGACTTCCCGGCCCGGCGGGTCGAGGAGGTGGAGCCCCCCGCCGGCTTGCTGGCGGCGCTCGGGGCCGAGCCGCGGTTCGTGGGCAAGAGCCGCTACGACTATTTCGTGGAGGTGCCGTCCGAGGACGCGGTCCGCGCCTTGACCCCCAATTTTCAGGCGTTGAAGTCCCTGCCGGTGCGCGGCGTCGTCGTGACCGCGCGAAGCTCCGCCGCTCCGTTCGACTTCGTCTCCCGCTTCTTCGCGCCGGGCTCGGGCGTCGACGAGGACCCGGTGACCGGTTCCGCCCACTGCACGCTGGGACCCTACTGGGCCTCGAGGTTGGAGAAGGAAGATCTTCTCGCCTATCAGGCCTCGGCCCGGGGCGGCGTCGTGAGGGTGCGGGTGGAGGGGGACCGCATCAAGCTCGGCGGCCAGGCCGTGATGGTGCTGCGGGGGAGCCTGCTCGCCGGCTGAGTCTGTAGGGGCGAAAAAAGAGGGGCGGCCCCACAGGGGCCACCCCTATCGAGGGTTTCGCCGTACCGAAGCTTTACTGGTCCTCCCCATTTCCCGGCGGCTCGGGCCGGCGGGGCGGGGAGAAGCTCTCGTGGAAGTAGCGGAGGAGACGATGGAAGCCGTCCAGCATCTCGCTGAAGGCCCTCTCCTCTTCGAACGGCAACGGATCGCGGCGGCCGAGAACCTTCTGGACCTCCGACCTTCCGCCGCCGTCCGGTTTCGGAGCAATCTCCTGCTCCTCGGACACCCCCTCACCCCGCCGCTTGATCCCTTCCGGGCGGCCGTTGATGATCTGGATCGCGTTGTGAAGGTCGTTCAGGTCGCACCCGAGAGTGTCGAGGATCTTCTCCAGGGTCTCGAGCGAGGGGCGCTGCCGGCCGGTTTCATAGGCCGAGAGCATGCCTTTGGTAATCCCGGCGGTCTCCGCCACCTGGTACTGCTTCTTGCCCTGACGGTCGCGCAGCCAGCGCAGCGCCTGGCCGAGGCCGTTCAAGATCGGTGTGCGCACGGTGGTTATCTCCTGAGATCCCGCCCGGGATCTCTGTTAAAGCAGGTTGCCTCCCCTCGCTGGGACGTCTTCACGGTCGTCGTTTCCATGGGCGTATATTAGGCGTAATCATGGCGTAAGTCAAGCAGGCTGGAAGACGAAATTTCCGCCTTTCAGGCTCCCCATCCCGATCCCCTTTCCGCCCTCTGGTCCTGGTAGCATCCGGCGAATGATCGAGCTCGCCGACATCGAAGAAGCCGCCCGCCGCCTCGCACCCCACTTACGCCGTACCCCCGTCCTCGACATGGGGCCGCTGCCGGGTGGCGATCCCGGGAGCCGGCTCCTCCTGAAGCTGGAGAACCTCCAGGTGACCGGCTCGTTCAAGGCTCGGGGAGCGACCCACAAGGTGCTGACTCTCCCTACTACCCAAGTGTCGCGCGGACTGGTAACCGCGTCGGGAGGAAATCACGGCCTCGGCGTCGCCTTTGCCGGGCGCCTTGCCGGCGTGCCCACGACCATCTATCTGCCCGCCAACGTGCCGCCGGCCAAGGGCGTAAAGCTGGAGCGCTGGGGGGCGAAAGTCGTATGGGAAGGGGAGGTCTGGGACGATGCCAACGCGGCCGCGCTCGCCGCCGCCCGCCGGGAGGGGATGACCTATATTCACCCCTTCGCCGACCCCGACGTGATGGCCGGCCAGGGCACCCTCGCCCTCGAAGCCCTCGACGACGCTCCCGCGGCCGACCTCTTCGTGGTGGCGATCGGCGGTGGCGGCCTGATCTCCGGGGTCGCCACGGCGGTGAAGGGGAGGCGGCCGGGGGTGAAAGTCATCGGCGTCGAGGCCACCGGCGCCCCCAAGATCTACCAGAGCCTGCGCGCCGGCCGCGTCGTCGAGCTCCCCAGCGTCTCGACCGCCGCCAACACCATGGCCCCCCGCGCCAGCCACGAGATGAACTTCGCGGTGATCCGCGAGCGGGTCGACGACGTCGTCCTGGTCTCCGACGAGGAGATGTACGCCGCCGCTCGCCGGCTCTGGTTCGAGGCCGGCATCGCCGCCGAGCTCTCGGGCGCCGCCGCCCTCGCCGCCCTCGCCTCCGGGCGGATCCCCCTGACGGGGGTAAAAGCTGCCTGCGCCATCGTTTGCGGGGCGGGTACCGACGGGCTGGCCGGCTAGAGCGGCAAAGGACGTAAAGGACAGCCTGAGAAGCGTGGTTGTTCCTGGATGTCCTTTGCGTCCTTGCAGTCCTTTACGTCCTTCTCCCAGTCCCGCAGGTTTCCTGAATTCGCTGGCAATTAAATCGGAAGTAAAACCCGGGGGGCCGGGTGCGGATGTTGTTTTTACCTTGTTGTTGTCTTTCTTACGCTTTGGAGGATTTGTGATTTCGGCGGCGGAACCGTTCCGTCACCGATCCCGCCGGACATCACGATCCGCCACCTCCTCGACGCCTGTGGTAAGGTGCGCGCACTTTTTGATCAGACAGCCGATGAGGTAAGCCGTCGTGACGCAGCACCCCCTCCTCCCCGGACCGGAGCCTGAGGATTTCCTCTGGGCGACGGGCATCGAAGACACCTTCATCCCCCAGACCCGCAAGGGGCATCGCGCCCTCGACGAATACCAGTTGATGGGCCACTACGAGCACTGGCGCGAGGATCTGGTCCTCTGCCGCGAGCTCGGCGTGCGGGCGATCCGCTGGGGCATCCCCTGGTATCGCGTCGAGCCGCTGCCCGGCGAGTTCGACTGGAGCTGGACCGACCAGGTGATCCCCTACCTGGTCGAGGAGCTGAAGATCACCCCCATCCTCGACCTGATGCACTACGGCTGCCCCTTCTGGCTGCGCCGCGAGTTCGCCGCCGACGACTATCCGCGCGCCGTCGCCGCCTACGCGAAGGCGGTCGCCGAACGCTACAAGGGGTTGATCCGCTGGTACACGCCGCTCAACGAGCCGATCGTCAACGCCCTGTTCTGCGGCAAGAAAGGGCTCTGGCCCCCCTACCTGCGCGGCGACGCCGGCTATCTCAAGCTGATGCTTCAGCTCGTGCGCGGCATCCAGCGCACCGTCGCGGCGATCAAGGAGGTCGATCCCGGCGCGCTGATGGTCCACGTCGAGGCCACCGGTCTCGCCCGCGCCGCCCGCGCCGATCTCGAGTCGCTCGCCGTCGAGGACCAGCGCCGCGGCTTCCTCGCCTACGATCTGCTGGCGGGGAAGCTGACGCCCGACCATCCGCTCTACACCTGGCTGCTGCGCAACGGCGCCGGCCCGGACGAGCTGACGTCGATCCGCCGCAACGCCATCCCGCTCGACGTCATCGGCATGAACTTCTATCCGCAGTGGTCCACCCAGCAGGTCTCGGTGAACCGCAAGGGGCAACTCGCCTGGCGAGCGGTCGAGCAGGACGGCGCCGGCTTCGTCCACCTGATCGAGGACTACTACAAGCAGTACGGCGCGCCGATCATGGTCACCGAGACCAGCGCCAAGGGGGACGTCGACGTCCGCGCGCGCTGGCTCGACACCTCGATCGCCGCCATCCGCCATCTCCGCGCCCAAGGCGTGCCCGTGCTCGGCTACACCTGGTTCCCGCTGTTCACGATGATCGACTGGCGCTACCGCTACGGCAAACGCCCGGTCGAGGACTTCCATCTCGACCTCGGCCTCTACACGATGGCGGCCGAAGGCGCCGGGCGCCGGTGGGAGCCGACGCCGCTGGTCGAGCAGTTCCGGAAGCACGTGGCGGACCCGGTGGGGGCGGTGGGGGGGATGGGAGTGGCGTTGCCGGCTTGAGCGACCTGCGCTTCGAATCCTCACCCTCGGTCCCTCTCCCGGGGGGAGAGGGAGGGCCCGCTGATGAAGCGACAACTTTGAGCGCAGGGCCCTCCCTCTCCACGGAGTGGAGAGGGATCGAGGGTGAGGATTCGAAGGGCGGAACGCTTCAACTTCATCCTCAGGCCTGAATCAAGATGACCTACACCAACCCCGTCTACCCCCACGCCTTCCCGGACCCCTTCGTCCTCAAGCACCGCGGGCAGTACTGGGGCTACTGCACCGGCCTCTGGCACGACGGCCGCGCTTTCGGGGTGATCCACTCGCGGAATCTCGCCGATTGGCGGCCGCTGGCCGGCGCTATGGAGCCTCTGCCGGGCAATTTCCCCTGCTACTGGGCGCCCGAGGTCGCGTACTTCGAGGGGCGGTTCTATCTCTATTACAGCGTCGGCAACGAGGAGCGGATGGAGATCCGGGTGGCCGTCGCCGATCACCCCGCCGGCCCCTTCCTCGATTCGGGGCGCCGGCTGACCTCCGAGCCCTTCGCCATCGACGCTCACGTCTACTCGCACGTGGACGATTCGA
>JBDSHF010000146.1:0-4953 GCA_039918595.1 Thermoanaerobaculia bacterium
CGGATCTTCTCGAGCTCGGCGCCTCCGGTCTGGAGGACCCGTTCGATCTGGGCCTTGCGCGCCGCGATCGTCCGGTCCAGGGCCGCGACGTCCGCGGGGTCCACCCCTTTTGTGGGATCGAAGACGAACTTGCTCTCGATCGACTGGCGCCAGCCCAGCAGCGTCTGGGTGAGCATATGGCCGAAGCCGGGGACCCCGAGGATGGCCCGGGTCTCGAGGTCACTCGCGGTCTCGAGGCCGTACGACTGGAGAGTCGCCGTGCGGCCCGGACCGATGTTAGGGATCTTCGCCTTGTCGATCCGGTAGCGGTCCAGGAACCGTTCCAATTGCGCGGCCCGGCGCCCCGCTTCCAGCGCCGCGAGCTTCTTCTGCCGGAACGCAGGCAGGCCGCGGTACTCCTCCTTCAGCCCTTCGAGCTCGCCACGCTTCCGGCGGAACGGAGCGTCGTCCGACTGGTGGGTCCAGATCTCCTGAAGCTTCTGGAAGGTGGCTTGCGCGTCCTTCAGCCGCTGTTTCGCTTCCTGCCGGGCAGGATCGGTGGCGTACAGGATGGCGAGCGCCAGGACGACCGAGATCAAGAAGACGAATACCGGCGAGCCGAGATAGATCCCTGAGGCCACGCCGATCACGATCACCCCGGCGGCGGCGATCTGGCGGATCCGCTTCCGCGACATCGCGAGCGCGGTGGCGGACGGGGGCAGGTCATAGGCCGCGGGATCCGGGATCGCCGGCGGCGCTCCCGGGCCGGCCACAGCGGAGATCCGGGCCCAGACGGCCATGACGTCGAAAACGTCGAAGCCGCTGTGATGGACGGCGGTGAGATAGAAGAAGATCGTTCCCGCCCGGGATTCGAGATCACACCACGGGCAGGAGGGCAGTCCTTCGAGATACAGATGGGCCGGATTGCGGCCGCACGTCGACGTCTTCACCGCTTCGAGCGCCGCGACCCATTCGTGGGCCCGCGGGCGGGCCGCTCCCGGAGGCGAGAACGCCCTCTGGAACAGGTCGGCGACGGGCCTCGAAGCCGCCGCGAGGTCGAGCGTGTTGGGGGGCTGGCGCATCTGCCGGAGGCCCGCCGAGGGTCCATAGGCGAAACGGTTCTCCCGGATGGCTCTCTCGATCGGCATCTCGCCGGAGCCCAGGAAGTGCCCCGAATACGGGTGGCGGCCCATGAACAGGATCTGGAAGATCAGGACGGCCAGACCGAAGGCGTCGTGATCCGCCGTGCGGACCACACGCAGCGAGCCTCCCTGGAGCTCCGGCGGGACGTGCGTGGAGACGCCGACCCCGCAGAGGAACTGCCGGTCGCCCGCCTGGATCTGGAAGCTGTCGCAATCGATCAGGCGGACCATCGCCTGCCGGGAGACCAGCGCGTTGCCGTGGTTGACGTCTCCGACGAGGTGCCCGTGCTCGTGGACCACGGCGAAGGCCCGGGAGAGGTTGGCCGCGGCATGGAGCAGGAACCTCCAGGTGGCGTCGGGGAACGCGTTGAGCCGGCTCTTCGGGCTGTAGAGGTTGTGAATCTCCTGGTGCCCGGAGATCTTCGGCATGACCAGGCCGACGATCTCGCCGCCGGGCCGGCGATGGCAGGTGTCCACCGGCCAGGCGGCGACCCGGAGCAGCGCCTCGGTCTTCAGCCGCGCCATCGCCTGCAGTTTCTCGGCGTGCTCCCTCGACAGCGGCTTGTGGTAGAGCTTGGCCACCAGAGGCGTCTTATTTGCGGACAGCTCGGTGGACAGCTCGTGGACCTCCCCCTCGCCGCCCCTGCCGAGCAGGCGGCCCAGGACCAGGGGCCGGCCTTGGCTATCGTAGATCGTCGGCGGGGTCTTCAAGGCCGGCGGGTCGCCAGGATCAGGGTCTTGTCGTCATCCGTGCGTTCGTTGATCGGGGGCGAGGAGAGATACGCCGCGAGCCTGCCGGAGAGCACCTCGGCGGTTTCGGCGTCCGCCGCGCGCACCGCCGCGAACAGGGAGCGGAAGAAGGGCGGGTGCGCGGTGCGGGTCTGATAGTGCAGGGCGAGGCGCTGGAGGCCGTCCGAGAAGAGGGCGATCTCGTCGACGGCGCGGTCGACGGTATCGAACCGCAGGTGATCCGCGGCCTGGGGATCGGTGGCGAAGTAGGTGAGGTTCTCGTACTCGCCGTTGTCGGGCCAGAAGATCCAGGCATAGCCGTCCCCATCGGGATCGCCCTCGCCGTCGGAAACCACCATGGCGCCGTCCCCGATCTGGAAGAACGCGGCGCGCTCTTCCCCCACCAGGGCCACCAGCAGGGTGCAGGCGAAATCCCGCGGCGCCAGCCCCTCGGCCGCCGCGCGGACCCCGATCTCCATCTGGAACCGCGCCAGCCAGCCGCAGGCCAGCTCGCGGGAGAGGCCGCCGATGCCGCCGATGCCGCCGATACCGCCGCCGGGCTCGCGGAGCGCTCGCACCTCGTCCAGCATGAGGGCGCAGGCGAGCTGGGCGCCGTCCCCGGAGCGGATTGCGCTGCCGGCGCCGTCGGCGACCACCGCCACGAGCAGGGTCTCGCCCGTCGCCGAGAGCAGCGCCTCGCAGGCGTGGGCGTCCTGGCAGGGCGTGCCGAGCTTCTCGTGGGACGTGCCCAGGGCAGAGGCCGCCGCGAGGCGCCAGGAGCCCGGGGTCATCCGGCGCTGGCCCAGCCGTCCGGGGCCACGGGGTTCTGCATCGGGACCTGGTCGCCCGGGTTCGAGCGGGAGACCGAGCCCAGAGAGTTCGACAGCCAGGAGAAGAGGTCGCGAAAGCGGAGACCCTTGAGCTTCAAAGGCTCGCGGACCGAGATCTTGCGGAGGATCTCGAGGTCGGCGTTCTCGACGCCGACGGCGAAGAGCATGAACGACTTCGACTCCTCGCCCGTCCGCACCAGCTCCGCGGCGTGGGTCCAGGCGTCCGTCGGGGCGCCGTCCGTGATCAGGAAGACCCACGGGCGGTACCAGGAGATGCCGTTTTGCTTGTAGACCTCCTTGCGCTGGCGGAGCATTTCCAGGGCCTTCTCGATTGCCTGGCCCATGGGGGTGTCGCCGCTGGCGGCGATCGCCGGCGGCTGGAAGACGTCGGCGGTCTGGAACTCCGCCAGGACGCGGACGGGGCCGAAGGTGACGACGGCGAGCTCGACGCGCTTCACGGCCATGCCGTCGGCCATCAGCTCGTCCTTGAACGTCTTCAGGCCGTCGTTGAGCTCGGCGATGGGATTCCCGCTCATCGAGCCCGAAGAATCGAGGAGGAGAATGCAGGGGCATCTCGGCTCCGGGTTCTCCGCGAACTCGGCCGAGAAGAAGGGGACCTGATCGAAGTCGGACATCGCGGCTCCTTGAAGTCTCGTAAGGGGACCGCCCAAAATTCTACCCGAAACGCCTCCGCCCGGCTTGCGGACCCGCCGCCTGCCCCGAGCACGCCCGCTTGACCCGGCAACCGCGAGGCGGTATCCTCCCCCTCCTCGCGGTTGATCCCGAGTAGGACCGCAAATTATGTCGGGGCGTAGCTCAGCTTGGTAGAGCGCACGGTTCGGGACCGTGAGGCCGGAGGTTCAAATCCTCTCGCCCCGACCATTCCACCTTCCCACCAAAGTTCGCGAACCTCTGACCTCCACGGCCGCGGGCCGTCCGGGGATCGGTGTGCCTTACCAGGAGAATGAACCATGATCCGAGGGAAATCGGTTGCGATGGGATGCGCCCTGCTGCTCGCGGTATCGGCTCTGGCCGCGGCGGCGGAGCCGGGCGGAGTGCGGGACCGGGTGCGGGCCTACCGCGCGGCGCACGAGCGGGAGATCCTCGGCGAGCTCACCGGCCTGCTCGCCCTGCCGAACGTCGCCACCAAGGTGGCGGATATCGAGCGCAACGCCGACCTGCTGACCGCGATGCTCGGCCGCCGGGGTTTCGCGGTCCAGCGGCTCTCGGCGGGGAAGGGCACGCCGCCCGCTCTCTACGGCGAGCTGAAGGTCCCCGGGGCCAAGCGGACGCTGATGTTCTACGCTCACTACGACGGCCAGCCGGTGGACCAGAAGGGGTGGCTCTCCGATCCGTTCAAGCCGCTGCTGCGCTCCGGGCCGATCGGCCCCGGAACCCGGGAGGTGAACCTCGCGTCCGTCACCGGTCCGCTCGATCCGGAGCTGCGGGTCTACGCCCGCTCGGCGAGCGACGACAAGTCCCCCATCGTGGCCATCCTGACCGCGCTCGACGCGCTCCGCGCCGCCGGGGTCGCGCCCTCGGTCAACGTCAAGCTGTTCCTGGAGGGGGAGGAAGAGCAGGGCTCCCCCCACCTGACCGAGATCCTGCGGCGCAACGCCCCGCTGCTCGCCGCCGACGCCTGGATGCTCTGCGACGGGCCGGTGCACCCCACGCGGCGGATGCAGGTCTACTTCGGCGCCCGCGGGGTGGCCGGGCTCGAGCTGACCGTCTACGGTCCGGTGCGCCCGCTCCACAGCGGCCACTACGGCAACTGGGCGCCCAACCCGGCGGTGATGCTGGCGCATCTGGTGGCGAGCCTTCGCGACGAGGAGGGGCGCATCCTGATCCCCAGCTTCTACGACGATGTCCGGCCGCTGACCGTGACCGAGAAACAGGCGGTCGGCGTCATGCCCATGGTCGAGGATTCGCTGGCGGAAGAGCTCGGCCTCGGCCGCACCGAGGGCGGCAGGGCGCGGCTCCAGGAGCGTCTGATGGAGCCGGCGCTGAACGTGCGCGGGCTGCGCGCCGCCGAGGTCGGGGAGGGGGCCGCGAACGCCATCCCGACCGAGGCGCAGGTCTCGATCGACTTCCGCCTGGTGCCCGACCAGACGCCGCAAAAAGTGAAAGCGAAGGTCGAAGCCTTCCTGACCGGCAAGGGCTGGCACCTCGTCGCCGAGGAGCCGGACAAAGAGACCCTGCGCGCCTTCCCCAAAGTGGCCCGTATCGACTGGTCCCTCGACTACGCCGCGCACCGCACGGACATGAACCTGCCC
>JBDSHF010000147.1:0-10511 GCA_039918595.1 Thermoanaerobaculia bacterium
AGGGCTGCGGTGTTGAGCGGTTCCCCCTGAAGGCCGCCGAGGTCCGCTTCCCTAAGCAACCCTACGCGAAAATCCGCGGCGCCTCGGCCGCCGGGGTGGCCTCCTCGGTGGCGAGGACGCGCCCTTCGACGTCCATGTAACGCCCTTGGCCGACGTCGAGGAGGCAGCAATTGCGCCCCCGGCGCTTGGCTTCGTAGAGGGCCTCGTCGGCGAAGAGGATCAGCTCGGCGGCGGTCTTGATGTAGAGCTCGGGGAAGGAGGAGACGCCGGCGCTCAGGGTGAGCGGGACGCGCTGCCCTTCGACCATGAACTCCAGGGTCTCGATGGCGCCGCGGAGGCGCTCCGCGACGCGCAGGCCGTCCTCGCCGTTCATCCCTTCCAGCAGGAGGATGAACTCCTCGCCGCCGTAGCGGCAGCAGAGGTCCTCGCCGCGGCGCAGGGATTTGAGCACCCCGGCGACCGCCACCAGGGCGGCGTCCCCGGCCGGGTGGCCGTAGGTGTCGTTGATCCGCTTGAAGTGGTCGAGGTCGCAGAGGAGGAGGGCCATCGATCCCCCCGCCTCGCAGCAGCGGGCGTGCGCCGCGTGCAGGCTCTTCTCCAGCACCCGCCGCATGGCGACGCCGGTCAGGGGGTCCTCGCGGGCCTCGCGGTCGAGCAGGCAGCGCTGGATGGAGGCGGTCATCTGCGGCAGCAGGCGGTCGAGCAGCTCGATCTCGCGGGGGGTGATGCGGCGCGGGTCGCACCAGAGGCGGAGGCGGCCGAGCACGGTGCCGTCCGGCCGCGAGCGGAGCAGCCGCTCGATGAGCTGCCAGGGGGTGCGGCGGTGGACGCCCGGCAGCGCGGGGGGGTAGCGGTCGGGCTCGGGAACCCCCTCTTCCAGGGTCTCGGAGGCCGGGCCCCACCACCAGCTCTTGAACTCGCTCCCCGGCGCCAGCGCCTCGAACTGGAACCAGAAGAACTGGATGACGTTGCCGCACTCGACGTGGATGCGGTCGGCGATCGAGGTCATCTCCTCCAGCGGGGTGGTCATCCGGTAGCTGGCGCGCCGGAGCCGCTCGAGGTCGCGGGCGCGGTGCTGCGCCTTGCGCCGGAGCATCTCGTGGCGGGTGGTCTCGACGGCGAGCCCGGCCAGGCAGCCGGCGATCAGGGCGGCGAGCGGCCAGCCGGCCCGGTCGCCGGCGAGGAGGATGACGCCGCCGGCGATCCACCCCCCCGCGTCGAGCGAGAGGGGGAGGAGGATCTGCCGGAGCTTGAGCGGGGTCTCGGGCCGCCGGATCTTGCGGTCGGCCACTTCGAGGCCGGTCCAGAGGAGCAGATAGACCGCCGCCGCGGCGAACAGCGCCGGCACCGGGCTGGCCGGCACCGGGCTCCGGGGGCCGGCGAGCCCCGCCCAGGCACCGCCCGCGGCGAGGGTCGCCAGAATGGCGCGGCCGGTGCTCTCCAGGGCGCGGGGGAGGAACCCCCGGCGCTCCTGGGGGTGCAGGGCGGCGAGGCGATGGACGATGCGCAGCGACAGCTCGACGACCAGCAGCAGCCCCGCCGCCAGCGCCGCCGCGGGCGCGGCGCCGGAGAGCCGGAAGGCGGCCGGCAGGATCATCGTCCCGAGGCCGAGGGTGACGATGCCCACCGCCGGCCGGTGGCACGCCGCGGCGGTGCCGGCAAGGAGCAGGGCCACCAGCAGCCACGCCGGCATCGGCTCGCCGCGGACGAGCGCCGGCACCCGCGAGGCGATGGCGAGAGCCAAGACGCCCCCGGCCGTGGGCAGCAGGGAGGCCCAGAGGTCGCGGGGCGAGCGGGAGCGCTTCATGAGGTGGTGTTGAAGAGTCTTCAGGGGATGGTACCGCACGGTGGGCCGGAAAAGCTGAAGAAAGGACGTAAAGGACGGCAAGGACGAAAAGGACGAAAAAGCCACGGCCGGCGGCTTCCTGTCTGTCCTTGATGTCCTTGCCGTCCTTTACGTCCTTTGCTTTCCCGGGACAAAGCCACCAACGCTGCCGCATCAGCGAAGCCGATGGTATCCTCTCCGGCGTGAAAGACCGCCGTTTCCGGGCCTGTTTCCTCTTCCTCGCATTGCTCCTGCCGGTGCTCGTCGCGGCCCAGGGGCAGCGACCGCCCGCACCCGTGCCTCCGACCGCCTCGACCCCGACCGCCGCGCCGCCGGGCGCCGTGGCGCCGCCGGCCCGCTCCTCGGTCACGCTCGAGGGGCGGGAGATCGCCGTGCCGGTGGTGATCAATCAGAGCGGCCCGATGTTCGGCCTGTCGCCGATCGCCGAGGCGCTCGGCGGCAAGATGACCAGCGACGAGTCGGGCGAGAGCATCACTCTGCGCATCGCCGACAAGGACGTGGTAATCGGCCCCGGCAACGCCATCATCACCGTCGGCGACAACATCATCTCGCTCTCGCAGCCGCCGTCGCGGGGCGAGGGGGGGCTCCAGGTGCCGGTCGACTTCCTCAAGAAGACCTTCGGCGATCTCCTGGGCTACGCCTTCGAGTGGCACCCCGAGATCTCGCGGCTGACCATCGCCCGCCGCGGCAACCGCGAGCTGGCGGTGACGCTCGACGTCGTCCATCTCCAGGGGATGACGACGATCGTGCTGCAGTTCCCCGAGGAGCCGCGCTACCAGATCGACCGCTCGCAGCCGGGAGCGATCACGGTCCAGATGCTGTCGGACCAGTTGACGCCGCCGCCGGCCAAGGAGGTGCAGGACCCGCTGGTGCAGGCGGTGGTCATCGGGCCGCAGCAGGTCCGCATCCAGCTCGCGGCGGGGGCGCAGGCCGAGAACTACGTGCTCGAGAACCCCTTCCGGCTGGTGTTCGACATCCATCCGACGTCGTCGGTCGACGTGCCCGCGCAGCCGCTGGAGAGGACGAAGCGGGCGCCGGGCATCCACCTGATCGTCATCGATCCCGGCCACGGCGGCGCCGAGTCGGGGGCGGTCGGCCCGGGCGGCGTGATGGAGAAGGACCTCACCCTGGAGTTCGCCCGCGAGCTCGCCGGCAAGCTCGGGCGCCTCGGCGTGCAGACGCTGCTCACCCGCAACGAGGACGTCACGGTGCCGCATGACGCGCGCCCGGCGCTCGCCAACCAGAACAGGGCGGACCTGTTCATCTCGATCCACCTCAACTCCTCGCTCGGCGCCGGCGCCCACGGCACGGAGACCTACTTCCTGAGCCCGCAGGCGACCGACGCGCGCGCCGCCCGGGCGGCCGCGGCCGAGAACGCCACGCCGCCCGCGGCCGGAGCCACGGCCACCGCCCCGGGAGCCGGCGCCGCGGCCGAGCAGGAGGACGTCGACCTGATCCTCTGGGACCTCGCCCAGAGCCATCACCTGTCCGAGAGCCAGCGGCTCGCCAACCTGATCCAGGGGGAGCTCAACACCGCCCTGCAGCTCAAGGACCGCGGGGTCAAGCAGGCGCCCTTCCGCGTGTTGAAGGGCGCCACCATGCCGGCGGTGCTGGTCGAGCTCGGCTTCATCAGCAACCCGGAGGAGGAGAAGAAGCTCCAGGATCCCGCCTACCGCGATCAGCTCCTGGACTCGCTGGTGACCGCCATCGCGCGCTACCGGTCGTCGATCGAGGGGCAGCCGGCGCCCGCTCCGGGCGCTCCGGCTCCGGGAGCTTCGGCTCCCGCCTCGCCCCCTCCGGCCGCACCGCCCGCCACGACCACGCCGCCCGCCACGAAGCCGCCGGCCCGGCCGGCGCAGACGGGTAAGCCCTCATGAACCGCCGCGCGGCGAGCTTCGTCCTCGGCCTGGCGCTGGCCCTGGTCCTGGGCGGCGGGCTCTGGTGGTGGCTCTCCGGCCACGGACCGCGCCGGTTCGCCGGGGGCGCGCCGGCGGCGGCGGTCCCGAAAGGCGTGCCGGTGGACTTCGATCTCTATTTTCCGGCGGACGGCGGCGGGCTGCGCCCTGAGAAGCGTGCGCTCCAGGTCTCCGAGTCCCCGCGGGACCGCATCCGCAGGATCGTGGAGGCGCTGCTCGCCGGCCCCAAGGCGCCGGGGCTGGCCCGTCCGTTCCCGGAGGGCGTGACGCTCGGCGCCGTCCTGCTCAGCCCCGACGGCACGGCCTACGTCGATCTGCACTGGCAGGATCACCCGGACCCGCCGCCGGGGGGGTCGACCGAGGAGATCCAGCGGATCTACAGCCTGGTTCATTCGATCGCTCTCAACATCCCGCAGGCCTCCCGCGTCGTGCTGCTCTGGAACGGCGTCCAGCGGGAGACCTTCTCGGGCCATCTCGACCTCTCCGCGCCGCTCGAGCCGAACCCCGAGCTGGCCGCCGCTCCGTAGCATGGTAGACGCGCCGGCCTTGAAGGCGACCATGGACGCGATCGGCGTCTTCGACTCCGGCGTCGGCGGCCTGACCGTGGTCTCGGCCCTGCGCCAGAGGCTGCCGCGGGAGTCGATCCTCTACCTGGGGGACACGGCGCGCCTCCCCTATGGCAGCAAGTCGCCCGACACGGTCACCCGCTACACCCGGCGCAACATCGAGTTCCTGACCGAGCGCGGGGTCAAGGCGGTGGTGGTGGCCTGCAACACGGCGTCGGCGCTGGCGCTGCCGGATCTCGATCTGCGCGGCGTGCCCACCTGGGGGGTGATCGAGCCCGGCGCCCGCGCGGCGGCGGCGGTGAGCCGCGGCAAGGTGGGGGTGATCGCGACCGAGGCCACTGTCCGTTCCGATGCCTACCCGCGGGCCCTGCGCGCGCTCCGGCCGGACCTCGAGATCCTCAGCCAGCCCTGCCCGCTGTTCGTCCCCCTGGTCGAGGAGGGGTGGCACGACGATCCGGTCACCGAGGAGATCGCCGAGCGCTATCTGCGCCCGCTGCTCGCCGCCGGGGTGGACACCCTGGTCCTCGGCTGCACCCATTATCCGCTGCTCAAGCCGGTGCTCCAGCGGGTCGCCGGGCCGGGCGTGATCCTGGTCGACTCCGCCGAGCAGGTCGCGGAGATGGTCGCCGCCGGCCTCGCGGCGCAGGGCCTCGAATCCACCCACGCGCCCAGCCACCACTTCTGCGTCACCGACTCCGGCCAGACGTTCCAGCGCTTGGCGCGGACGATCCTGAAGGACGACGGGGTGACGCTGGAGTGGGTGGAAGTGGTGTAGGCGAACCCCTCCCCTCCGCGGCGAGCCATCGCCGGGGGAGAGGAGGGAAGGTGGTGGGTGTGGTGCTGTTGTCGGAGGTTACCGGCGGCTCGTGGCCGTCATGCCTTCGCCGGTCTTGGCGAAGCCGGTGACGATGTAGGTGCCCGAGCGCTGGTCCTTCTTCAGCTTGATGATCTGCTTGCGCTCGGCGTCCTCCAGCAGCTCCGAGAAGGTGCTGTAGCCGTAGTAGCCCTCGTTGAAGGAGGGCTTCTTGCGCTGCATCGTCTGCTTGATCATCGAGCCCCAGAGCACGTCCTTGTTCTCGCGGATCAGCGCCTGGATCGACTCGATCATCAGGCTGAACGCCTCGGCGGTCTTCTTGTTGAGGCCGTCGAGCTTCGGGCCCTTCTGCGAGTCGCGCCAGACGTCCTCGTAGTAGATGAACTCGTCGCAGTTGTCGACCAGCAGGTTCGAGGAGGAGTTCTTGACCCCGATGCCGATGACGTACTTGTTGTTCTCCTTGAGCTTGGAGACCAGCGGCGAGAAGTCGCTGTCGCCCGAGAGGAGCACGAAGGTGTCGAGGTGCTCCTTGGAGTAGGAGAGGTCCATCGCGTCGACGACCATCTTGATGTCGGCGCTGTTCTTGCCCGAGTAGTACTTCTGCGGGATGTCGATCAGCTCGATGGCGGCCTCGTGGAAGGGGCGCTTGTAGTCGCTGTAGCGCTCCCAGTCGGCGTAGGCCTTCTTGACGATGATCTTCCCCTTCTCGACCAGCCGCTCGAGCACCAGGGTGATGTCGAACTTGCTGATCTCGGAGTCGCGGACGCCGAGGGCGATGTTCTCGAAGTCGCAGAACATGGCGATCTTGCGCTCGTGCTCGGCGCGCTGGCGGTCGGGGACCGAGATGATGATCTCGCGCGCCATGGACTCCACCTCGGAGGGGGAGATCACGTAGCGGGAGGGGGAGGGGACGGGGGCGATGCGGCGGGGAGCGGGAGCAGCTACGGGAATGGGCTCCTCGGCCGGCTCCTCGCGCCAGGCCTCGTCGTCGTCCTCTTCCTCGGCCGGCTCGGTGCTCGCGGGAGCGCCGGCGACCGCGGCCTTGCCGTTGCGGCGGCGGCCACCGCGGCGGCCCCGGGAACGGCGGCGGCGGCGGCTCTCGGCGTCCTTGTCGTCTTCTTCCTTCCCCTCGGCGCCCGGCTCGGGCTCAGCCTCGCTCGCCTCGAGCTCCTCGTCGGATTCCTCGTCGTCGTCGTACAGATCCTCGGGCTCGTCGTCGGCGGGCTCCTCGACCGGCAGCGCCCGAGATGCGGCGATCGGCTCCATCTCTTCGTGGAAGATGGGCTCCGGGGAGACCGTCTCGGCGTACCACTCGCGCGGCGTCTCCGAATAGGTCGGCCGTTCGCGCTCAGGCTCCGCGGGAGGCGGGAGGACGGCGGGAAGGGGCTCGTCGGCGGGGGTTGTCTCCTGCACGGGAGCCGGCAGGGGTTCGGGTTTCGGCTTGTTGCGGCTCTCTTCTTCGAGGCCCTCTGCCGTAGGGCGCATCCACCATGGACTCAAGATTTGACTCCTTCTTGGCGAGCCCGGGGAGGGCTCGTCCATCGGTCATGATCAAACAGGTAAGCGTTCAGTCGCTTCGAGCGGCAACGGACCGGGGTTGAAGCTCGGGCACAGAGGCGGGAGGAGGACCCGACAGGCCGGGGACGGATTCTACCATAGGCACAGGTGGGGGGTGCAAGGCTTCGGAACCTGTCCTTTCTTCCTGGAGTTCCTTAGAATCAGAGCGCTTATCGTCCACCCATCGGATCAAAGGAGAACCCATGAAGAAGAGCGTCAAGAAGATGTCCCTGTCCAAGGAAACGCTGGGCAAGCTGGATCCCAAGTATCTCTCGCAGGTCCAGGGCCGTCAGATCAATACCGGCGGCTGCGTGTTGAGCGCCAACATCTGCAGCAACCACGAGACCTGCTCGACCTGCGTTCCGGAGAATACCTTCAACGTCGAGTAGTCGTAGCGTCTTCAGTCGAGATCGAACGGACGGGGGGGCGGCCCCTCGTCCGGATCTTCCTCGGCGCGGCGCAGGGCCTCGCGGAACTTCTCCTCCAGAATGCGGTCGCGGTCCTTCAGGGAGGCGACCTCGCGCTGGAAAACGTCCTCGGCCCGGTTCTTGTCGTCGTCGAGCCCCTTGAGCAGAGAGTCGAAGTCCTTGCCGCCGGCGAGCGGCTGCTTGGCCTTGCGGTGGGAGAGGACCGTGCCCGTGGCGGCGTCGATCACCAGGTCGGAGCCGCAATCGGGGCAGCGGACGGTCAGCTTGCTGGATTCGTCGGCCATGGCTTCATTGTAGTCACTTTCTGCTAGCGTACGCCCCATGCCTGAGACCGAACGCCTCGCCAGCCGCGACGAAGCCTGGGACCTCCTCTGTGAGTACACGGAAAAGGAGGGGCTGCGCAAGCACGCCCTGGCCGTCGAGGCCGCCATGCGCTACTACGCGAAGCTGTGGGGCGAGGACGAGGAGCTCTGGGGCCTGACCGGCCTGCTCCACGACTTCGACTACGAGCGCTGGCCCGACGAGCAGAACCACCCCTACCGCGGCGTCGAGCTGCTCGCCGGGCGCGGCTACCCCGAGGCGATGCGCACGGCGATCCTGGGCCATGCCCCCTACACCGGGACGCCCCGCGAGACCCGCCTCGCCAAGGCCCTCTACGCCTGCGACGAGCTCGCCGGTTTCGTCACCGCCGTGGCCCTGATCAAGCCGAGCAAGTCGCTCGCCGACGTCGACCTCCCCTCGGTCAGGAAGCGCCTGAAGGAGAAGTCCTTCGCCCGCGGCGTCCACCGCGAGGACGTCTACAACGGCGCCGAGGAGATCGGTCTGCCGCTCGACGAGCACATCGAGAACGTGATCAAGGCCCTGCAGGCGGCGTCGGGGCGGCTGGGGCTGTAGGATTGGTTCCTCCCCCGTTCCGGGGGAGGAAAAAAGCCACCCCCACCGCCAGCCCCAGCGCCGCGAGCACGCACCCCCACAGAAACCCCACCGGCCGGTACAGCGCATCCACCCGGCTCCCCCCCGCCGGCAGCTCCGCCGAGAGGAAAACCCCTGGCTCCCGCTCGGGCGGCCGGGCCTCGCCGTTCACCAGGACCCGCCAGCCGCCGTCCTGGTAGACCACGGAGGCGAGACGGCGGGGGCGGTTGAGGCCGACCTCCGCGGTGATCCAGGCGTCTTCGGAGCGGGGGATGGCGATGCGTCCAATCCGGGGACCGGCGTCGACGTAGAGGCGCGGCCGCGCTCCGGGGTTCTCCCAGACGGAGCCGTCGGCGTCCGCGAAGACCCGCTCGAGCGGGGGCGGGAGCTGGGCGTTCGGGGGTGCCAGGAGATAGCGCACCCCGAGACGGCTGTAGAGCGGGTGGCCCGGCGCGCCGAGCTCCGGCGCCTCCCCCCGCCAGCCGGCGAGGATCGGCGCCAGCCGCGCGACGTACGCCTGCGGCGCCATGGGGTTGTAGATCCGCGCGTCCGCCAGCCCGTAGAGCATCGCGAGATTGGGCGGGAAGTCCCGGTCGAGCGCCGCCATCCGGTAGCCGGGGCCGCGCCGGGGGTTCTGCCCGAGCTTCCACTGGAGGAAGGCGATCGGCCCGTTCACCGGCAGGGGCATCTGGCGCGGCATCGGCGGGTTCGCCGGCCGGTACAGGAGCAGGAGCTCGGCCAGGATCGCCGCCGCGACCCCCGCGACGGCCAGGGATCGGCCGAACCGCCGCCAGGACGCGGTCCCGGCGAGCAGCAGGGCGGCGAGCCCGAGGAAACGGAGCTGCCAGCGCAGCCAGCCGAAGCGGAGGATCGCGAGACGCTGCGGGTCCGCGGGGTCGGGATGGGCGAGATACCCCCAGAGGATGATCAATCCCAGCCCGGCGGCCGCGATCAGCAGCGGCCACCGCCGGATCTCGCCGCGCTGAAACCGCTCCAGGGTGCAGGCGGCGAGATAGGCGAGGCAGAGCGACAGCGGCAGCAGGAGGCGGTGGCTCGCCAGCGAGGGGCCGCCCGGGAGGGGAGCGATGAGCAGCAGGCAGACGGCGGCGATCCCCAGCGCCAGGCGCTCCTGCGGGAACCGCCGCCGCGCCCATACGGCAAGCAGGGCGGCGAGCAGCGCCGCCGTGCCCACGAACCCGCTCGCGTCCTCGTTGGAGTTGGTCAGCCCCCAGTACGCGGCGACGCGGCTGTCGCCGAAGGCGTTGGGGGTGGCGAGAGGGAGGTAGGTCTGGGCCACACGGTTCCCCACGGGGGCGCCTGCCGCCGCGCCCCGGTCCGCCGCTGCCATCCGCACCGCCCGCATCGTCTTGGGGAGATATTCGATCGCCGGCAGCAGGGCGGGGGCCGCCACCATCCCGGCGATCGCCATCGCCAATCCCGCCCGGCGGGCCAGCGCCCAGCGCAATCCCCGGGGGCGGCGGCGCAGGCGGTCGAGGAGGAAGAGCACCGCCATCCCGAGGGCATAGGCGATCGTCTCCGGATGTCCGCCGAGCAACAGGGCGAGGGTCCCGAGGGCGAGGAGGAGCGCGTCCCGGCGGCCGCCGGCATCGTCGCAGCGGGCCACGGCGTAGAGGACGAGCGGCAGGAGCGCCGCCGGGTTGGCCAGCGGCCAGCCCAGCCAGAGCAGGAGGAAGCCGCCGAATCCGAAGGCGAGGGCGCCGGCGAGCGCGGGGGCCTCCCCCAAACCCTGCCGGCGCATCCAGAGGAAGCCGAAGATCAACGCCAGGAGCACCCGTAGCGCCGCCACCACCCCGGCGGCCCGCGCCAGGGGGAACGGAGACCCCAGCAGCACCAGCGGTTGCAGGGCCTGCGCCTGGGGATCGGCGAGCAGCGGCATGCCCGCCCCCGCCTGCCGGTTCCAGAGCGGCCAGCGCCCCTCCGACCAGGCGCCGCGCACGGCGGCGAGCGACGGGGCGACGAGCTGGATCAGGTCCCCCTGGAGGAGATTGCCCTGCGGCTCGGTGGGCTCGACCCGCTGGAAGGGGACCTGGCCGCGAAGAGTGTCGAGCGGCAGCAGGATGCCGCCGCTACAGAGAACCGGGCCGAGGAGGATCAGCAGCGCCACGGCGAAGACGCCGAGCACTCGCGCCGGAATCGGGTCATACCACCGCCGCAGCGCCCAGGCGAGCGACGCTCCGAGCGCCCCGACCCAGAGGGCGGGCAGCAGGTCCACCGGACTCCAGTCGGCCACGGGCGGGCAGTGTAGCAGGGGGAGGGAGTGCGATGGCCGGCGGTGCGCCCCCCCGCCCCGAAACCTCACCCCCGGCCCCTCTCCCACCGCCCTCCCGCCGACCGGGAGAGGGGAGCTTGACGGGGGAGACCTCGCTTGTAGGGTGCGCTGTGCGCACCAGAAACGGTGATGGTGCGCACAGCGCACCCTACAAGCCACGCGTTTTCAGTAAAGTCCCCCCT
>JBDSHF010000148.1:0-7370 GCA_039918595.1 Thermoanaerobaculia bacterium
TCGTCGGCGCGGGCGACCCCGGTCCAGGCCGTGAGCCCGAGGACGAGGCCCCAGGCGACGGCGCCAAAAAGCTTTCTATTTCTGTTCATGATGTTCTCCATGGATCAACCGTTGGGTTTTCTTTCAAAACGTCTCGTCGTGGTAGGCGGCGAGCTTGGCGCCTTCGGTCTCGCCCACCTTGCCAAGATCGAGAACGAGATCGACGTTCTCATTGCCTCCGAGATAGACGACAGGAGGCTGCGACAGCTCCCGGACCTCCCGCTCCAGCCGCCCATGCTCGGCGCGGATCTCCGCGAGAGCCCGCTGGGCGCGAACGGCTTCGAGCGCGTCCCGCCGCGCGTCCACCAGGACGCCTGCCGTAATCGCGAAAGCCGCCATGGCGCCGGCCAGAGCGAGCCGCGGCATCGAGCGCCGCCGCTCCGGAGCTTCCAGGCGTTGCATCCTCTGCAGAAGGCGAGCCGTGAAGCCCGGACGGGCGGACTCGCGGGGCAGCTCACGCAAGAGGTCCCCTAGCCGGTGGTCTTCCATGCTGTGCCTCCCTTCCAGTAGGGCTCGAGCTTCTCTTTCAGTTTCTGGCGTCCGCGATGGACGCGCGACTTCACGGTGCCTTCCCGGCAGCCGATCTCCTGGGCGATGTCGACGTAGGACCACCCCTCGATCTCGTGGAGCACGAGCGGCACCCGGTAGCGCAGGGGGAGCTTCGCGACCGCCGCCGAAACTTCCCGGTGGAGCTCCCGGCGGAGCAGCCCCGAGTGAGCCGCCGGCTCGGCGTGTTCCTCGCGCGGCAGGAACGGCATCAGCAGCCGCAGCCGCTGGGCCCGCCGCTCCTCCGAGCGCACCAGGTTGGTGGCGATGCGGAAGAGGAAAGCGCGGAGGTAACCCTGCTCGGTGTACCCCTCGACCGAGCGGAAGAGGCGCAGGAAGGTCTCCTGCGCGAGATCCTCGGCGCGGTCCCGGTCGGCGGTGAGCCGGACGAGATAGCTCACCACGGCGTCCTTGTGGCGATCGACCAGGTCGGCGAAGGCCTCCCGGTCCCCCTTTCGGACTCGCGACATCAGCTCGGCGTCGCTCGGCGGCTCCAGGATCATCGGTTGGCTCATCGGTTTTTTCTTGTCGTCTCCAGAAGAACATAACGCGGAAGAGGGAGGAAGGTTCCCGCAGAGCCCTCATCACCCCGACCCTCTTCTCCCGTCCCCTCCCCCCCTCACTCACCGGGAGAAGAGGGAGAAAGACCCCTTGACGTTGTTTGGGCGGACGGTTTCCCCTCTCCCGGTGAGGGAGGGCGGGAGGGGACGGGAGAGGGGCCAGGGGTGAGGGTTTATGGCAAACTACGCCGTCCATTCGAAGGAGAGACACCCCGCATGAGCAAGACCGCCGTTCTCGAATCACGCTTCGTGGAGATCATCGCCTCGGAGGTGGGCTGCCGGCCGCACCAGGTGCAGGCCGCCGCCGAGCTGTTCGCCGAGGGGGCCACCGTCCCCTTCGTGGCCCGTTATCGCAAGGAGGCTACGGGCGGTCTCGAAGACCTGCAGCTCGAGACGCTGTTCAAGCGCCGGGAGTACTTCCTGGAACTGGCCGAGCGCCGCGACGCCATCCTGGAGAGCATCGCGGAGCAGGGCAAGCTCACCCCCGAGCTCGAGACGGCGATCCGCGCCGCCCTCGCCAAGCAGGAGCTCGAAGACCTCTATCTCCCCTACAAGCCGAAGCGGCGCACCCGCGCCCAGATCGCCCGCGAGAAGGGGCTGGAGCCGCTGGCCGACATCCTGCTCGCCCGCGCCGCCTCGCGCGATCTGCCCGCGGAGCTCGCGGCCGCGTTCGTGGACGCCGGGAAGGGGGTCGAGGACGCCGCCGCCGCCCTCGCCGGCGCCCGCGACATCCTGGCCGAGCGGCTGGCCGAGAACGCCGCCGAGCGCTTCGAGCTGCGGCGCGTGGTGGCGACCGAGGGTTTGCTGCGGGTGCGGGTTCTCCCGGAGAAGGCGAAGGACCCCGAGGCCGCCACCTACCGCGACTACTTCGAGCACGACGAGATGGGGCGGGACATCCCCTCCCACCGCCTGCTCGCCATCCTGCGCGGCGAGCGCGAGGGGTTCCTGATCTCCGATCTGCGGGTCGACGACGAGCGCGAGGTCGAGCGCCTGGGCCGTTTCTGGCGCCTGCCGCTCGACACCGCCTGCGGGCGCGAGATCGCCGAGGCCACGGCGGACGGCTACAAGCGGCTGCTGCGCCCCTCGATCACCAACGAGGTCCGCTCCGAGATGCGCGAGCGCGCCGAGACCCAGGCGATCGCCGTCTTCCGCGCCAATCTCGAGGCGCTCCTCCTCCAGGCCCCGCTCGGGCTGGTGCCGGTGATGGGGCTCGACCCCGGCTTCCGCACCGGCTGCAAGCTCGCCGTGGTGGACGGCACCGGCCGGGTGGTGGCGACGGACATCATCCACGCCGTGCCGCCGCATATGGACGAGATCGGCTCGGCGCGGACCGTCGTCTCGCTGATCAAGAAGCACGGCGTCCTCGCCGTGGCGGTGGGCAACGGCACCGCCAGCCGCGAGACCGAGGCGTTCGCCCGCAAGGCGGTGCTGGAGGCGGGGCTCGGTGAGCCGCCCAATCATGTGGTGGTGGCGATCGTCCCCGAGACCGGCGCCTCGGTCTACTCCGCCTCGGCGGTGGCGCGCGAGGAGCTGCCGACGCTCGACGTCTCCCTGCGCGGCGCGGTGTCGATCGCCCGCCGTCTCCAGGATCCGCTCGCCGAGCTGGTGAAGATCGAGCCGCGCTCCCTCGGCGTCGGCCAGTACCAGCACGACGTCGACCAGAAGGCGCTGGACCGCGAGCTGGACACCGCCGTCGAAGGCGCCGTCAACCGTGTCGGCGTCGAGCTCAACTCCGCCTCGGCGCCGTTGCTGCGGCGGGTCTCGGGACTCTCCGAGCGGATCGCCAGCGCGATCGTCCACCACCGGGACACCAACGGCCCGTTCCGCTCCCGGCAGTCGCTGCTGAAGATCGCCGGCCTGGGGCCCAAGACCTTCGAGCTGGCGGCCGGCTTCCTGCGCATCCGCGAGGGGGAGAACCCGCTCGACCGCACCGGCGTTCACCCCGAGCGTTACGCGGTGGTCCAGAAGATGGCCGAGGGTCTCAATGTGCCGGTCGTGAGCCTGGTGGGCAATCCGGATCTGGTCGGCAAGCTCGACTTCAGCCGTTTCGCGGACGCCGAGCACAACCTCGGCAAGTTCACCCTGGAGGACATCCGCAACGAGCTCCTCCGCCCCGGCCGCGATCCGCGCCCCGAGTTCAAGACCCCCGAGTGGCGCGCGGACGTGACCTCCGTCAAGGACCTCCAGCCCGGCATGGTGCTCGAAGGGCGGGTCTCGAACGTGGCCAACTTCGGCGCCTTCGTGGACATCGGCGTCCATCGCGACGGCCTGGTCCACGTCTCCGAGCTGACTCACCGCTGGGTGGCGGACCCGCGCGAGGCGGTCAAGGTGGGGGAGATCGTGAAGGTCAAGGTACTGGAGGTGGACTCCCAGCGCGAGCGCATCAGCCTTTCGATCAAGGCCCTGCAACAGCCGCCCGCCGAGGGGCGGCCAGCCACCGGCAGCGCCGGCCGGGGGGGCCGGCCCGACCGCCCCGCCCCGAGCGGAGGAAACCGCCCTCCAGCGCCGAAGCCGGCGCTGAAGCCGGCGGTCAAGCCGCAGCCGAGCCTCGACGATTTGATGAAAAAGTTCAACCGGCCTCCGGGGCGGTAGGAATCTCGGAGACGAGGCCGCCGAGAACCGGCGGCTCATTTATCTACCGTGTCGCGCTGGTGGGAATGTCCGCGAGGATCTGCTCGACCGAAGCTGGCAGCGACACCGGGATGAAATTGGCGGTGGGATAGAGATAGTCCTCTCCCGAATCATCCACGACGCGCAGGAGCCCCTTTCGTTCTGCCGTTTCGTCAGGAAGGATCTGATACAGCTTGCGGAGCTGAAGATCTTCGCAGCCGTCGTTCCTGACGCAGACTCCGAAATGGACGGTCTCAGGATTGTTCATGGCTGGACTCAGTCGAGAAGCTTCTTGATCTTGAGGCGTTTCCGTCCGATGCCGTGGGCTTCGTACCAGTGCACCTCGGCTCGGCAAAGTCTACCACCCTCGAGTCGTACCAGGGCTCTGCCCTTCAGCTTCCGCCACTTACCCTCACCATAGAGATCCTGAAGAATGCCCAGTTGCCGGATTGCGGTTCCTGTAGCAATGACTTCTACTTCGGTGAGCTCACCGACCAGTTCGAAGTACATCCGTTCTGGGATCTCCTGGTAACGAGTATCAATAACGCGTCGTTCTTTGGGAGTATATGGCACGCCCGGGCGGCGGCTCTATGGCGGGGAACCTGATGGTAATCTCGCGGCGTGCCCCTTACCGTTCTCCAGGACCGTCCGACCACCATCCGCCGTTCGGGCGCCGGCCGGTGGCGGGCCGGGGTGCTGATCGCGATCCACCTCGTGGTCGCCGCCCACGTCGCTCACTGGCTGATCGCCGGGCGCACAATGACGCCGGTCGAGCCGTCGGAGGCGATGGCCCTGGCGCGCGACGGCGTGGTCAATGCCGGGCTGGTCTTTTTCGCCGTCGCGGCCCTGTCGACGGCGGTCTTCGGCCGCTGGTTCTGCGGCTGGGCCTGCCACCTGGTGGCCCTCCAGGACTTCTGCCGGTGGCTCCTGGAGAAGGCCGGCATCCGACCCCAGCCGCTGCGCTCGCGCCTCCTCGCGTGGGTGCCGGTCGCCGCCTTCGTCTACATGTTTCTCTGGCCCGCGGCCTGGCGGCTGTGGCACGGCTCATCGACCCCGCTCGTGACCGAGTGGACGACCCCGAGCTTCTGGGCGACTTTCCCGGGTTGGGTGGTTGGCGGCCTGACCCTCCTCGTCTGCGGCTTCGCCACCGTCTACTTCCTGGGCGCCAAGGGTTTCTGCACCTACGCCTGCCCCTATGGCGCCCTTTTCGCCGCCGCCGACCGGGTGTCGCCGATGCGTATCCGCGTCACCGACGCCTGTGAGGGGTGCGGCCACTGCACCGCGGTGTGCACCTCCAACGTCCTCGTCCACCAGGAGGTGCGCGACTACGGCATGGTCGTCGATCCCGGCTGCATGAAGTGCGGCGACTGCGTCTCGGTCTGCCCGAACGACGCCCTTTACTACGGCCCGGGGCCGATCGCCCTCTTCGCCAAGCCGCGGGTGCCCGACCCGGAGCCGCGCCGCTTCCCGCTCGCCGGCTGGGAGGAGGCGACGCTCGCGGCCGCCTTCGTGGCGGCGTTCTTCACCTTCCGCGGGCTCTACGACCTGGTGCCATTTCTCATGGCGTTGGGCCTGGCGGGGGTGCTGGCCTATCTCGTCTTCGTCGCCGCGCGCCTGGCCGTGGTGCCGCACGCAAGGCTGCGGCGGATGAAGTTGAAGCGCGACGGCCGGCTGCTCCCGGCGGGGTGGGGGTTTCTCGCGGCGCTCGCCCTCATCCTCCTGTTCTGGGGGCACAGCGCGTTCGTTCACGCCCATGGCACCCTGGGCGCGCGCGATTTCCGCGCCGCCGACGGGCTGCGCGCGGCTTTCCTCGATCCCACGGCCGAGACGGCGACGATGACCGCCGCCGAGCGGGACCGGCTGCTGGCCGCCCGGCATCATTTGGAGATCGCTGAGCGCTGGGGTCTGGCGCCCGGGCGCTGGCAGGCTCTCCGGCTCGCCTGGCTGTCGGCGATCTTCGGCGACCGCGGCGGCCTCGATCGCTACGCCGCGCTGGCGCTCGCCCGCGGCGAGGTGCCGGCGGAGGTCCACCAACTCGTGGCCCGGGCTGCCTGGCTCCGGGGCGACGTACCCTCCGCGGCGGCGGCCTACGAGCGAGCGATCGCCACCGCCCCCGATACGGCCGGCCCATACCTGGGATTGGGCGTCCTCGCCGCCCGGGCGGGTGACCTCGACGCCGCCCGCGCGGCCTTCGACCGCGGGCTGGCGCGCCTGCCCGATTCGGCGGACCTGGCCTACAACGCCGCTCTCGTCCGCGCCATGGCCGGCGACCTGGACGGTGCCATCGCCGGCTTCGAGCGCACCCTCGTCCTGGCGCCCGGCCATCGCGCGGCGCGCGAGAACCTCGAGGCCGCGCGCGCCGCCCGGGCCGCCGCTCCGGCGAGCGTCTCTCCGCCGATCTGACCCCGATCGGGTCTCTATCGATTAGAATTATCGTTTTCCTGGGGAGATCCAAGCGATGACGACCGGACCTGCGACTCGTCTCAACCGCCGCGCCTTGATCGCGGTTTGCTGTCTTGCCGGCCTGGCGGTGGTCCTCGCCACCGTCGGCAGCTCCGCCGTGGCAGCGCCCGTGCCCATCGGGCCGGACGTGACGGTGTTCACTTTCAACGGCGTCAACAGCTACGGCTCCGACGGCAGCTTCGCCGGCTACTCGATCGGCACGACCTCCTGCAACCGTGGCGATACGCCGCTCAACTGGTGCACCACAGGTGCTAGCTGCGCCCCCGGTGCCGTTTCAAAGAATCATCCGGTGATCGCCCAGAACCTGTACCGGCTCAAGGACGGCCGCTTTCAGCAGGTCGGCATGAGCTGGTTGAAGCATGGGTTCCTGTCGACCAACACGCCGTTCTCCGGCTGCTCCGGCGCCTCGGGGCAGGCCTGCCAGAGTCCGCCGGCCGGCGGCAGCCAGCTCGGCATCGGCTGCTCCGATGCCTACAGCGCGAACCTCAACGGCAATCGCTCGACCAGACCCTTGGGCCGTCGCTCGGAGGTCAACGGCACCACTGGCGACTTCCCCTTCCCCAACTCGAGCCCCAGCGCGTCCAACTTCTACGACCAGCGAATCAAGGTGGCCGTGGCGGACGTCGATCCGGCGCAGAACGCCGGCGCCACCTACTGGGCAGAGGGGCAATACATCGCCAGCGACGACGCGGCCTCTGGCAACTCGTTCAACAACGCCTCGCACCGTCAGGTCACCGTCACCAACAACGCGAATTTCAGCTTGACGCTGGCCGGCACCTTCTTCGAGCAGTTGCCGGCGATCTTCGCCTGGCCGGCTCACGACATCGGTGTGATCCTGGTCAACGTCGACGTCCCGGGACCGCTCGTCGAGCGCTTCTACGTCGGGCGCAAGGTCACCGATCTGGGCAAGGGCCTCTGGCACTACGAGTACGCCGTCCACAACCTGAACTCGGACCGCAGCGCCCGCGCCTTGAGCATCGAGTTCCCGGTAGCGACCGCCTTCACCAACGCCGGCTTCAAGGGCATCGCGCACCACTCCGGCGAGCCGTACGCGACGGACGACTGGGCGGTCTCCTCGACGGCCAATGCCCTCTCCTGGTCCACCGCCGACTTCGCCACCGACCCGAACGCCCACGCCCTGCGCTTCTCGAC
>JBDSHF010000149.1:0-5379 GCA_039918595.1 Thermoanaerobaculia bacterium
GGGCGTCACGACCCGCCGGCTGGTGAGGAGGAGAGCGGGAAGCATCGTGAGAGGAGGGTATGACATGTCTGTGCCGATTGAGCCGCTCTGCCCTTGGAGGCCTCACCCCCTGGGCGTGCCGTTGAGGAATCCTTTGAAGCTTGTCTGGGATTCCAGGGGGCGATAGTATAGGGGGCATGAAGACGACGATCGATATTCCTGAAAAGGAGCTGCGGGATGCGATCAGGTACACCGGCGCTCGAAGCAAGCGTGAGGCCGTGGTAACAGCGCTGGCTGATTTTAACCGTCGCCAGCGTTTGCAGCGTCTCGCTCAGCAGTTCGGCACGTTCGACGAGTTCTTGACCCATGAGGATCTTCGACGCATGCGCGAGGAGACCTGACCTTGGCGGACCGCATCCTTGTGGATACTTCGGCCTGGATCGATGCTCTGCGCCGCGACGGGGACCCGGATGTGCGCGCTTCGGTAAGCGCCGCGACTGCGGAGGGGCGAGCGGTATTCTGTGACCTGGTTCTTCTGGAGCTGTGGAACGGAGCCCATGGACCCAGTGAGCAGCGTGTCTTACGCGAGCTCGAGCGGGATATCGAGAAGGTGCCCACTCCTCCTGCCGTCTGGGAAGCTGCCTTCGAACTGGCCCGGGCTTGCCGCAAGGCGGGAGTCACGGCGCCCGCTACCGATGTCCTTATTGCGGCCTGCGCCGAATATCACAAGCTGGAGATCCTGCATCACGACGCGCACTTCAACTACATTGCGCGAGCTCGTGGGCAACGCGGCCAGTAGGCGAACCGGTGCATCCCCAGAGAGCTGAGCTGGCAACCTCCGATCCCCCCCTCCTCCTCCAGGGCGGCACCCTCCTCACCCTGGACGCCAACGCGACCGTTCTGCGCGGCGCCGATCTCCTGATTCAGGAGGGTCGGATCGCGTCGATTGGGGCTCCCGAGCCTCCAGAGGGCACGCGCGTGCTCGACGTCTCCGGCTGCCTGATCCTGCCAGGGCTGATCCAGGGGCATCTGCATCTGGGGCAGACCTTTTTCCGTGGGCTGGCAGAGGAGCGGCGCCTGCTCTCCTGGCTGCGGGAACGGATCTGGCCGCTCGAGGCCGCCCACGACGACGAGAGCGCTTACTGGTGCGGCCTGCTCGGCGCGGCCGAATGCCTGCTCGGCGGCACCACCACGATCCAGGACATTGGCATCGGGCCGGGAGCGCGGGGCCTGCTCCAGGCCGTCGCCGACTCCGGGCTGCGCGCCTTCGCCGGCCAGTGCCTGATGGACAGCGGCGACGCCCTCCCCGCCGCGATGCGCCAGGAGACCGACCAGGTGCTCGCCGCGACCGAGGCCCTGGGCGATGAATTCGCGGGCGCGGCCGACGGGCGGCTGCGCTACGTGCTCAACCCCCGCTTCATCCTCACCGGCTCCGACGCGCTCTGGGAGGGGATCCGCGACCTGTCGCTGCGCCGCGGCTGGCCCGTGCACACCCACGCCCTGGAGCAGCGGGACGAAACGCTCGCCGTGCGCGAGTTGAAGGGAGGACGGGACGAGGTCGAATATTTCGCCGATCAGGGGCTGCTGGCGACCGACCTCCGCCTCGCCCATGGCGTCTGGATCACCGGCGAGCACCTCGAAAGGGTGCGCGGCGGGCGCTTCAGCGTCGTCCACTGCCCCAGCTCGAACCTGAAGCTCGGCTCCGGCGTGGCCGACCTGCTCGCCTTCCGCCGCGCCGGGGTGCCGGTCGGCATCGGCTGCGACGGCGCCGCGTGCAGCAATCAGCTCGACAATTTCGCCGAGCTCCGCCTGGCGGCGCTCCTCCAGAAGGTCAAGCACGGCCCGGACGCCTTCTCCGGCCTCGACGCCCTGCGCCTCGCCACCAGCGAGGGCGCCCGCGCCCTGAATCTCCAGGACGAGACAGGGACGATCGAGCCCGGCAAGCACGCCGACCTCGTCGTCCTCGCCAACGGCCGTCCCGAGCTCTGGGCCGCTCCCCAGGCCGACCCGCACGACCTCGTGGCCTTCGGCGCCTCGCGCGCCACCGTCCGCCACGTCCTGGTGGGCGGCCGGCTGGAGGTCGAGGAGGGGCGCCTCACCCGCCTCGACCTCGAAGAGATCTACCGCCAGTCCGAGCGCTCGCTCGCCGCGCTGATCCGGCGGTCGGGTCTATCTCTCTAATCCTCAGTGGCTGAGCGGAGCGCCCGGCACGTCGAGCCGGAGGCGCATCAGCGAAGGCTGGTGCGTATCCGAGAAGAAGGGGAAGGCCGCGTTGGTGATGTAGAGGTTGAAGCGGTCGTTCCCGTGGATGCCGAAGGCGGTCGCCGTCGGGCCGTCCAGCCCGTCGGCGGCGGTCAGCAGGATCTCCGACGAGCCGTCCGGATCGATCCGGATCAGGGTCCGGAACGGATCGGTCGTGCAGTAGAGGCTGCCGTGGACGTCGAAAGAGAAGTCGTCGCACCCCTGGGGAGCCGGAACGTGGGCATGAATCCGCGGCGCACCCGCCAGATCGTTGTGCAGGAAGGGGATGGCGACGATCGTCCCCGCGCCCGAATTCGAGACGTACACCTCCCCGTGATACACCTTGAGGCCGTTGGCGCCCGGGAACGGCGAGCCCGGAGGCGCGAACAGCAGGTCGTCCTGAATCCACACCGTGGGCGTGCCCCCCTCGACCGGCAGCGTCCACACCCGCCCCAGCGCCGAGTCGGCCACGTAGAGCTGGCCGTGATGGAGCGCGACCCCGTTCGGCAGGGCCGCGATCGGCAAGTGGCCGAGGATCTGCATCTGGCCGGACGCCGAGACCTTCCAGATCCCCCGGTTGGCGAGATCGCAGGAGCCGACCGCGACGTAGAGGTTGCCGTGCTCGTCGAGGGCGAGCCCGCCCATGATGGCGATCAGGGCACCGCAGGGAGTCAGGGGCGCGCCGAGCGGGAGCTGGGCGAAGGTCGACTGGGTGCCGTCCGGCGCGATCTTCCGGATCTCCCCGGTGAGCGCCAGGCTGATGTAGAGGTTGCCGGCGCGATCGAAGACCAGGCTCTCGGGGGTCTCCAGGTTCGCGGCGTTGAAGGATACGACCGTCTGGACGGGCAGGGCTTGGACAGCGGCCGGCAGGATCATGAGGCCGAGGACGATCAGCAGGGCGGCCCGCTTCCAGACATTGTCATGTTTCGGTTTCATAATTTCTTCTCCTCGAAAGGGAGGGTGGCCTCTGGGGAACGATCCGGGACAGGGGAGCCCCTCACATCGCCACCCAGGAATCCCTCCGGCGAAGGCGGTAGAGACGTTCCAGGTCCTTAACGACACCTTTTCGGAGGCCACGGGGACCGCGGAACGTCTCCGCCGGAGGGCAGGCCGTCGCGAGGGCAAAATCTTTCTGAAGAGAATAGCAGTTGGCGGCCTTCTCGCCGGGAGTGGCGAATGGGGCGGCAAGCCCTTCGAGAGACGCCCCGCGGTCCCCGTGGCCTTCGCAGGGTGTCGTTCAGGACCAGGGGCGTCTCTACCGCCTTCGCCGAAAGGTTCCCCAACACGGAAACGCTCTCCCAGGAATCCTCCGGCGACGGCCGGAGATACCGAATGACCGGCGGGAGGCGTGAAATGACCGGCGAATGTCTCGCCGGGGATTTTTTGTGTGTCGCCAGCGCCGGCGAATGTTCCGCCGGGCACTTTTCGTGGCCCGCCGGAGCCGGCGGATGCCGTGAAATCCTTTTTTCAGAGCTCGCCGGGCATTTCACGCCGCTCGCCGGGCATTTTTCGGGGCTCGCCGGCCCCAGCGGGCCATCCGCCGGGCATTTCATGAGGCCCGCCGGCTCCGGCGAGACATTCGCCGGGCACTCCACGGGACGTAGAACGCCCGGCGAGCTATCCGCCGACGATCACGCCGGTGCGGGAACCGCTCCGTGCCCCGCTTCGAAGATCCTCCGCACCGCCCCGATCGTGTCCGCCTCCACCGCCGTCTTGTCCTCGCGGTA
The DNA here is from genome assembly GCA_039918595.1 of Thermoanaerobaculia bacterium. Lineage (GTDB taxonomy): Bacteria > Acidobacteriota > Thermoanaerobaculia > Multivoradales > UBA5704 > DATARR01. Next base: position 3,948 of record JBDSHF010000149.1, read on the forward strand.
GCGCTTGACGCGGGCGAAGCGGAGGGCCATGCCGCCGGGGTATTGCGGGCTCTCCTGGACGTCGTTGAAGGCGACCTCGACGACCAGCTCGGGGCGGACGTAGACGGTCCAGCCGTCGGTGCCCATCGCCAGCTCCTGGAGCTTCTGGGTCTGCCAGGCGAGGCGCTCGTCGGTCAATCCCTTGAAGGTCTTGCCGAGCATCACGAAACCGCCGTTCTCGGGGTCGCGGGCTCCCAGATGGAGATTAGAGAGCCAGCCGTGCCGGCGGCCGTGCCCCCACTCGGCGGCGAGGATCACCAGGTCCAGCGTGTGCGCCGGCTTCACCGCCCGCTCGGCCGTGGAGCCGGAGCCGGTCGTGGTGCCGATCCTCTCGAATTCCAGGTCCACCTCGCTCAAGGTGAGCGCTGGCTCGGCGGCGGCCGATCCCTGCATGGCGCCGCGCACGGCGGCGCCGCCGAGGCCGATCCGCCCCTGCCGGAGGTGGCCCGAGAGGAACGCCACGGCGATGTCGATCTCGTCCGGAGCGAGCCGGCGCAGGAGATCGCCGAGCGCGGAGATCTTCTCCAGGCGCGAGCGGGTCTCCGTGACCCGGCGGGAGGTGGCGACGAGGTCGGCGAGGCGCATGAGACTCATCTTAGAACGCTACAATCGCCATATGGCGGACCCCAGCAAACTCAAAGAGGATGCCGCGGGCATCCAGGACTACTACCACCAGATCCTCCCTTTCTACGATCTCGAGTTGGAGGGGCGCGGCGACGAGGAGCTCTGGGCCTGGGCGGCCAGCGCGCCTCCGGGCTGCCGCGTGCTCGAGCTCGGGTCCGGCACCGGACGCGCCACGGCCGCTCTCGCCCGCACCGCGGGCCGGGTGGTGGCGCTCGAGCTCTCGCCGGAGATGATCGCGGTTGCCCGCCGGCGGCTCGCCGGGCTGTCCAACGTCTGGTTCGTGGCCGCGGACATGCGGGAGGCGGAGCTCCGGCCGCGCTTCGATCTGGTCATCGCAGTGGACGACCCCTTCGTCCACCTCATCAAGGACGAGGACCGCGAGCGCGCGGTCGCGACCGCCGCCCGCCATCTCCTGCCCGGCGGGCGCTTCCTCCTCGACGCGGCCTGGTTCTCCCCCGATCAGCGGCACGCGGCGGGAGGTCCCGAAGGTCTGGTCAAGGGAAACTCCGGCCGTGACGGCCTGGTAGTCCGCGAGACCTGGCATTGCGATCCCACGACCCGCCTCTGCACCGCGCGCTACGAATATTCAGTGCGGGGCCGCAAGGTCCAGGACGCCTCGTTCCCGGCCCGTCTGTGGTCGCAAGAAGAGCTGGAGCACCGCGCCCGCGCCGCCGGCCTGCGGGTGACCCAACTCTGGGGGGACTACGACCGCCGTCCCTGGGACCGCGCGACCTCGCCGCGCCTCATCGCCGAGCTACGGCGCGGCTGA
>JBDSHF010000150.1:0-10742 GCA_039918595.1 Thermoanaerobaculia bacterium
CGGTTTCCGGCGGCCTCAGCCCGCCAGCCGCGCGGTGAGGGTGATCTCGACGCCGCCCAGGGCCTGGGAGACCGGGCACCCTTCCTTGGCCTTGCGGGCCTGCTCCTGGAAACCGGCCTCGTCGAGGCCCGGCACCGTGGACTCGTTGTCGAGCTCGATGCGGGTGATCTTGAACCCCTCGCCGACCTTCTCGAGGTGGACTTTGGCGGTGGTGGCGACGCGCGTGGGCGTGAAGCCGGCGCGGCCGAGGCCCGCCGAGAGAGCCATCGAGAAGCAGCCGGCATGCGCGGCGCCGATCAGCTCTTCGGGGTTGGTGCCCGTCCCCTCCTCGAAGCGGGAGCTGAACGAGTACTGCCCCTCGTAGGCGCCGCTGCCCAGCTTGACCGTGCCGTGACCTTCTTTGAGATTCCCTTCCCAGACCGCACTGGCTTTACGTACCGGCATAAAACATCCTCCTTCGGATCGTTATGGCTTTCCGGGCGGCCGCGCCGCGCGGAAGTCGAGATGCTGGTCGGGGGAGAGCTTGCGCAGGCCGGTGATTTCGATCGCCCGTTCGGCGGCCTGCCAGTCGACGTGCAGGAGGACCTCGACCTTGTCGTTGGGCCGGATCTCTGTCAGCGGCACGTTCTTGGCAACCAGAAAGGGCATGGTCATCGAGTCCATGCCTTCCGCCTTGCCGTCGCGGGTCACGAAACCGTCGACCGCTTCATGGTGAAGAACGAAGAGATGACCGTTGGTATCGCTGGGCAGCTCCACCACCTCGGCGCGGACGCTGTAGCTCTGCCCCCTCGGCGGCCGGCATCCGGCGGCCAGCAGAACGGCCAAGCAGACCAGAATGAGACTCGATTTCAGCGCTTCGCGCATGCTCTCTCCCTCGACGCCGGATCGTAGCATGGGCCTGGGTGAGGGTTTGATAAGGTAGGTGGCGGTTGAGGAAGGGAGGGGCAGCATGAGCGATCAAGGGGATCTCCGGTTGGGTGGATACGCCGCCGCGGTCGACGCGCGGCTGGCGAGGTGGCAGGAGGAGGCTTTCGGCAGGCGGCTGTGGGAAAAGGACTACCGGCTCTGGTCGCCGGAGCCGATTCCGGAGCTGAGCGACCGGCTGGGTTGGCTGGATCTGCCCAACAGCATGACGGCCGCGGTGGATACGCTCTCGCGCCTCGCCCGCGAGGTGGCGGCCGAGGGGATCCGCGATGCCGTGGTGCTGGGGATGGGCGGCTCGAGCCTCGCCCCGGAGGTGTTCGCGCGGACGTTCGCCCCCGCCTTCGGGCATCCGGCGCTGACGGTGCTCGACAGCACCCACCCCGACGCCGTGCGCGCCCTCGGCACCCGGATCGATCCCGAGAAAAGCCTGTTCGTGGTGTCGAGCAAGTCGGGCACCACCACCGAGATGCGCTCTTTCTTCTTCTACTTCTGGGAGCTGCTGAAGGACGTGCCGCAGCGCGGGCGGCACTTCGTGGCGGTGACCGATCCCGGCACGCCGCTCGAGAAGATGGCGCGCGAGCGGGGTTTCCGGGCGGTGATCAACGCGCCCCAGGAGGTGGGGGGGCGCTACAGCGCTCTCACCCCGTTCGGCCTGGTGCCGGCGGCGCTGCTCGGCGTCGACCCCGCCCGGCTGCTCTCGCGGGCACGCGGCATGGCCGAGGCCTGCGGTCCCCATGAGAACGCCGACGGCAATCCCGGCCTGCGCCTGGGAGCCGCGATGGGCGAGCTGGCGCTGGCCGGCCGCGACAAGGTGACCTTCGTCACCTCCCACTCTCTGGAGTCCTTCCCGGACTGGATCGAGCAGCTCATCGCCGAGAGCACGGGCAAAACCATCCTCGCGGGGGGCGAGAGGCGGGGGATCGTGCCGGTCGCGGGCGAGCCGCTCGGACCGCCGGAAGCCTACGGCGACGACCGTTTTTTCGCCGCCCTGCTGCTTCAGGGGGACGACGTCACCGCCATCGAGACACGCCTCAGAGCCCTGGAGGGGGCCGGCCATCCGGTGGCCCGCCTTCATCTCTCGGATCGCTACGACCTCGGCGCCGAGATGTTCCGCTGGGAGGTGGCGACCGCCGCGGCCGGCGCGGTGCTCGGGGTCAACCCCTTCGATCAGCCGGACGTGCAGCTCGCCAAGGAGCTGTCGGGCAAGATGATGAAGGCCGCCGAGAGTGGCATCCTGCCCCCCGCCGAGCGGGAGATCCGTGCCGCCGACGCCGAGGCGCTCGCCGCCGCGCTGGCGGGTTGGGTGCGCGGCGCCAAGCCGGGGGACTACCTGGGGATTCACGCCTATCTGGCGCCGACCCCGCGCAAGGCGGAGGAGCTACGCGCTTTCCAGGCCGCGCTGCACGAGAAGACCCGGCTCGCGGTCACCCTCGGCTACGGCCCGCGCTTCCTCCACTCGACGGGCCAGCTCCACAAGGGAGGAGCGGATCGCTGCCGCTTCCTCCAGCTCGTCGACCGCGCGGCGGACGACCTGCCGGTGCCGGAGACCAATTATACCTTCGGCACCCTGATCCACGCCCAGGCCGAGGGGGACCGGCAGGCGCTGGAGCAGCGGGGGCGCGAGGTGCTGCGCGTCCAGCTCGGCCGCGACGACGACCAGGGGCTCCGCCGTCTGATCCAGGATCTGGAGACGGCCTTCTAAAGGAAGAAAGCCAAGCGAAGGGGGACACCAATGATCCTGGCGGGGGACGTCGGCGGCACGAAGACCAACCTGGGCCTGTTCGAGCGCGAGGGGGACGGGCTGCGGCGGGTCCGTTCGGACAAGTTCCACAGCTCGGATTTTCCCGGCCTCTCGGCGGTGATCCACGCGTTTCTGGGTGCCGGGACGGTCCGGGAGGAGATCGAGGCCGCCTGCTTCGGCATCCCGGGGCCGGTGATCGAGAACCGGGCGAGCACCCCCAACCTCGCCTGGGTAGTGGACGGCGCGCGGGTCGCCGCGGACCTCCGTGTCGAGCGCCTCGCCCTGATCAACGACCTGGTCGCCACGGCGGAGGGGATCCCGCTGCTGAAGGCGGACGAAGTGGCGGTGCTCCAGGAGGGGAGCCCGCAGCCGGCGGGGAACCGGGCGCTGATCGCCGCCGGCACCGGCCTCGGCATGGCCTTTCTGCCGCGTGTCGGGGATCGCTGGGTGCCCGTCCCGTCCGAGGGTGGGCACGCCGACTACCCGCCACGGACGGAGGACGAGATTGATCTGCTCCGCTATCTGCGCGAGCATTTCGGACGGGTGAGCAGCGAGCGGGTGGCGTCCGGCATGGGCCTGTTCAACATCTACAATTTTCTGCGGGATGCGCGAAAAATGCCGGAGACGCCCCAGGTGCGCGAGGCGCTCGGCCGCGGCGAGGACCCGGCGAAGGTGATCGGCGAGGCGGCGATGGCCTCCTCTCCGCAGGGGTGCGACCTCTGCTCGCGGGCGCTCGACATGCTCGTCGTCGCCTACGGCGCCCTGGCGGGGAACCTGGCGCTGCTGGGCACGGCGACCGGCGGCCTCTACCTGGGGGGGGGCATCGCGCCCAAGATCCTGCCCCGGCTCGTCGTCGGTCCCTTCCTGCAGGCGTTCACGGCCAAGGGGCGCTTCGTGCCTTATCTCGAGAAGATCCCCGTGCGGGTGATCCTGAACGACCAGGCGGCCCTTCTGGGAGCCGCCCGCCACGCCTCCCTGCTCTCCCGCTCCTAGCTTGGCGGATGCCTTTTTGGCGCGCTGTGTCCGGACGGCGCGCCAACGAGGCCCCGGAGTGAGCTCTGGCTCGCCAGCGAAGAATTTTACAGAGGTAAAGGTCTTGTAAAAAACTTGGCATCCTCAATGCAGGGTAGATCCTCATCAAGGACGGAGATGATCTCCGGCCTCTCTTTAGGAGGGCGCTACCATGCGCAAGCTTTCGACGATTGCCCTTGTTTCCTGTTTGACCCTTGGTGCGACGGCGGCCATGGCCGCCCAGACGACCCCCAGCACCAGCATGGACAAGCCGGCCACCAGCGGCACCATGGCCAAGACCACCAAGGCCGCCGCGAAGACCACCACCACGACCACCGTCAAGACCAAGGCCGGCCACGCCAGCGGCGCGCTCACCGCCATGGACGCGACGGCCATGACGATCACGGTCAAGAACACCTACAACGTGACCGACACCACCAAGCTCACCGCCAAGGGCAAGGCGATCACGATGGCCGACCTGCACGTGGGCGACACCGTCTCGGTGACTTACACCAAGAACGGCGACAAGTGGGACGCCACCCGCGTCGTAGTGACCAAAGCCGCCAAGATGTAAGACAGATTTCTTTCGATGTTTTCAAGGGGGGCAGCGAGTGATTCGCCGCTCCCCTTTTTTGACTCCGCGTAAAGGAGCCGACGGCTACCTCTTGAGGGTCCGGGCGAGGAAGGCGGTCGTCCGCTGCCAGGCGTCCTTGGCGGCGTCGGGGCGGTAGCCGCCGCCCGAGGGGTTGGCGAAGGCATGGCCGGCGCCTTCGTAGATCTTGATCTCGACCGGCGTCCCCTGCTTCCTGAGCGCGCTCTCGAAGGCGCGGACGGAGTCGACCGGGATGCTCTTGTCCTCGGCGCCGAACAGCCCGAGCACGGGGTTCTTGATCGCCGCCAGCCTGGCGGGGTCGGTCTCCAGGTGGCCGTAGTAGATCACCGTGCCGTCGATCTTGCCGGGCATCAGCAGGGTCGTGCCGAGCGACCAGCCGCCGCCGAAGCACCAGCCGACCACGCCGAGCTTCTTCGCTCCCTTGCCTTCCAGCCAGGCGGCGGCCTGCTTCAGGTTGTCCTGGGCGGCGGCGGGCTTCTCCGCCACGGCGTTCATGAGCTTCATCGCCGCGTCCGGGGTGTCCGCCTGCGCGCCGCCGTAGAGGTCGACCGCCAGGGCCTGGTACCCCTCGCCGGCGAGCCGCCGGGTCATGGCGCGCAGATTGTCGTTCAGCCCCCACCACTCGTGGATGACGATCACGCTCGGCAGCGCCCCTCGCGCCGCCTTGGGGCGGGCGACGTAGCCGTGCAGGGGTTTGCCGCCGGCCTCGCCGTAGGTCACCTCCGTGCCGGTGACGGGCTGCGCCGGCTCCTGCATCGCCGCCGGGCTCGGCGTCGGTTTGTCGTGCTGGTGTTCCTGCGCCATGCGCTGCATGTCCGCCTTCTCGTCGGCGTGAGCCTCCACGGGGATCATGGCGGGGGCGAGCAGGAGAGCCAAGAGCATGGGAAGCATCTTCTGGATCATGGGACCTCCCTTTCGTCAGAGGTGAAATAGCGCCGGCCGATGGCGCCGAGGAACGATTCGAAATCGCCGAGGTGTCCTTCCAGGATGCCGTAGACCTCCACCGGATCGATCTGGTCGTAAAGGTGGACGATGCGATTGCGGAACGAGGCCATGCGCAGGAAGTTCTCCCGCTGAGAGGCGGGAAGGATCTTCTCCCGGACGAGCGTCTCCATGGCCTCCCGATAGCTCCCGGGTACCGTGAGCCCCTCACGGGCGATGATGTGATTGGCGGTGTCGAGCATCGCCTCGATGCCGATCTGGAGGTTCCGCTCCGCCGCTCCCTGGAGAATCGGATCGGTGAGGAACGCCTCCCGGCCACGGCTTCGGATCTCCGTGAGCCGCCGGACGGCTTCACGCACGAACTGAAGCTTGGTCCGTATCTTGTCGGTGTCAACGGTCATGGACGTACTCCTCGACGAGCGCCCGGTCGTACTCCTTCACGAACCGCTCATGGTCGACGATGAAGTCGGCGTGCTGGGAGATGAGGGCTTCGGTGAAGTCGGCCAGCGCGACCTGATCCCGGCAGATGATCCGGCGGCCGGTCTTGAGGACCCGGAACTGGAAGATCACCGGGGCACGGTTGAGGATGGTGACCGAGACATCCTCCTCATGGAGGATCTCGGCGATGTCCAGAGAGATCTGCCCCTGCCGGGTGAGGTCTGGAACATGATTCCGGTCGAACAGGAGGGCCAGGTCCAGATCGCTCAGGGGGGTCTGATAGGGGGTTCCGTAGGAGCCGAAGATCCAGGCGGCAATCAGCCCCTCGACGGCCTCCAGATAGATCTGGAGGTCCCCGAGGTAGGGCTGGACATCGATCGGACCCCTGCTTTCGCTCCGTCTCATCGGTCTCCCCTTTCTGGAAGCTACCACGAGTCCCCGGCGGCCGGCGGGGACTCCGCGTCGCTCTGAAGCGGGATTCTATTTCGGCTTTAGTTCGATGCTGCTATGATTCCGGCCTCAGCCAGCTTGTGACATGGTCGACTACTCGAATATCCCCCGCGACTCGCGGCGCGTTCCTCTCGAAACGCGCGTGCAGTTCAAGTTCGACCGTTTCGACGGTTTCATCAGCGAGTACTCGGCGAATATCTCGCCGGGCGGCATGTTCATCCGCACGCGGGTGCCCCAGCCCCCCGGCACCGTGCTCGATTTCGAGTTCCGCCTCGGCGACGGCTTCGAGCTGATCCGCGGACGGGGCGAGGTGGTCTGGAACCGCCTGGAAGACGAGGGTCCGGCGCGGCCCGGCGGCATGGGGCTCCATTTTCTCGAGCTCGCCGAGGGGAGCAAGGAGCTCATCTACCGCATCGTCGACCAGCACGTCGCGCTCGGCGGCACGCCGTTCGACCTCGAGCAGTACCCCCGGGATCCGGTGCCCGTGGCGCCGCCTGACCTGGCGCCGCCGCTCTCCACCGCGACGCCCTGGCCCCGGCCGGCGCCGCCGCCCCCGCCGGTCGAGCGGGACGTCTTCGATCTGCCGCCGGCACCTCCCACGCCCGCTCCCATGCCGGAGGCCTCCTCGTGGCTGCCGGTCCGTGACGAGCCCGGCCCTGGCGTCTCTTCTCGGGATGAGCCGTTCCCCGATCTCTTCTCGCCGCCGGAGCCGCCGCCGGCCGAAGCGCCGCCGATGTTCGCCCCCACCTTTGGCCATGCCTCGGTACGGCAGCCTCGCCGCGTGCTCCCCTTGGCGCTGCTGGCGGCCGGCCTGCTGCTGGCGGTGGGGCTCTTCCTGGTTCGCGACCGGCTGATGGGCTGGATGGGCCTCGGTGGCGAGGAGGGGACGGTCGCCCAGGCGGCGCCCCCCCGGCGGCCGAAAACGGTGCCTCCGGCCCAGCCGGCCACGCCGGCGACATCGGCCACGGTCCCGGGCTCCGGCACGAGCGATTCCGCGCTCCCCGAGCTGTCGGCGGCTCCGCAGGCCGCCATTTCGCCCCCCATCGCCGGCGGAGCGGCCGCGGGGGCTCCCGCGCCGGCGAGCCCCGGGGCGCCCGCTGCCGCGGCTCCGCCCCCGGCCCGGCCTCCCGTGGCGCCGTTCCCGGCGGTCCCCGACGACAGCGGTCCGGCGCTCACGGCGGTCGACAAGATCACCTTCGAGGCGGCCGGCGGCGGCACGGACGTGATTCTCTGGGGGAACGGGGCGATCCCGGCCTCCGCCTATTCGCAGAGCCGGCTCGACGGCAATCCGCCGCGCGAGCTGTTCCGCCTCGCCGGAATCCGCCAGCAATTCGCCAAGGCGCGCCTGGTCGTCGGCACTCCGGAGGTCCTGCAGATCCGTACCGGGCTCCACGCCGGAGCGCACGGCAGCGAGCTCCACGTGGTGCTCGATCTGGCGCATCCGAACGTTACCGTCACCCAGGTGGAGTCCGGTCCGCACCGGCTGCGGATTCACCTGCAGCGGAAATAAGGCCGCCGCGCGGCCCCGCGGTGTAGTAATATTCCTCCCCCTGAATATCCTTTTGAAGTAGCGCCGGAACGAAGCACGCCGTTGAAGCCGCTCAGGAATCGCTGATGGCGAACGTGGACCGCGTCAAGCGCCAGCTCCTGCACGACCTGGTGCAACAGAATGTCGACCTCGCCGAGGGCCGTCTGCCCCGGAGCTTGCGCAAGCGGCGCCTCTGGACGCCGGCCGCGCGGGTCGTCGCCGGGATACTGTTCGCGGTCATCCTGCTCGGCTCTTCGCGGCTGATCTCCTCCCGCTTGGTCTCCTCGCAGTCCAATCGCTCGCTGGCGGAGCCGCCCGCCGTCTCCGCGCGCGCGGCCCTGAACCGCGCTCCGGGAAAGGCCGCGGCCGTGGCGCCGGCGTCCATGCCGCTGCCGGCCGCCCCGCTCCAGCCGGTCGATGCCGCGGTCTTCCCGCTGGCCGTCCACAAGATCGTCGTCGACGCCGGGCACGGCGGCGGCAGCACCGGCACCCGTACCCCGGAGGGGATGCTGGAAAAGGAGCTGACGCTCGACATCGCCGAGCGCTTGCGCCGGCTGCTGGCCCAGCAGGCCTTCGAGGTGGTGATGACCCGCGAGAGCGACCACGACGTCACGCTCAAGGAGCGCGGCGCCCTCGCCAATCGGGTCGGGGGGGACATCTTCGTCTCGATCCACCTCAACTGGATCGAGAACCGGCGTTCGCGGGGGGTCGAGACCTACTACATGGGCACCACCGACGATCCCTACCTCAACCGGCTCGCCGCCGCCGAGAACCGGGAGTCCGGCTACTCGCTGACCGACATGCGGCGCCTGCTCGACCGCATCTACGCCGGCGTGCGGCAGGAGAAGTCGCATAAGCTGGCCGAGACGGTGCAGACCGCTCTGTTCCAGTCGCTTGGCAAGGTCAGCCCCGAGATCCAGAACCGCGGGGTCAAGACCGCACCCTTCATCGTGCTCCTGACCACCGACATGCCCGCCATCCTGGCCGAGGTCTCCTCGATGTCGAACGAGGGGGAGGCCCGGCTGCTGACCAAACCGTTATACCGGCAGTACATCGCCGAGGCCCTCGCCCAGGGGATACGCTCCTACGCGGAAAGCGTCGAGGAAACCCCGGAAGCGGCCCCGGCTGCAAGAAAGGAATCGCGATGAGTGACAAGAAAAACGAGATTCTCCACGTGGGGATCGACCTGGGCACATCGAGGAGCTCGATCTCGGCGTCCAACGGCCAGCGCCACGTGGTCGAGAGCTATGTCGGCTGGCCCCTCGACATGGTGGCCAAGCGGGTGCTGAAGAAGTCGGTCCTGATCGGCCGTGAGGCGCTGGAGAACCGCTCCATGCTGGACCTCCACCGGCCGCTCGAGGAGGGGCTGATCAAGGACGGATCGGAGAAGGACGAGGAGGCCGTCCGCGAGCTGCTGCGCCATCTGCTGTCGCTGGTGGGGGTCGAGCCCGACGCGCGCAACAGCCGGGTGCGCGCCGTGGTCGGCGTGCCGGCCGAGGCGCTGCGGGTCAACAAGCAGCAGGTGCGCAAGGCGTTGCAGAACGCCGTCGACAGCCTGCTGATCGTCTCCGAGCCGTTCGCCGTCGCCTACGGCATCGAGGCGTTGCTGCACACCATGATCATCGACAGCGGCGCCGGCACCACCGACTTCTGCGTCATGAACGGCCGCCTGCCCACCGAGGAGGACCAGCGCACCCTCCCCCAAGCCGGCGACTTCGTCGACGAGACGCTGACGCGGCTGGTCCGCGGCCGCTATCCGGAGGCGAAGTTCTCCGTCCACATGGTCCGCGAGTGGAAGGAGGCGGGGAGCTTCGTCGGGCCGCCGAAGAGCCCGGTGGTCGTCACCGCCCCGGTCAACGGCAAGCCGACCCAGCTCGACATCACCCAGGACATGCGCCAGGCGTGCGAGAGCATCCTGCCGCCGATGGTGGAGTCGATGCTCGACCTGCTCTCCCGCGTGCAGCCCGAGTATCAGGAGAAGGTCCGCAACAACATCGTGCTCTCCGGCGGCACCGGGCTGATCCGCGGCCTCGGGCCCCGTCTGGAGCAGGAGTTGCAGGTCGTCGGCGGCGGCAAGGTGCGGGTGGTCAAGGACCCGATCTTCGTCGGTTCGGACGGCGGCCTCGCTATCGCGACGGACGCTCCGGACTCGGATTGGGAGAAGCTGTCGGCTTAGGGTTCTGTGAAGGGATCGGTTCTTGTTTGAGCGCCCGCGCCACGGCGTCGCCCAGGCCATAGGTCAGGAAAGCCCAGACCACCCCGAGCATCGCGGCGAGGAGGGCGCCCCCCCAGGGGGCGCCCGGCACGCTCGCCAGCTCGCCAAGCTTCTTCCCGAGGTCATCCCCGCGCAGCAGGGTTCGCATCGCCGGCTCCGTCCAGGGGGGGAGATGGGTGGTGAGGATCGATCCGATCTCGTAGGCGTCCCCGGTGAGCGAGAGGAAGGGGGCCAGAGCGAAGGGGAGCGCGGCCCCGAACAGCGCCGCGTTCCGTGCCGCGGCGGCCCGGCGCAGCGCCCAGACGCCGGGGAAGAGGGTCAGCAGAAAGGGGCCGAGGTCCGTCGCGAGATAGATGAGGTCGCTGCCGCGGGTATTGAACCCCGAGAGGCGGCCGGCGTACTCACTTGCCGGCACCACGAAAGGGACGGCCCGCGCGATCAGGGCGCCGCCATAGAGCCGGTCGATCTCCAGCCGCGTCACCTCGCCACCCGCGGCCAGACAGGCCGCCGCGTGTAACAGTTCGTGCGTGGGCACGTAGATCCACCAGCCGGCGAGGAGGCCCAAGGCGGCGAAGGCGAGGCCGCGGGCGCCGCGATCGAGGCAGCGGTCGAGCCCGTTCAAGGCATCGGTGAAAGGGACGAGCAGGAGGCGAGGGATTCGGCGGCGCATGGGTCGGAGCGGGATGATACTCTACGCGGCTTCGAGAAGCTGGCCCCTTCCGGCATAATCCTGTAACATAGTGAAAATTAAAGAAGATCGTTAATGACTTTGCACCCTGAAGAACGCCGCATCGCCGGTCTGCTCCGGGAGTTGATCGTCCAAAGTGGCGCTCCTCCGGAAACTCTCGAGAAGCGTCTCGGCTGGGAGCCGGGGCGCCTG
>JBDSHF010000151.1:0-12931 GCA_039918595.1 Thermoanaerobaculia bacterium
GGCTGGGCGCCGTTCATCACCACCACGAAGCCGGTGGCCCGGCAGAGCTTGCGGACCTCGGCGCGGTCGGCTTCGGTGCTGTCCCGGTAGGAGAAGTGGAGGATGACGAGCTCCCCCCCGGGGCGCAGGACCCTTGCCGCCTCGTGGAAGTGGGTCTCGACGATCGCCGGTCCCGCTTGGTGGACGTAGGGGAAGGAGTCGACCGCGTAGACCAGGTCGAAGCGCTCCGGGGGGAAATCCGCCAGGTCGTGGCCGGTGGTGACGGTGAAGAAGACGTTCGGGAGCCCGGCGCAACGCCTGCGGGCGGCGTCGATCATCTTCGGCGAGATGTCGATCCCGTGCGCCTCGGCAACGTGCGGGGAGAGGGCGGCCTGCATGCGGCCGATGCCACAGCCGATTTCCAAGGTCGTCCGCTTGAGGCCGAGCAGCTTCCATTCCTGGAAGCGGCCAACGACCTCCTCCGCCGCCCGTGAGAGGATCCCGGAGTCCCCCAGTGAGTAGGCGGCGACGCTCGCCTCCTCGTTGCGGACGACCGAGCGGTCGAAGAAGCGCCGGAAGGTGGCGACGACCTCCTCGGGGGGGCCGGACATCTTCATCGGATCGGGGTGCTCGCGCAGCATGTCCGCCACCCGCTCGCACCCCTCCCGGTGATCGTGGAAGAGGACGGCCATCTCGCGCAGCCGGGGATCGAGCGGGCGCCCCCAGCGGTGGGCCACGAAGGCGAGGAGCTCCTCGGTCTCGGCCGTGCCGCCGAGCGCGAGAAGGAGCCGGGAGAGCGCGATGACGGGTGAGATCTCGTCCGCCAGCAGGTCGATGATCACCTCGCGGGCGATCGCCGGCTCGACCTCTTCCAGGCGGGCTTCGATCTCTTTCTCGTCGAGGGCTGTGGATTCCAGGTCGGCCATGGCCCGCCCATTGTCCGGGCGTCCGGCTCCGCTTGCAAGCTCCTGTTCGATGGGGGTCCGCTGGTGCAGTGCCTCCGCAACTCCCCACACGTTTTTTTCACCGTCGCCCGATGGATGGCTGTGCCGGCCCTCTGGATCGCGCTTTCCGCCCTCTGCTTTCCCGCATGGGCCCACTGGTTCCCTGGATGCGCCTGCTGGATTTGCCGACGCGCCCACCAGACAGGCGTATGCGCCCTCTGATCGCGCGAGTGGGCCCTCTGATCGCGCGAGTGTTCGCTCTGGTTGCGCGAGTGGGCCCTCTGGTCACGCGAGTGCGCCCTCTGACTCTCGGTGTGTGCCGTTTGATCTTGCGGCTGTGCCGAAGAGAACTGCGGATGCGCCGACGGAAGGGCCGGAGCGCAGAAGGAGATGGCGCAAGCGCGCTACTCTTGGGCGCTATCGTCTCTTCGAAGAAGAAGAGCGCGGTACCAGTGGGCGCGGCCAGCCCACCTCTCGCCGCATCCGCGGCTTCCTTGGGGGCAGCCGCCGCTTCCCTGGGCACAGCCCCGGCTCCTTTACGTGTAGCCGCAAGAGCAGAGGGTAGGATCTGCCCGGCAGAGGGCCGTAACTGCGTAAGGACTGGACCACCTGTCAAGCCCAGTCAAAGATTTCGGGATGAGACCGGATCGCCTGGAGGCACTCTCCGCTGATCAGGAGGTCCGCGGCCGGACCTGCCGCGATCCGGAGCAGCGCTACCAGAACCCCTGCGAAAGGATGCTCCCGTATGGCGGTCTCGATCTTGCCCGCCCACTCGTCATCAGCCATGTCTCGGGAGTGCGCATACCGCACCAAGAGCTGCTGGAGGATCGTCCAAGCGTCGGTGCGCCCCCGCGTCAGGGTCACTCGGTTGAGGCCGAAGACCTGGATGGACGGATCTCCCTTCGGCGACAGCGGCTGGTACAGCCCCGTGGAAGGAGAAAAAGAGAGGTGGTCGAGAGGATCTTCTTCCGCCGGATTCACGAGCAGGGGCTGTCCGGTCGAGTCCAGAGGGAACTGGTCCCGTTTGTGATTGCTGTTGCACCCCGAGCAGGCAATGAGGTAGTTGAGCCAGTCGAAGGCCCTCTCCGGATAGCGGGCTCTGGGCCAGAAGTGCTCGATGGCGGTCCCGTGGCTGTCTTCGCAGTACACACATCGCTCGATGCCAGGGGCCATCCTCCCCAGAATTGCCCGGATCTCACGGAAGGCTTTGTTGTCCTGGAACCTCCAGAGCCGCGCTGCTTCGGCCCTGGGATCGGCCGAGGCGGCGACTGTCTCGGAGCGCTTGCGCATAAAAGAGAGGGCCTCAGGGCTGAGCGGCAACCGCTGGATGCGCTTCATCCCTCGGCAGCCAGCTTGCGTAGCGCCTGCTCTACATCGGTGGAGAGGTTCTGGGGGAGACGGGAGCGGAGATCCTCAAGCTCACGACGGTCTTTGTCGGACGCTTTGCCGGTCTGTAGCTTGGCTTCGAGGTGAGCTACATCCTCCCTTAAGCGTTCCGCTGGCTCGGAGTAGGGTGTTTCAAGCCCGAAGAGTTCGGTCAAGACGGCGTCGTCGAGGCTGCCGTTGACCACGGTGTTGTAGAGACCCTCCGAAACGTGTTCGGCGATGCGATCTTCGCCAGGGGCAGGAAGGCGGATCAGACCGCGAGAATCGGCGGCTTGGCAAATGAAGGGGCTATGGGTCGTAACGATGAACTGAATGTTAGGGAAGTGGCGTTTGAGCCAGAAACCAATCCGCTTCTGCCAGGAGACATGGAGATGGAGGTCGACTTCGTCGATCAGGACCAAACCAGAATGGAGAACCCGCTGAAAGGGGCCTGCTTCATCCTCAGCGGGCTCGATGCGCAACTCGCCGAAGGCGTTTACCAGGTGTCGAGCGATGTCCATCACCAGGGCTGCTGTCGTCCTATACCCGTCGCTCAGCTCGTTCAAGGAAAGACGAATACCTTGCTGGAGAATCCAAAGACCTTCAGAATCAACACCTTCGACCTCTGCGCAATCGGGGAGCAGCCCATCGTTCAGCAATGCGAGCACGGCACCCTCTAGTTGGGCGGCGCCCGGGCGTTTCTCGAGCCGCCGCAGGTAGATTTCCCGTAGCCAAGTCACGCATTCGATAAGAGACGCATCTTCCCTAAATAGATTGATTAGACGTGCGACCCGCTCGGGACCGGTCATCAGGCGTTGTGCATCACTGGCGTGGCCTGACAATCTGCGATAGGGGCCATAGCCGACGGAAAACCACCCTTCGTCGGAGAGAGGCTGTCTACCCCAAGCAAACCCCATCTCGACCTGAATCATTGGCTCCTTTACCCCGTCAGCAGAATCCCACTGCACCATCATCCGCCCCGACCGAAAGGGAAGTTTGCCATCATCACTACAGGGCTGCAGTATTGTTTCAGCCTGTGCTACCTTTTGGCCAAATCGAATCCAGCCCTCAAAGGTCTCACTAAGGCTTCTCATTTCTGAAGGATCGACTAAACAGAGGGCGACAGCCTTGAGAAGAGTGGATTTTCCGGAGCCGTTCCGACCAGCCAGAACGGTCCATCCAGCGAGGCTGCCGTCTGGTCTAGTGAAATCGAGATCCACCTCGCCGAAGCCCCGAACGTTGCGGATCTTCACTTTGTGTATGTGCACTCCGAAGTCCTCTCGTACTCAGCCACGTTCTTGGAAAGGCTACGCTTAGCGTTCTGCCAAGCAAAGACTATCCTACCCTCATGGACCCCCGCGCCACCGCCGATCTCCTCAAGTCCTGGGCCCTGGAGGCCGGGTTCGACCGCGCCGGGGTGGCTCAGCTTGGCGCAGTAGAGCACGGAGAAGCCCTGGTGAGGTGGCTCGACCGCGGGGATCAGGCGGGGATGGGGTATCTCGGGCGGCGGCTGGAGACGCGGCTCGATCCGTCCCAGGTCTTCCCCGGCGCCCGGAGCGCCCTCTGCGTGGCTCTTCAGTACCACCCCCTGTATCTAGATGAAGGGAGACTAGAGGAAGGGGAGCGGCAGCCGGAGCCCTCCGGGGACCTCTGGCGGCGGGTGGCCCGCTATGCCCGGGGGAAGGATTATCACGACGTCATGGGGGAACGGCTCCAGACGCTGGAGGACCGGATTCGCGAAGCGTTCCCCGGCTGCGAGACGCGACGCTACGTGGACACCGGGCCGGTTCTCGAGCGGGAGCTGGCCGCCCGGGCCGGGATGGGGGCGGTGGGGAAGAACACCATGCTGCTTCATCCGGAAGGGGGCTCCTGGTTCCTCCTCGGTGAGCTGTTCCTGAGTCTGGACCTCGCCCCCGACCAGCCGCTCGCCGACCTCTGCGGGAGCTGCACCCGCTGCCTCGACGCCTGCCCGACGGGCGCGCTGGCCGAGCCCTACCGGCTGGACAGCAACCGCTGCATCTCCTACTGGACGATCGAGCACCGCGGGCCGCTGCCCCCCGAGGCGCGGCGGATGGTGGGGGGGTGGGTTTTCGGCTGCGACGTCTGCCAGGAGGTCTGCCCCTGGAACACCGGGGCGGCCGGCGCCGTCCATCCGGAGATGGAGCTGCCGGCCGAGCGCGGGGAGCTGACCCTGGCGCGGCTGCTGCGGCTGCCCCGCGAGGAGTACGTCGAGCGCTTCCGGGGGAGCCCGATGAAGCGGGCCAAGCTGGAGGGACTGCAGCGCAACGCCGCCGTCGCAATGGGGAATCGCCGGGAGTCCCGTTATGTTCAACCGCTCACGGAAGCCCTGAGAGATGGGGAGTCCCTGGCGCGCGGCCACGCGGCCTGGGCGCTGGGACGGATCGGGGGGGAGGAGGCCCGCGCCGCCCTGGAGGCGGCGCTCGCCGCCGAAGCGGACGAGGCCGTGCGGATGGAGATCCGCGCGGCCCTGGAGCCCGCGCCAGGGCTGGATTGACACCCCACCCCCCGAGCCCTATACTCGAAGGCCCGAGTTCTCAATGAGTTAGAAGAACTCGCATCCTCACGACCGTGGGGAGCACAGGCTTTGAGAGCCTGAATCCAAGCCCAAGGAGGTACGTTTTTCTATGCCGGCTAGCGAAAAACTCGAGGACCAGGCACTGCTTGAGTCCGAGGAGGAGCGGGACGCGGACGAGTACCGCAAGCTCCTGGAACTGTACGACGAGAGCATGCGGAATCTCACCGAGGGTGAGATCGTGACGGGGCGCATTATCGGCGTCACGGCCAACGCGGTGATCGTCGACGTGGGGTACAAGTCGGAAGGCCTGATCCCCATCGAGGAGTTTACCGACCGTGGTGGCGAGCTGTGCGTCAAGGTCGGCGAGGACATTGACGTCCTGCTCGAAAAGACTGAAGACCTTGAGGGGCATGTGCTCTTGTCCTACTCGAAGGCGCTGCGGATGCGGCGCTGGACCGAGGTGGAGCGGGCCTACAAGGATGGCCGGATCATCAAGGGCCGGATCACCGATCGCATCAAGGGCGGCCTGACGGTGGATGTCGGCCTGCGCGCGTTCCTGCCGGGTTCGCTGGTGGATATCAAGCCGGTCAAGAATCTGGAGTCGCTGCGCGGCCAGGAGCTGGAGTTCAAGGTCATCAGCCTCGATCGCCGGCGCAACAACATCGTCCTGTCGCGCAAGGCGGTGCTCGAGACCGAGCTGGTGAAGAAGAAGGCCGAGACCCTCAAGCGGCTCGAAGAGGGCGCGCGCCTGCGCGGCACGGTCAAGAACATCACCGACTACGGCGTGTTCATCGACCTCGGCGGCATCGACGGCCTGCTGCACATCACCGACATCTCCTGGGGCCGGGTCAACCACCCCTCCGAACACTTCACGGTGGGCGACGAGGTCGAGGTGGTCGTGCTCAAGTTCGACCCCGAGACCGAGCGCGTCTCGCTGGGCTACAAGCAGCGCAGCGACGATCCCTGGACGCTGGTCGACAAGAAGTACCCGATCGGCTCGCGGGTTCAGGGCCGGGTGGTGTCGATCGTCGACTACGGCGCCTTCGTCGAGATCGAGGAGGGGGTCGAGGGCCTGATCCACGTCAGCGAGATGTCGTGGACCAAGAAGGTCGTCAACCCCGCCAAGATCCTCGAGGTGGGCGACGAGGTGGCGGCGATCGTCTCGGAGCTCGACATGGACCAGCGGCGCATCAGCCTGTCGTTGCGGCAGACCGAGCGCAATCCGTGGGAGGAGCTGGAGGACACCCACCCCGAGGGCAGCGTCATCGAGGGGAAGGTCCGCAACCTCACGGAGTTCGGCGCCTTCGTCGAGATCACCGACGGCATCGACGGCCTGATCCACGTCTCCGACATGAGCTGGACCAAGCGGGTCAAGCATCCCAGCGAGGTGCTCAAGAAGGGTGACACGGTCAAGGCGCGGATCACCAACATCGATGTCGAGAACCAGCGTGTCTCGCTGTCGATCAAGGAGTTCATGCCCAACGAGTGGGAAGAGTTCGCCGACAAGCACAATCCCGGCGACACGCTCGAGGGCAAGGTCGTCAACGTCACCGACTTCGGGCTGTTCATCGACATCTACAACGGTCTCGAGGGGCTCGCCCACGTCAGCGAGATCGAGGTTCCCGCCGGCGCCAAGCTGGAGGACTACTACAAGGTCGGCGACTGGGTGCGCACGCGCATTCTGCGGGTCGAGGAGGAAGAGAAGAAGGTCGGCCTCTCGATGCGTGGAGTGGAGCAGCCCACCGAGGAGGAGATCGCCGAGCTCCAGGCCCAGGACAAGGAGCGCCGGGGTGGCGAGGAGGCGGAGGTCCGCGGCAAGAAGCGCGATGCCTCCAAGGATTCCGAGGCGGAGTCCGAGTCCGAGGCGGTGTCCGAGGCGGTGGAGGAAGAGGGAGACGTGGAGTAGGTCACGAGACCCGGAAACGGCGGGCGGACTCAAAGCTTGAGCGCCCGCCGTCGCCATGTCGACAAAAGGGGTGGGAGATGACGGAGCCCTTGAAGGACGGGATGACCAAGGCGGAGCTGGTCGAAGAGGTCGCCCGCACGACTCAACTCACCAAGAAGCACGCGGAGATCATCGTCAACACGGTGTTCGACAGCATCGTCGACTCGCTCAAGGATGGGGAGAAGATCGAGCTGCGCGGCTTCGGCAGCTTCCGGATCCGCCATCGCGGAGCTCGCACCGGGCGCAATCCCAAGACCGGTGACAAGGTAAAGGTCCCGCCCAAGCGGATCCCCTACTTCAAGCCCGGCAAGGAGCTGAGGGAACTGCTCAACGGCGAGTGCTGACGGCCCCTGGGGCGCCGCCCGCCGGGCGCCCTCGCGGTCTCTCCCTTAAGCGACCTGGATGCAACAGCTCTTCACCCCCTGGAGGCACGCGTACATCACCGCGGGTTCGGAGACGGACTCCGGGTGCTTCTTCTGTGCCGCGGCGCGCAACCCGGACGATCCGAACGGCCTGGTGGTCCATGCCGGCCGGCATCATCTGGTGATGCTCAACCTCCACCCCTACTCGAACGGCCACCTCATGGTGGCTCCCCTCGAGCACCAGGCCTCGCCGCAGGAGAGCGGGCCGGAAGCGCGGGCCGAGCTCTGGCCGCTGGTGCTCAAGGTCCAGAAGATCCTCGCCGAGGCGTACAATCCCCACGGCTTCAACCTGGGGTTGAACGTCGGCGCGGCGGCCGGTGCCGGTGTGCCGGGGCACTTCCACTTCCACCTCGTCCCGCGGTGGACGGGGGACACGAATTTCATGACCGTCCTGGCGGAGGTCCGGCTGATCCCGGAAGACCTGCGCCAGTCGCGGGAGCGCCTGCGGGCGCTCTTCGCTCGAGAGGAGAATTGATTGGCCGAATTGGGCAGCCCTTCCATGCCGCAGCCGCCGGCGGTCCCCGAGAGACGGGGGAACGCGGTGGTGGCGGTACTCTCGGCCTGGTTGGTTCCGGGACTGGGCCACTTCTATCTCAAGAGGCCCCTGCGCGGCCTCGCCTTCTTCGCGCTGGTCGTCGCCTCGGCCCTCATCGGCTGCAAGCTCGAGGGGCATCTCTATCAGGTCGTCGGCGGGCAGCCGCTCACCATGCTGGCGACGTTCGCCTCGATGGGCATGGGATTCCTCTACTTTCTCCTCCGCTACGCTCTCCACTATCAGGGGAACATCATGGGGGCGGGCTACGAGTACGGCACCGCCTTCCTGCTCACGGCGGGGCTGATGAACCTGTTGCTGGTGCTCGACGTCTGGGACATCGTCCGCGGCAAGAAGGAGTAAGCCCGTGCTGAGCCATTTTCTGCTGATGGTGCTGTACGCCCTGATCGTGAGCCTGTTCTTCACCCTGCTCTGGCGCCGCGAGCGCAAGGAGCAGATCAGGCTGTTCCTCCAGATCTTCCTCGGCATGGTGGGGGGCGGCCTGCTGGTGGCCTGGCTGATGTACCCCTTCCCCTCGGGACCGCCGGCGCCGATTCCATGACGGAGTTGCTGGTCGTCGCCGGGGAGGCCTCGGGCGATCTCCACGGCGCACGGCTGATCACCGAGTTGCGCCGCCACGTGCCGGACCTGGCCCCGTTCGGGCTCGGCGGCGACGAGATGCGGGCGGCCGGCCTGGAGGCGGTCGCCCACAGCTCCGAGATCTCGGTCGTCGGCATCACCGAGGTGCTCAAGATCCTGCCGCGCGCCCGCGAGATCTTCGCCGACCTGCTGCGCGAGGTGGACCGCCGGCGCCCGGCCCTCGCCGTCCTGATCGACTTCCCCGATTTCAACCTCCGCCTGGCCAAGGAGCTCAAAGCCCGCGGCCTGGAGGTGCTCTACTACATCAGCCCGCAGGTCTGGGCCTGGCGCCGCGGGCGGGTGAAGACGATCGCCCGGCTGGTGGACCGCATGCTGGTGCTCTTCCCCTTCGAGGTCGACTTCTACCGCGAGCACGACGTCGACGTCGTCCACGTCGGCCATCCGCTGGTGGACGAGGTGCCGATGCTGCCGCAGGCCTGGGACCGCGACGAGGCGTCGTTTGGCGGCCCATCTTTTGGGGGTCCATACAGGATTGCCCTGCTGCCCGGCTCGCGGAAGAGCGAGGTCGAGTCCCTGCTCCCCACCCTGCTGGAGGCGGTGCGGCGGCTCGCCGCCGAGCTCCCCGTCGAGGTGCGGATCATCCGGGCGCCGACGATTCCGGCCGGGCTGGTGGACGAGGCCGTCGAGCTCGCCGGGCTGCCGGTCGAGATCATCGGCGAGGACCGCTTCGCCGCCGTCGCCGATTCCCACCTGGCGCTCTGCGCCTCGGGCACGGCGACCCTCGAGGTCGGCCTGCTGGGGACGCCGATGATCATGGTCTACCGCTTGGCGAGCTGGACCTACTTCCTGGCGAAGCTGATGGTCCATCTCCCCAACGTCAGCCTGGTCAATCTCGTATTAGGAAGAAGGGTAGTCCCCGAGCTGATCCAGGGGGATGCCAACCCGCGGCGGATCGCGGCCGAGGCGGCGCGGCTGCTGACCGACGCCGGCGAGCGCGGCCGCATGCGCGAGGCGCTCGCCGAGGTGCGCGGCCGGCTGGGGGAGGGCGGAGCGAGCCGGCGGGCGGCGGCGGAGGTGGCGGCGATGATGCTGGGGACGGCAGGGACGAAAGTGGAGCTGGCGGAGGTAGCCCGGAATTGAAGTCCAAGACGACCGCCTTCCTCTGGCACTACCTGCGCGGCTACGCGGGATGGGCGATGCTGGCCGCGGCCGGCATCCTGGTCTACGCGGCGGCCACCGCCGGGACCGCGGCGCTGATCAAGCCGATCTTCGGCGAGGTGCTGCTCGCGGGGGACGACATGAACCCGCTCGGTGCCCTTACGGGCTCCAGCGCGGGGTCCGGCTCCGCGCGGCCCGGTGGGAAGCCACAGCCCGGGGTG
The DNA here is from genome assembly GCA_039918595.1 of Thermoanaerobaculia bacterium. Lineage (GTDB taxonomy): Bacteria > Acidobacteriota > Thermoanaerobaculia > Multivoradales > UBA5704 > DATARR01. Next base: position 9,703 of record JBDSHF010000151.1, read on the forward strand.
GTCGCCGATCTGAAAAAGCGGCTCAACGTCGCCGACCAGATCGACGACACCTACAAGTCGGTGAAGCGGCGGCTGGGGGTGAATCGCGACAACGTGATCTACTTCCTGCCCGCCCTCCTCGTCGCCGTCTTCCTGCTGCGCTGTCTCGCCGACTTCGTCTCCGGCTACGCCTTCCAGCACATCGGCCTGGGGGTGACGACCGACATCCGCAACGATCTCTACCGCAGCATCCTGGAGCAGTCGAGCCGCTTCCACGCCGAGCACCCGTCGGGGGAGCTGGTGGCGCGCGTCATCAACGACGTGTCGATGATGCAGAACGCCGTCTCCAACCGGCTGCTCGACCTCTTCCAGCAGTCCTTCACGCTGGTCGCGCTGCTCGCCCTGCTGCTCTCGACCCATTTCCGGCTGGCGCTGATCTCGCTGATCGCCGCCCCGCTGCTGCTCTATCCGATCGTCCGTTTCGGCAAGGGGATGCGGCGCACCAGCCACCGCAGCCAGGAGCGGATGGCCGATCTCGCGAGCCTGATGACCGAAGGGGTGCGCGGGCACCGGGTGGTCAAGGCGTTCGGCATGGAGGAGTTCGAGCTCAACCGCTTCCGCGAGGCGACCCGGCGCCACCTGCGGGTGAACCTGTGGGCGCAGATGATCGCCAACTCGGCGGGGCCGGTGATCGAGTCGCTCGCCGTCATCGGCGCCGCGGCGCTGCTGATGTACGCCGGCAAGGCGATCCGGGCGCACCAGTTCTCGACGCCCGAGCTGGTGCAGTTCCTGACCACGCTGTTCATGCTTTACGACCCCATCCGCAAGCTCAACAAGGTCAACCTGATCCTGCAGGAGGCGACGGCGGCCAGCCAGCGGGTGTCGCGGCTGATCGCGGTCCCCAACGACATCGCCGAGCGGCCGGGGGCGCGCGACGTCGACACGGTCCGCCAGGGGATCTCCTACGAGCGGGTCTCCTTCTCCTACGACGACCGGCCGGTGCTGCGCGACGTCTCGCTGGCGATCAAGGCGGGGGAGATCGTGGCCCTGGTCGGCCCCTCGGGTGCCGGCAAGACGACGATGGTCAATCTCCTGCCGCGCTTCTTCGATCCGACCTCCGGACGGCTGGCGATCGACGGCGTGGATACCCGCGACCTCAAGATCAAGGGGCTGCGGTCGCTGATCGGCATCGTCACCCAGGACACGGTGCTGTTCAACGACACGATCCGCAACAACATCGCCTACGGCCGCTTCGACCTGCCGCTCGAGCGGGTGCGCGAGGCGGCGGCCGCGGCGTACGCCGACGAGTTCATCATGCAGCTCCCGAAGGGGTACGACACGGTGATCGGCGAGGCGGGCGTCCGTCTCTCGGGCGGGCAGCGGCAGCGGCTGGCGATCGCGCGCGCGCTGCTGAAGAACGCGCCCATCCTGATCCTCGACGAGGCGACGTCCCACCTGGACAGCGAGTCCGAGGCGCTGGTCCAGAAGGCGCTCTACAACCTGATCCAGGGGAGGACGACGCTGGTGATCGCCCACCGTCTCTCGACCGTGACCCGGGCGGATCGCATCGTGGTCATGGAAGCCGGCAAGGTCGTCGAGGAGGGCTCGCATGGCGAGCTGCTGGCCCTCGGCGGCTCCTACAAGCGATTGTTCGACATCCAGTTCCGGGTGTGAGCCCTCACCTCGTATCGCTGCTGGCGGCCGGCTTCATCCGCGGCCTGCGGGCCACCGTGCGGCTCCGGCATCATGGCGACGAGCGGATCCGGGAGTGGGAGCGGCGGGGCGACCCCTTCATCCTCGCCTTCTGGCACCGGCACCTGCTGCTGATGCCCTACGCTTATCACGGCCAGCGGATCTCGGTGCTGGTCAGCCAGAGCAAGGACGGCGAGCTGATTGCGCGCACCGTCGCCCGTCTCGGGATCGACTCCAGCCGGGGCTCCAGCAGCCGGGGCGGGATCGCGGGGATGCGCTCGCTGCTCCGCAAGGCGGCCGACGGGTGGGACATCGCCTTCACGCCCGACGGTCCCCGGGGTCCCCTGCGCGAGGTCCAGCCCGGCGTGATCCTGGCCGCGGCCTCGACCGGCCTGCCGATCCTGCCGGTGGCGATCGCCGCCTCCCGCGCCAAGCTGCTCCGCTCCTGGGACCGCTTCATGATCCCGCTGCCGTTCTCGACCGTCCACATCGTCTACGGCGAGCCGCTCGCCGTGGAGCGGCGGGGAGACCTGGAGGCGGCCGCGGCCGAGCTCAAGCGGCGGCTGGAGGCGGCGGAGGTGGCGGCGGAAGGGTGGGCGGGTGGCGTGGTACCATCCTCGGGAGAGAAAGGAAGGGCGCATGGAGGTTCTACTTCAGGTTCCGGATGACATTGCCGAGAGGCTCCAGGCTCGCTCGGAAGATCTCCCGCGGCGAGCTTTGGAATCCCTGGCCGCGGATTCCTGCCGCGCCGGGATCCTCACCTCTGCCGAAGTCCAGCGTATGCTCGGCTTCGAGACCCGCATGGAAACCGATGCGTTCCTGAAAGAGAGGGGATGTTACCTGGACTACTCTGAAGAGGATTTCCAGAAAGACGTTGAGACGCTACGCAGGCTTTCGAGCCGGTGAATGTCGTCTCGGACACGTCTCCGATCTGCTACCTGTGCTTGATCGGGGAAGTCGATCTCCTGTCGGCTTTATACGAGCGGATTTACATTCCTGAAGCAGTCGCCGCCGAGTTGAGGCACCCGAAAGCGCCAGCTATCTTGCAGAGCTGGATGAGGAGCTCTCCCGTTTGGCTGGAGATCGTTCCGGTCTATTGGAGAGTGTCGCCAGACATGGAAAGGCTGCAGACAGGTGAGAGGGGAACGATCCTGTTGGCTGAGGATCTCGGTGCGGATCTGGTGATCATGGATGACCGAAGGGCACGCGACGTCGCGTTGCAGCGTGGTCTCGAAGTTACGGGACTTCTCGGTATCCTGGATCGGGCGGCGGAAAAGGGCTTGGTTTCCTTGCCGGATGCCTTTGAGCGTCTTCAGCGGACGAGCTTCCGCACGACTCCACAGTTCTTGCAGAATCTCCTCGACAAACACGCGCATTGAGTCTTCTAGAGCACCGAAAGGACCATCCATGCGAAGCATGACCGGCTACGGCGAAGCGTCGGGGGAGAACCCCCGGCATGGGATCACGGTGAGCCTGCGGGCGGTCAACCACCGCTTTCTGGACCTCCAGTTGCGGATCGGCGAGGAGCTGCGGGGGAGCGAGGCGGCGCTGCGCGACA
>JBDSHF010000152.1:0-3709 GCA_039918595.1 Thermoanaerobaculia bacterium
CTTCTTTCTCAGCCTGAACGGCCCGCCCCAGGAAGCCGCCCTGCTGGCGAAGGCCTTGCTGGCGACCCCCGACCACCGTCTGGCCCTCCTGCCGACGGGTGAGGCGCGGATCGAGGAGCTCGCCTCCAAGGAGGTCCACAACGGCGGGGCCACCCGGAAGATCCACCTCTACGCGCTCTCCGGGCTGGGCTTTGCCCCCGGCTATCTCTGGCTCGACGAGAATCGCGACCTCTTCGCCTCGGTGGGTGGGTGGGCGGCGCTCTTCCGCGACGGCTGGGTAGACGTGGTGCCGGAGCTCACCCGTGTCCAGGGCGAGGCCGAGAAGGCGCGCTACAAGGATCTCGCCGCCAAGCTCACCCATCACCCCCAGGGGGGAGGGCTGGCCATCCGCCACGCCCGGCTGTTCGATCCGGCGACCCTGGCGATCCAGCCGGACATGACCGTGATCGTCGCCGGCAACCGTATCCAGGCGGTCGGCAAGGACGCCGAGGTCAGCGTGCCCCCCGGCGTGGAGGTGATCGACGCCAACGGCAAAACGCTCCTGCCGGGGCTCTGGGACATGCACGTCCACCTCTCCGAGTCGGATGGGCTGTTCAATCTGGCGGCGGGCGTGACCAGCGTGCGCGACCTCGCCAACGACATCGACGAGCTCCAGGACATGCGCCGGCGCTGGGATTCGGGCGAGGGGATGGGCCCCCGCGTGCTCATGGCCGGCTTCATCGACGGCCCCGGCCCCTACGCCGGCCCCACCAAGGTCCTGGTCTCGACCGAGCGGGAGGCGCTGGAGTGGGTGGAGCGCTACGCCAAGCTCGGCTACGTGCAGATCAAACTCTACAGCTCCCTCGATCCCAAGCTGGTGGCGCCGATCGTCAAGCGCGCCCACGAGCTGGGCCTGCGGGTCTCCGGGCACATCCCCAACGGCATGAACGCCGAGCAGGCCGTGCGCGCCGGGTTTGACGAGATCCAGCACACCAATTTCCTCCTGCTCAACTTCCTCGATCCGCAGATCGATACCCGGACTCCAGCCCGCTTCGCGGAAGTGGCCAAACATGGGGCCGAGATCGACCTCCATTCCGACCGGGTGAAGAGCTTCATCGCCCTGCTCAAGGAGCGCGGCACGGTCTCCGACCCCACGCTCGCCACCTTCGAGGGGATGTTCAAGGCCCAGCCCGGAGAGGTCGATCCCAGCCTCGCCGCGGTCGCGGACCGCCTGCCGCCGCAGGTACAGCGCGGCCTCTATGGCGGCGGCCTCAACCCGCCGGCCGGCGAGGTGCAGCGCTACCGCGATTCGTACCGGGCGATGCAGAACATGGTGAAGGCCCTCTACGATGCCGGCGTCACCATCGTCGCCGGCACCGACGGCCTGGCCGGCTTCACCCTCCACCGCGAGCTCGAGCTTTATGTCGATTCCGGCATCCCGGCTCCCGAGGCGCTGCGCATCGCCACCCTCGGCGCGGCGCGCGTCATGAAGCGGGACCAGGAGCTCGGCTCGATCGCACCGGGCAAGCTGGCCGACATGATCCTGGTGGATGGCGATCCGCTGAATCGTATCTCTGACATCCGCCGCGTCGTACTGACCGTAAAAGATGGATCAACTTACGATACGAACGCGGTTTGGGAGACCCTGGGCGTGAAACCGGTTCGCTGACGACGTTCCTGTTGTAACATCGCTGTCACATTGAGCTGACGTTTTCGCCCGCTCGTTTCAGGGGTCTGCTGGATTGGGGGAAATTCCGATGGGGAAGGTGTATTCCTGCACCCTTGTGCTCCTCCTGTGCGCTCGGCTCGGGGCGGCGGCTGCCGCGCCCGCCGCGCTGACCTCTGGAGGGGATCTTCGCTACACAGTCTGCCTGGGCAACCTGCGGCCCGCGGGCCTCGTGACCCTGCATATCGAACCGGATGGCGAGAACGTCCTCACCCTCAAGGTGAGCGATCGCGGGCGCGGCGAAGACCTCACCGACCGGATCCGGCTCGACGCCGCGGGGATCCCCGTGCGCGAGCAGGTCAGCGGCTTCGGCTACTGGAAGAATCCGCTCGACGAGCGGTTCGAGCTCGCCAATGGGGTCGCGACGTGGAGCAACGTCCCGGAGAAGGGTGAGAAGAAGATCACCGCTCCGGCCTTCTACATCGCCCGTACCGCCGACAACCTCTCTCTCGCCCTGCTGGCGACCGCTCTGCTCCGCAGTCCGCACCAGAGGCTGCCGCTGCTCCCCGAGGGGGAGGCCACGATCGAGACCATCGGCTCGGCGCGGATCGCCGCCGGGGAGAAGGCGAGAGACGTCACGCTCTACGGCATCTCCGGGCTCGGCTTCACCCCGCTCTACATCTGGATGGAGGACCCGCGGACATTCTTCGCCCGCTACGACGGCTACATCACCGCCTTCCCCGAGGGGTGGGACGAGGCGGCTCCCGCACTGATCAAGGCCCAGTCCCAGGCGGTGGCGGCGCGCAACAAGGCGCTGGCGGCGAAGCTCAGCCGCCGGCCGGCGGGGGCTCTCGCGATCAAGGGGGCCCGTCTCTTCAATCCCGAGACCGGCACGGTACAGTCCGGCACCACCGTCGTCATCTCCGGCAACCGCATCCAGGCGGTGGGCCGGGACGGCGAGGTCCCGGTGCCCGCCGGCGCGGAGATCGTGGAGACGCGGGGGAAGATGCTGCTGCCGGGGCTCTGGGACATGCACCAGCACTTCACCGAGGCCGACGGCATCCTCGACCTGGCCGCCGGCGTGACCACCGGCCGTGACCTCGCCAACGACATGGACTTCCTGCTCGACCTCAAGAGCCACTGGGATAGCGGCGAGGCCCTGGGGCCGCGCGTGGTGCTGGCCGGCGTCATCGACGGCCCCGGCCCCTACGCCAGCCCCACCAAGGTGCTGGTGGATACCGAGGCGAAGGCGCGCGCCGCGGTGGACGATTACGCCGCGCACGGCTACGCGCAGATCAAGATCTACAGCTCGCTCGACCCGAAGCTCGTGCCGCCGATCGTGGCCGAGGCCCATCAGCACGCCCTGCGGGTCTCCGGCCACATCCCCTTCGGAATGACGGCCGCCGATGCGGTGCGCGCGGGGTTCGACGAGATCCAGCACGTCAATTTCCTCTTCCTCAACTTCATTCCGGGGGTCGACACCCGCACCCTGGCCCGGATCTCCGCCGTCGCCGAGCACGCCGCGGAGCTGGACCTCGCCTCCGAGCCCGTACGCGCCTTCCTCCAACTGCTCAAAGAGCGCCACACGGTGGTGGACCCCACCGTCTCCAGCTTCGAGGACAGGTTCATCAGCCGTCCCGGCGCGGTGAGCGCCAGCCTGGCCCCGGTGGCCGACCGCCTCCCTTATCAGATGCGGCGGCAACTGTTCGGCGGCAGCCTGCCCATCGCGCCGGACATGGAGAAGCGCTACCGCGACTCCTTCCGCGCTTGCCTCGCCCTGGTGCGCCTTCTCTACGAGCAGGGGATTCCGATCGTCGCCGGCACCGACTCCGTGGCGGGCTTCACCCTGCACCACGAGTTGGAAAACTACGTCCAGGCAGGCATCCCGGCGCCCGAGGTGCTGCGCATCGCTACCCTCGGCGCCGCCCGGGTGATGAAGCTCGACCGCGACCTCGGCACGATCGCCCCCGGCAAGCTCGCCGACCTGATCCTGGTGGACGGTGACCCCACCCGGAACATCAGCGACATCCGCCGCGTCACCCTGGTCGTCAAGGACGGCGTGAT
>JBDSHF010000153.1:0-9044 GCA_039918595.1 Thermoanaerobaculia bacterium
CCGGCATCGCCGCTGCGGAGACGACCCGCCGTCCCCGTGGCCTTCGCAGGGTGTCGTGGACGGGCTGTGTCGTCTCTACAAACACGGTGTTGCCATAGCGGTGGGTGGAGGTTACGGAAATCTCGCCGACGCAAGTCGTCCGCGGCGGCGTCAACATTCCGAATCCCTCTCGCCTCCCGCGTCCTCCACCTGCCTTCCGGTACGCCGGCTCTGCCTCCTCGACATCCTTTGCGATACGATACCGGCGCTCCCTGGAAAACCGGGGGCGTGCCGCCAGCACGCCCCCGGTCCTTACGGCCTGTTGATTACTTCACGGATTCGGCGGGTTTTCGGGGGGCTCCTTTCTTCGCCTTGGGAACAGGTTTCTCCCTGGCGCCTTTCCGCTTGCGGGTCGGCTTCATCCCGAACTCCACCAGCTTCTCGCTGCGCGGGCCGTACTGGAGCACGATCCCGGCACGGATGCGCACCGCCAGATCCTTCCCCCTCGCGGCGAAGCTCCTGAGGTCCTGCGTCGACTGGAGCGATTCCGCCCACAGCGCCGATCTCCGCGACTGAACGGCCCTCACGTCCGTGATCTCCGCGTCGAGCTGCGCGCGGTAGACGTCCACGTGCGGGAGCTCCCCCTGGTTGGCTTCGACGCCGGCCAGGAGCTGCTCCCAGGCGGCCAGGGTCTTGGGCAGTGATTTTTTGGACATCTTTCTGTCTCCTTTCTTGAATGGGATCGTCTACTCTCCGGTCGGGCTCGGCGGCTTGGAGTCCACGGGGGCTGCGGGGGCCGCGGTGGCGACCGGTGCCGCCGGCTGCTTCGCCTTGCGCGGATTCTTCTGGCGGGGGGTGACCCCGAACTGCGTCAGGTGCCTGCTGTCCGAGCCGAGATGGATCAGCACGTAAGAGCGGAGCTTGCGCGCCGCCTCCCGCCCCATCTCGATCGCCGCCCGCAGGCGTTGCGTGGTGGCCAGCTTGTTGCCGGCGAAGTTCTCCTGCTGGATCTTCAGGCTTCTCGCCTCGGCGAGCAGCGTCTCCAGGTCGATCTTGAGGGAGTCCATTCCCGGCAGGAGGGGCGCGTTCTGCGCGCAGGCTCCGAGCAGGCCCTCCCAGTCACGGAAGACCTTGCTCTGTGCGGTGATTTCAGGCATTTTCCTTTTCCTTTCCTTGGTTTGACGTCGTGATGAGATGGAGGCCCGGTCAGCCGATCCGCGTGGCGAGGGCGAGCACGGCCCCGGTGAGCGGGTTGAAACGGCGGCCCTGGCGCGGCGAGAAGAGCAACAACTGGACCTGCCGGTCGGTGACCTTCACCTTCATCGGCATCCCCAGCGCCGTGGCCAGGCTGGTGACGTAGGCGGCATAGTGCATCGCGGCCTCGCAGGTGGGGAGCGTCCGGTCGCGGTGGAGCACCCTGCCGGCCGGAGCCAGACGCCACTCGGGCTGGGCGCTCAGCCACTCCTGCACCCGCTCGGGCTTGAGCTCTTCGAAATCTCCGGCCGGCAGAAACGCCTCCGCCTCTTCCAGCCCCACCGGCCGCGGCACGCGGCGCAATTTCGCGGTCACCTCGATCCTGCTGGTCACCACCATTTCCATCATGTTCATACAACTCTCCTTTCGTTCATCCGGAGCCTTCATGACTCCGGAAGATCAAGCTCGTAAGCGTTGTCGTCCGGATGCGACGGTTCGAACCGGCCGTCTTCGTCCCATCCGTCTCCCAGCAATTTCTTCAGGCAACGGTCCAGATCGCGGAAGGACCGCGCCGTCTCGTCTCTCTCGTGCGGACGGAGCGCCCGGGGCGCCGTGGCCTCTCCGGTCACCAGCTCGTCGATCGAGATCCCCAGCTCCCGGCTGAGGCCCACCAGCTCCCTCAAAGGAGGCGTATGGCTACCCCGTTCCCAATGCCCCAGCCGCTCCCGGGACACGCGAACTCTCTTCGCCAGCTCGCCCCGCGACCAGTTGAAGGCCTTCCGCAACCGCACGATCCTTCGCCCAAGCTCCCAGAGCAGCACTTTTCCTTCTTCGTCCAATTCGGCATGATCCGGCCTCGCTGTTCTTGACGCTTTTGACATCATGACCTCCAAAAGTTAACGGGTTGTGACGCAAAAGAAGTCTACGGCAAGTTCAGACGGCTCGTCCATGCCATTTAGGTTTCGGTTCCTATCTTTGTTGACCGTTTCCGTCAACGAAAGCTATATTGCGGGATCAGGCAACGCCGGCGGTCTTCTCTTATTGCTTTCCGAGAACCGCGGGAAGGAAGGCACTGGAGGTGGAAAGAATTCGTACACTCGTGGAAGAAATGCGTATCCGGCATGCCAAACTGAAGCCCTTTGCAACGGCATTACGTTGCGGCCGCGGGCGATGGCGCCATGGCGGCGTCCGGCTTGGCCCGTGGCCAGGAGGAGAGAGATGACTCAGCGCAGCCTTCAGCGCACCACCGCCGCTGCCGCCCTCGCCATGGTCCTCACGCTCGCCGGCCCCGCCCACGCCGCCGCCACCCGACACGGCCGGATCGCCGCCCCCGGCTGGATGGACACCGTCCTGCAATGGGTGGCTCAGTTGTGGCCGGGAGCCCCGGCGGGGGGCCAGGCGCCGGGGTTGAAGTCGGATCAGGGGCACGGCATTGATCCCAACGGTGCCCTCTCTACGCCGCCTCCAAGCTCGAACCCGGACAAGGGCGGCGGCATCGACCCCAACGGCTAGCCGCGCCACGATTCGGCGTTCGTGGCGGCCTCGCCGTCCGGGATTGAAATCCCGGCCTACCGACAGTCGCCCCTTTCCGGGGCTCTGCAAGAACGAATTTGCGGGAGTCCCGGATGGGACGGCCGTAGGTAGCCCGGGATTTCAATCCCGGGCGGCAGGCGGCAAGCCGCCGTGGTCCCGTTCGTGCGACAATGCCGCGTCCATCAAGGAGGCGGAGATTGAGCGATCATCCAAGCCGCGAGGAAGTCATGGCTGTCTATCGTGGAGGCCTGTCTCCCGAGCGGGAGGAGGAGGTGCTGCGCCACCTGCTCGCCCCCTGCGAGCGCTGCCTGAACGAGGCGGCGCCGGCCATGGGGCTGAGCTTGGCCGGGGAACCGCAGCGGGAGCCCCTGGCGGAGAAGCCGGAGAAGAGGGCCTCCTTTGATGCCGCGATCAACCGGGCTCTGCGGAAGGTCCTCCGGTACGAGCGCTACCTCCGCCAGCAACGAGCCCAGGCGCTTGAGGCCCTCCGGGTGCTCGAGACCGGAGGCATGGAGGCCTTGGACCGGCTCCCTCCGCGACTGGGCCAATTTGCGCGGATGGAGGCGTTCCTCGCCCGGAGCTGGCAACTCCGCCACGACGATCCCCAACTGATGGTCCACTTTGCCTTCCTTGCCGCCGAGGTTTCGCGGAGGCTGGATGCCCGGAGGTTCGACAGCCCTGCAAGGGTCATCGACTTCCAGGCGCGCGCCCACGCCGAATTGGGCAACGCCTACCGCGCCGCCGATCGGCTCTACGAGGCTGCGGATGCCATGGGCCGCGCACGCCAGCTTTTCGAGCGAGGCAGCCGCGACGAGATCCTGGAAATCCGTTTGTTAGAGCTCGAAGCCTCCCTCTCGGCTGACCGCTGTGAGTTCGGGCGAGCCTCAGCGAACCTGTTGAAGGTCGCGGACTTCTACAGCGGCCAGAACGACGCTCACCTCGTTGGCCGGACGCTGGTCACTTTAGGACTGTATGCAGGCTACGCCGGCAATCCCGAGAAAGGAATCGGGTTCCTTGAAAAAAGCTTAGCTCTGATTGACATAGAGAGGGATGCAAGCCTTGCGTGCGCGGCCGCTCACAATCTTGTTCTGCTTCTTGCCGAGAGCGGGCGATTTCCAGAGGCTAAGAGGCTCCGTTTTCTTCACGCACGTCTCTTCCTGAACGGTACCGGTCGCATCAACGAGATCAAGTTCCGCGTTCTGGAGGCGCGGATCTATGCGGGCCTGGGAAATCACTCGAAGGCAGCAGCCATTTTCCGCGAAGTGATCACTGGTTTCGAAGAAGCGGAGTTGCCGATTCTCGCCAGCATCGAGCGTCTCCATCTCGCTGTTGCTCTCCTGGCCCAGGGAAAAGCTGGAGAGGCATTCGCCCTCATCCTTGAAGCCGCCGGGATCTTCATCCGCCTCGAGATCCAGCGCGAGGCCTTGGCGGCCGTCGTCCTGCTGCGGGACGCCGTCGAGATGCAGACGGCGACGCTGGAGATGGTCGAAGAGGTGGCGAGGTTCCTGCGGCGGATCGAGATCGACCCGAGCCTGCGGTTCGAGGGACGGGCCTGGGAGGACTAGGGGCCCGCGCGGCAGAGAGATCGTCTGTGGAGACGATCCAAGCTTAGGAAGCCCGCCGGCGAAGGCGGTAGAGACGTCACAGGTCCTGAACGACAACCTTTCGAAGGCCACGGGGACCGCGTGACGTCTCCGCCGGAGGGCATGTCGTTGCTGATGGCACTGTCTGGCCGGGGCGGCCCAGACCACCATCCCCCTGCTGAAGGAGCCCCTACATTTCCCGGTCCGCCGTTGATGGCCTTCTCGCGGGAAGTGGCAGATGGGGCGTCAAGCCCTTCGAGAGACGTTCCGCGGTCCCCGTGGCCTTCGAGAGGTTGTCGTTCAGGACCTGGAACGTCTCTACCGCCTCCGATCAACGACGTTTCTGGCACGCAGGGCCGCCCGCCCTACCTCTCGGACTCCGCCACCATCTTCCGAAGCGTCTTCGCCACGATCCGCTCGAGCTCTCTTTCGAGCGCGGACTCCACCTGGGGCGACGGCGGCGCGTCGGGAGGAGGCACCCCCAACGCTTCCCGCAGGCGTAGGGCCTCCGGAGTCGCGGGCTTCTGCGACGGCGGAAAGGCCAGCCGCAGCACCTCCTCCGGCTCGACTCCCACCGCCTCCGCGATCTCCGCGACCTGATCGAACCGCAGATCCATCGTGCCCGAGAAGAGGCGGGTCAGATACCCGCGAGAGACTCCGAGCCGCTTTTCCACCTCGCTGAGGGTCAGGCCGAGAGCCCGGATCGTGGTGCGCAGTACGTCAATCATGTGCTGCGTCTGAGGCTTCATGAGGAGGAGTGTACAGGAACGGTGAGAGGAGGAGCAACCCGCGAAGCGCATCAGGTCGCTTGTTGACAGAATCAGTGTTCTCGTTATAGAAGTTGGTCCGTCCGGTCGCGCCCGAACAGTATTTGTTCTGGCCTGGAGCGCCGGAGGGGGGTTGGAATGGATGCCGAGTTGTTCGAATTCGCGGCTCGATTGAAGACGCAGGGCACGGTGCTGTGCGTGCCGCTGGGGAAGTCGCTCGGGACGGCCCTGAAGCAGGCCGGGTTTCATCCGGATCAGGAGATCACGATCCGCTTCGGGCATGAACGGCTGGAGATCCTGCCCCGCGATACGCCCGAGGAGATCCGGGGCAAGCTGAAGCTGGCGGCCGGGGAGCTGAGAGCCTTCAGGGAGCGGATGAGGGGCTACGCGATGAAGCTGCCGGCGGTTTCCGACGAAGATCTCGAAGCCGAGGAGACTCTGGAGGGGGAGCTCCTCGGCATGATCGAGTGCCTCGTTGCCGACGATCTCGATCCGGCGATCCACAAGCTGGAGACCGTGGACGAATTGGGCCCCGATCCCTCGGCCCTGCCCGAGGCTCCGCGGGGGAAGCGCTCCTGAGACATGAAGCTCGATCTCGCGGAGGGGCTGAGGCAGGAGGGCGCTTGCTCGCCGGAGCCGGCGGACAACTCGCCGGAGCCGGCGGATGGCTCGCCGGGCATTCTTCCTTGCTCGCCGGAACCGGCGAACGGCGGGAAGTGCATTTCTGCTGACAGAAAATCTCCGGCGAACCGCTCGCCGGAGCCGGCGAGCCCCGGGAAATCACCGGCGAGCGGTGAGAAATGCCCGGCGAACGACGGAAGATGCCCGGCGAGCTCCTGGCCGGCTGCGGCGAGTTGTGAGAGACCCCCGGCAAGCTCTCCGCCGGCTCCGGCGAGCCTCTAGCCGGCTCCGGCGAGCCTCTAGCCGGCTCCGGCGAGCCAGGAAGAACGCCCGGCGAACCTCTCGCCGGGCTTTTCGTCTTACAGAATACATGCAATGCTATCCGCATCGATCAGGAGGGGTAGCATGCCGTCAGACCGTGAGATCCGGGAGCGGCGCCGTCAGGCGATCCGGGAGATTTTGTTGAACGACGAGCCGGTGGAGCAGCAGCAGGAGCTGGTGAACCGGCTGCGGGACCGCGGGTTTGCCGCGACCCAGTCGAACGTGAGCCGCGACCTGCGCGACATCGGGGCGGTGCGGGCCCAGGGGCAGTACATGGTCCCGTCCTGGACCCAGAGCGAGGATTCCCCGTTCCGCAAGGTCGTCCCGTTCATTCGCAAGATGAAAGCCGCCGGGCCGCATCAGCTCCTGGTGGTGACCGATCCCGGCGCGGGATCGCTGGTGGAGCAGGCCATCGCGGACGGCGAGTGGCCTGATCTCGTGGGGACGGTCTCGGGGCACAGCTCCGTGCTGATCCTCACCGAGAGCTTCTTCTCCCAGAAGCTGGTCTACCAGCGCATCCGGTACTACCTGGGGATGGATTGGACGGGGGAGGCCGGGGAGCCGGAGGCTGAGGAGGCGGAGGAGGGGACGGCGGAGGAGTAGGGGAGGCCGGGCGGCGAAAGCCCCACCCGCCATGGCACGGGGATTGAAGTGGTTCCTGGAAAGGATAGACTGTCCCCGGAGACCATCATGGCCAAAGACTCGACGCCCGAAGAACTGAAGCCCCGCCCTGCCGCGGACCCGATGTATGCCGCTGTCGCGGAGGACTTCGAGAATTTCGATTCCGAGCAGGCGGAGCGGGATGCCGAAGAGGCGCTGGAGAGCGGCGCCCATCTGCCGAGCAGCGGCCTGCTGAGCTTCTACGACCGGCTGCGCGAGCGGATTCTCGAGACGATCGAGAAGCGCAGCGGCAAGCGCGGCGCCAAGCTCACCGAGGACGCGGTCCGCGGGTTGCTGCTGGTGCCGGACGTCTTCATCCTGCTCGCGCGGCTGGCGCTCGACAAGGAAGTGCCGGGCTCGGCCCGCGCCATGATCGGCGGCGCCCTCGCCTACTTCATCCTGCCGATCGACCTCCTGCCGGAGGCGTTCCTGGGAGCCGCCGGCTATCTGGACGACCTGGTGCTAGGAACCGCCGTGCTGGCGCAGGCTTTCGGCGGCGATCTCGAGCCCTACGCCCGCAAGCACTGGAGCGGCTCGGAGGATCTGCGGGTGGTCATCCAGGATGTCACCTCGACCGCCCAGGCGCTGCTCGGCAAGAACCTCTACGACCGCCTGCGCCGGCTGATGTCGCGGCGCGGGATCGAGCTGGACGACGCCGAATAAGGCCGCCCCTACAGGCGGGCGCCCGCGTTCCGCCGCTCCCGCAACGCCTCGAACAGCTCCTTGACGGCGGGGAAGCCGCCGTCCGGGAAGTTGTCCGGGTTGTCCCAGAACTCGGCGAGCGCGCCGGTTCCCCAGCGCTCGTAGACCGCCACCTTGAGCATGAGCTGGAGCTTGTCGCAGGCTTTCACCAGGCGGGCCTCGGGGGTCGCGCCCTGCTGGTATTCCTCGTAGAGGGGGAGCGCCCGCTCGGCGACGGGCGCGAGGATGTCCGCCATGGCCGCGGACTCGGCCGCGTTCTTGGCCCCCTGGGGGAAGTAATGCGAGGAGGTGCGTGGCAGGTCGCCGATCCGCAATTCGGCGAGGTCGTGCACCAGGGCGATCTCCACCGCCCGGTGGACGTCGATCCCCTCGATCCGCGGTCCCAGCATCCAGACCAGCAGAAGCACGTGCAGGGTGTGCTCGGTGACGCTCTCGGGATCGGCGACGCCGCGCAGCACGTAGCCGCTGCGCGGGACGCGGTCGAGCGCCTGGACCTCGAGCAGGAGGTCGAGCAGGGTGTGGTTCGCTTTCATGGCGGGGGGAGGCTACGCTATTCGATGGAAGGAAACCACCCATGAAACTCCACTCCCGCCACCTCCTTCTCGCCGCCGCCCTCGTCCTCCTCGGCGCCGGCGTCGCCTGGGCGCTCGCCACGCGGGCGGGCTCCTCTCCCGCCGGGCCGGTCCGCGTCGATCGCCGGGGGGGCCGGGAGGTCGAGTTCCCGGCCACGGTGTCGCGCAAGGCGTTCGAGCGCGAGCTGCTGGGCGTTGGCATGCCCGGCTATCACCTGATCGTCTGGAAGGACGGCAAGGCCGCCATGGCGGCGCTGTTCCAGGCCGAGGTGACCGATACCCAGGTGCTCGACGCGCTGGAGAAGCTGGGCGCGCGGCCGGGCAACGCGCTCGGGATGGCGACCTGGGACGAGCGCAAGGATCGGACGTCGAAGGCGCCCGACCAGGTGATCGCGGGGCCGCCGGTGGAGATCCTGATCCGGGTTCCGGGACGGCCGGCGCCGCTGACGCTCGACCAGATCCTGGAGGATCCCGGCGGCCGCGGCTTCGACATGCGGTTCGGCGGCCACCGGGCGAACATCCCGAAGTGGAAGTCGGGGTGTGTGGTCTGCCTCTACTCCTGCCCCGGCAGCAAGGTGGGGAACGCCCGCTATACGGTGCGCGACTGGGTGGAGGGGACGACCCGCTTCCGGGTCAGGAAAGGCGCGCCGCTGCCGGCGGATGGGGAAAAGGTGAGTGTGATTTTCCGGTTGCGGTAGAGGGCCCTCATCACCCCGGCCCTCTTCTCCCGTCCCCTCCCGCCCTCCCTCACCGGGAGAAGAGGGAGAAAAGCAAACCCCTCTTTCCGGAGCCCCTCTCTCCCGGTGTGGGAGGGTGGGAGGGGACGGGAGAGAGGGGTTGGGGAGTGAGGGTCCGGTCGGGGGGCCCCGCGATGGCGGTGAGGCTGACAGACCCCCTAGCACCGGAACGTGGCTTATGGCATGATGCCGGCCTTAAGAGCAGCAGGTCCACAATCTGGCCCGGGCGAACCGAAGGTCGGGAATCCCTGGGCATGAGTAGACGCCCCATACGGCGATGAGCAAGGGATGAGCGGAACTCAAAGCGAGAGCAGCCCGATCGCAGGCCGTCCCGGCCAGACCGTCGAGCCTTCGACGGGGCTGGCCGTTTCCGAA
>JBDSHF010000154.1:0-6610 GCA_039918595.1 Thermoanaerobaculia bacterium
CCGGCTGGGACGCCAACATCCTGCTCGGCGCCTGGCCGACGATGATGAAGCACGCGGGCGAGGCCTCGGGGGTCTTCCGCCTGGAGATCTACCGGGCGGTCCACGAGGTCTGGGATCACTACTTCCCGATCCGCGAGGCGCAGGACCTCGCCTTCCATCTCGGCGTCCTGCTCTGCGAGATCGAGTGCTACGGCGACGCCCTCCCCTTCTTCCACGAGTCGATGGCGGTCTACGGGCCGAATCCGGCGACCGTGTTCAACATCGGCCTCTGCCTGTTTCACCTGGGGGATCTCGAAGAGGCCCGCAAGCAGGTGGATCAGGCTCTCGAAGGGGCGCCGGACTTCGAGCCGGCGCTCGAGCTGCGGAAGGAACTCGCCGCGGCGCTGGCGCCGGCGCGGCCGCGGAAGAAGCGGGCGAAGCGGGGAGGGAAGAACGCCACTACTACCCGGGATTGAAATCCCGGGCTACCTACGGCCGTCCCATCCGGGACTCCAAAAACCCGTTCTTGCAGAGCCCCGGGAAGGGGCGACTGTCGGTAGCCCGGGATTTCAATCCCGGGCGTAAAGGCAGGTCGCGCCGGCACAGGCCTTCATGGTGTCCTCTTCCAGCATAGAATAGCCCCCTGATCCCGCCGCAGCGGATTGAAGGAGAGGGGCGCCTTGGCCAAGGTTCTTGTCGTCGACAGCGATTCCGTGTTCGCCGCCGTGCTCGCGGACCGGCTGCACGTGGCCGGCCACGAGGTGCGCCGGTTGAGCGACGGCGGGCGCGCCGCCGCGGCCGCCCAGGAGCATCATGTGGATCTGGTGGTGCTGGGCGACTCGCCGAACGCGGGGCTGCCGGTGGTCGAGGCGCTGCGGGGGCAGTCCGCGACGCGGTCCGTGCCGATCCTGGTGCTCTCCGGCCAGAACGCCGCCGCCGACCGCGTGGCCGCCCTGCGGGCCGGCGCCGACGACTATCTCGCCAGCCCCTGCGATCTCGACGAGCTGCTGCTGCGCCTCGACCGCCTGCTCGCCAACCGCACCGCCGCCCTCCAGGTGCTCCAGGGGGATCTCGCCAACCACCCGCTCTGGGCCCTGCTTCAGTATCTCGGGCAGGTGCGCAAAACCGGCATCCTGCGAGTCAAGGGGGAGGCCGGCGCGGGGACGATCGAGATGCGCGACGGCGAGCCCGCCGAGGCCCGCTGGCAGGGGCAGTTGCGCGGCCGGCAGGCGCTGCTCGCCCTGCTCTCGCTCGAGGAGGGGGGGTTCCGCTTCGATCCGGTCCCGCCCGGCGCGCCGCAGCCGCCCCCCACGGGGCTGCCGCTCCAGGAGCTGCTGATGGACTCCGCCTGGCTGAAGGACGAGATCGGCAAGCGCCGCCACCACATCCCCGCCACCGGCCAGCCGCTCCAGGCGCTCACCCCCAACCTGCCGGCGATCGACGGCTTCGATTCCCTCCCCCTGCGGCGGGTCTTTGAACGCGTGCTCCAGCGGCCGGGGGTACGGCTGTTCGACCTCATCGCCGACGAGACCGAGGCGCCGATCTCGACCCGGCTCGCCACCGCCCTGCTGGTGGAGCACGGCGCTCTCGCTCCGCAGTCGGACGAGACCCAGGCGGAGCTCCAGAACACCCGCGAAATCTCGACGGCGATCCTCTTCGAGGTGGCGATCGAGGACCTGCTGGAGGCGGCGGCCGGAGCGGGGTTCACGGCCTCGGCCCTCCCCTACCTGCTGCTGGTGGAGCCGGAGATCTGGCCGGCCCTGCGCCGGCTGATCGAGCAGTCGCCCGGCTTCCGCCAGAACGAGGGGCTGCGCCGGCTGGTCGAGCAGGTCGAGCTGCGCAAGGCGGGGAGCGCCACCTTCCCGAGCCGCCGCGGCAAGCTCTCGCTGCACGTGCAGGTGCTGGCGGGAGCGTCGCAGCCGCAGGTCAATGCCATCGTCCCCGGCTGTGCCGGGATCTTCGTCTGGATCCGCGGGACCGAGACCCTGGAAAGCGTGCGCGCCGTGGTGCAGCGGCTGGAGGCGAGCGGCCCGCGCGGCGCGGCCGGCGTGCTGGTCGCCGGCGCCGAGGCGGCCAGCCGGGAGGCCGGCGCCCTGGCGCGCGGCACCTCCCGCTGGCGGACCACTCCGCACGAGCCGCAGAGCCTGCTCGGCCTGCTGCGGCTCCTCCATCCGGACGCTCATTAGAAAGAATCAGACCGTGCCTACCCGTCCCACCGTGCTGCTGATCGATCCCCAGGCCGGGCGCCTGCGGGAGCTCGGAAACCGCCTCGCCGAAGAGGGCTACGAGGTGGTGCCGATCGCCGATCCCACGCGCGCCCGCCGCTTCGCCGAGGGGCTGGGGGCCGCCGTGATCGTGACCACCACCGACGCGCTGGCGGCGGGAGTCGACCCCGCGGCGATGCTCGGCGGCTCGGCGGCGCGCACCCTCGTGGTGCTCGGCGAAAACCCCGGCGAGGAGGAGGCGCTCCCCGAGGAGGTGGCCTTCCTGCCGGTCGGCGGTCTCGAAGCCCCGGAGATCGCCCGCCGCCTGCTCCTGGTGCTGCTCGGCCGCGAGCTGGGCGCGGTGCCCGACGCCGGCCTCGCCTCGCTGGTGGGCGATCTCTCCCAGATACCGCTGATCGAGCTGCTGCGCGGCCTCGACGCCACCGGCACCAGCGGCCGGATCGACCTGCGCGGCGGCTCGCTCCTGCTCCAGGCGGGCCAGGTGACCGCCGCCGCCGCTGGTTCGGCCCGCGGGCTCAAGGCGTTCTGCCGCATGGGCCGCCTGCACGAGGGGCCGTTCCGCTTCGTGCCCGGCGAGCTGCCGGCGCGGCGGGAGATCGAGGAGGATCTCGACGCCCTGGTGCTCGCCGCCATCGAGGACTCGCTCGGCGAGTTCCCGGACCCGCGCATCCGCCTGGAGGTGGAGATCGGCCCGAGCTTCTTCGCCACCCCGTTCGCGCCGCTCCAGCAGCGCATCCTCGGCGCCGCCCAGCGCGGCGCCACCCTGCGGCAGATCCTCGACGGCCTGCCGGACCGCGACGGCGAGATCGTGCAGGAGGTGCTGAGCCTGGAGGAGCGGGGGTTCCTGGTGCGGCGCGAGCCGGCGGTGCAGATCGTCACCGACTCGACCGCCGATCTCCCCGCGGATCTCGCCGCCGCCCACGGCATCGACGTCGTGCCGCTGACGGTGGCCTTCGGCGCGGAATCGTTCCGCGACCGGGTGGACCTCCAGCCCGGCCAGTTCTACGGTCTGCTGAAGACCAAGCGGGCCCATCCGGCGTCGAGCCCGCCGGCCGGGGACGAGCTCGCCCACCGCTATGGCGAGTGGCTGGCCCGCGGCCACGACGTGGTCTCGATCCACCTCTCGGCGCGCCTGTCGAAGACGCTCGAGAACGCCGCCGCCGGCGCCGCCGCGGCGCTGTCGGCGGCGAAGGAACGCGGCGCCGGAGCGGCCCCCGCCATCGAGGTGGTCGACTCGGGGCAGGTGAGCCTCGGCCTCGGCCTGCTCGCCCTGTTCGCCGCCCGCATGGCGGCGCGCAACGAGACCGCCGCCGAGATCCGGCGCCGCCTGATCCTGATGGCGCCGCGCATCCATACCCTCTTCCTGGTCGATACCCTCGAGTACCTGGCCCGCGGCGGTCGCATCGGCCGGGCGCAGGCGCTGCTCGGCGGCCTGCTCGGGATCAAGCCGATCCTGGGAGTGGTCGACGGCGAGGTCGCCCCGGTCGACCGCGTCCGCGGCGGCCGCGCGGCGCACCCGCGCATGCTGGAGATCCTGAAAGGCCGGGTCGATCCCAAACAGCCGGTGATCGCCGGGGTGAGCCACGGCAACGCCCCCGCCTGGGCGGACCGCCTGGAGAAATCGTTGCGCGCGGCGTTCACGGTGAGCGAGCTGATCCAGGCCGAGGTGGGCCCGGTGGTCGGCACCCACGCCGGGCCGGGAGTGGTCTCGGTCTCCCTGTTTCAGCCGGAGGGGGACGAGGCGGGGCTGATCGCTTCGTTGTGAGGGGATCTTCTCTCAACGGGACTCTTGCTCGCTGGTACGACCTGCCCTTCGAATCCTCACCCTCAGTCCCTCTCCCGGGGGGAGAGGGAGGGCCCTTCGGCAGCAGGATTGTCGGGGGCGGGAACAAGCCTTTGCCCAACGAAAAAATCCATCGTCAGGCCCTCCCTCTCCACGAAGTGGAGAGGGACCGAGGGTGAGGATTCGAAGGGCAGGTCGCTCCAACCGGCACAGAAACAATTTTTCCCATTTGATCCATTCCCCCCCAACACTGCGCGCCGCCGATCCGTAGAAAGATCAGGCGCGGTTGCTACCGGCCGGGGAGGAATCGATCATGAGTCAACTCGGCTGGGATCACCTGACGCGCGACGATAAGGCTGCCATTCTGCGAGGGATCGAGGATGGCGTCGCCTACGGCGGTCCTTATCATGTCGAATTTCACCCCCAGGACCGCTGCAACGTCGATTGCTTCTTCTGTTCCACCGCCTCGCTGCGCGGCAAGGACGAGATCCCGATGCCCCGCTTCGAGGAGATGCTCGGCGAATTGAAAGCGATGGGCACGCGGGCCATCCGCCTGTCGGGCGGCGGCGAGCCGCTCTTCCATCGCAAGATTCACGATTTCCTGCGCGCTATCAAAGCGAGCGGATTGCCGATCGAAAATCTCACCACCAACGGCGTCCTGCTGCGCTCCGAGGTCGCGGAGCTGCTGGTGGGCACCTGCGAACAGGTCACGTTCAGCCTCAACACGGCGGACGAGACGACCTACGCCGCGATGATGCAAACCAATCAGCGCAATTTCCAGCGCGTCATCGACAACCTCCGCGGCCTGGTCGCCGCCAAGCGCCGGCAGGGCGCGCGGAACCCGCACGTCAAGCTCCAGTTCCTGGTCTGGAAGGAGAATTTCCGGCAGATCCCCGAGATGTACCGGCTCGCCTGCGAGGCCGGCGCCGACTCGATCCTGTTCAACGGCCTCGCCTTCCTGCCGCCCGAAAAACTGATGAACGAGGCCGAGACCGAGGAGATGATGGGGCTCTACGAGGAGGTCCTGCGGATCGACGAGTACCGGCGGATCGACGTCGTCAACAGCTTCGAGCAGGACATCTCGCAGCGGGTGACGCGAATCGGCGTCAAGCTCGGCGAGGAGCGCAAGGCGCTACCGATCGCCCGGCGGATCGGGCGGCTGGTGGCGCGGAAGGATTTCTCGCTGGGCGAAAAGATCGCGCACGCGCGCAAGCGGCGGCAGCGGGACCGGGTTCTCGCGGCCAACGCGGGGCTCGGCACCCACTGCCTGATCGGCTGGCACTCGATGCTAGTCCGCCCGACCGGCCTGGTGGCCCCCTGCTGCCTGATCCAGGGGGCGGAGCTGGGGAACGTCTACCGGCAGTCGATCCGCGAGATCTGGCACGGCGAGCCGTACAACCGCTTCCGCGCCGAGCTCTCGCGAATCCTGCGCGCCCGGATGGACTGGGAGCACGACCCCGAGACCGACAAGACGGTCACGCCGCTCTGCGGCCCGAAGGGCAACTGTCCGATCGGCACCTTCTATTACTACCCGGACACCCGCTTCCTCCGCTCCTTCAACGACAAGGTGCGGAGCCTCACCCCTTGAGCAGCGACTGTCCGCCGTCGATCCAGACCGGCGTGCCGGTGATGTGATCCGATCCTGAGGCCCAAGGGGCCGCTCTCCTTTAGCCCAGGGCAACGCCCTGGGTTTGGGCCATCGCCTCAAACCTGTGTTGCGGCCTGAAGGGCCGCGCTACCGGATCGGGGTAAAAATCCGGACCACCGGCTATCGCGCCCCTTCAGGGCGCGGGTAACGTCGCCGCTTCCCAACCCAGCCCGATGGGCTGGGCTAAAGAAGACCGGGCCTTTGGCCCTTCGGAGCCCCATGATCCGCCTGAGGCGGTCTCTCAGTCCCGGATCAGCCACGCCGCGCTGAGCGCGGCGAGCAGCGCGAGCCCGGCCGCGGTGAGCATCACGCCACGAAAGCCGTCCAGGAACGCATGCTGGACGGTGGCCCGGGCTTGCGCCCTCGCCGGTCCGGTCAGCCCGGTGGGAATCTCCACGGCCGCCAGCCGCTGCCGCTGCGCCTCGATCGCCGTCCGCGCTTTCAGGGGCAGATCGGCCTGGGCGAGCCGGCGGTCGAGCCCGCGTCCGAACAGGCCCTGCATCAGAATGCCCAGCACGGCGATGGCGAGGAGCCCGGCGCAGCGGGAGACGGCGTTGTTGATCCCGGAGGCGATGCCGGCGTGGCGCTCCTCCACCGCCCCCATCACCGTCGTGGTCAGCGGCGCCACGCTGATCGTCATGCCGAATCCCAGGACCAGGATGGCGGGGAAAAACGCCGTCCAGTAGCCACCCCCCAGGCCGGGGATGGCGAACAGGGCGAAACCGGCGGCGGCGATCGCCGGGCCGATGATCAAGGGGAGCCGGGCGCCGTAGCGGTCCACCAGCCCGCCGGACCAGCGGGAGAGCGTGAACATCAGCAGCACGAACGGCAGCAGGGCCGCTCCCGCCGCCGTCGCCGAGTAGCCGCGCACCTGGATGAGGTCGAACGGCAGGAAGAACAGCGCGCCGCCGAGGGCGGCGTAGAGCCAGAGCGTCAGCAGGTTGGCGCCGGCGAAGGTGCGCGAGCGGAAGAGGG
>JBDSHF010000155.1:0-4986 GCA_039918595.1 Thermoanaerobaculia bacterium
TGGCCGGCTGGCCGCTCATCGGCTCGATCTGGATGAAGTCCGTCAGCAGGTTCCCCTCCTGCCAGACCACGTCGTCGAGCTTGCCGTCGATCTTCGGCGCCGCGCTCAGCCGGTGGATGCCGACCGCGTAACTCTGGGTCGACGCCCCGGCCACCGGCGGCGCCGTCACCGCCAAGGGCTCCGCCGCCGGCGGATTGAGCGGCGTGGGCTCCTGCGCGCCGGCGCTCAGGGCGGACGTCAACAGCAGTACGGCGGCGATGCTGATCTTCATCAACTCTCCTCTCCTCGTGAAAGATCTGAGACCGGACCCGATGGAAAACTAATTGCAGAACTTCTAATAGAAGTGTGAGCAGCGCCAGCGGAAGTAAAGATTAACCAGAAATGCGCTTTTTACCTTTGCAAAAAATTAAGAACACAACTCGGGCGATCAGAATCGCCTGCAGGCTAAGTGCGGGAATCCCCGCGAAGCGGGACATCCGGCGGGGGGGGTGAGAGCCAGACTGGAACGGAGTCCGTACAGGTTCCTGTACGACACTCGGAGGGGGAAAGAGAGCTGACGGTCAGAAAGCGGAGGAATCCGGCCGGTTGGCGTTCGTTCTCGTCATCTGCCCTCGCCATTTATGGAGCCGCCCGGCGATCCGCGCCGCCTGCTCCTCGCCGCGCCGGCCCGTCTCGAGGCGCTGGATGCCGCGCTCCAGCGCCGCCAGATCCAACCCCTGCCCGTGGCCGCCGGTGAGCCGCTGAAGCCGGGCGAGCCGCTCGCTCTCCGGCAGGTCGGGAGGCAGGAAATAGTGCGCGGCCACCGCCCGCGTCGTCTGCCGGAAATAGAGCAGCAGGCTGTCGGCGGCGTACCCGCCGCTCGCCAGCAGCTTCGCCGTATTGTCGATCAGGATCTCCTTGCCGGCCTCGATCCCCGCGGCGGCCGGCAGCGGCTTGCCGAAACGCCCCATCCCCGCCCAGAGGACCACCCCGAGCAGCAGGACCGACTGGAGCACGCCGAGCACCATCGGGAAGCGCAGCGCCTCGGCGAGCAGGCCCGGGACCCGGTTGAAGCCGTGGATCGTCTCGTCGAAAACGACGCTGGTCGCCGCCAGGTCGTGGGTCAGGAACCGGTAGACCGCCTCGGCGTTCCCCTCCCGGCCGAGCCCCTGGTTGTTGAGCAGATCCGGATCGGAGATCAGGTACGTCGCCGGCCCCGCCGTTCCCGCGCGCCGGGCGATCAGATACCCTCCGGAGCAGCTCACCACCGGATCGAGCTCGGGCGACGGCGCCAGGAGCTGGGGGGCGACGTCGATCCCGACCGTCGACGATCCCCAGGCGGCCGTGCAGCGCAGGATGCCGCCGGGGCGCTCGACCGCGACCTTTTGCAGCCTTTCATCCCCGAGCTCCCGGACCACCCGCTCGACCTCCGCGCTCCGCATCAAGCTCACCCGGTCCAGCCAGTCCGGCCGGTTCTTCCGCGCCGGCCCGGGCGACCACTTGGGGAGCACCAGCACCAGGCGCGCGCCGCGGTCTCGCGCCTCCTCGCGCAGAGCCTTCAGGCGGTCCGGATCGCGGGCGTCCGGCTCGGCCAGGATCAGCGGGCGGCCGGGCCCCACCCCGCCCGCTGGCGCCTGGCGCGGCAGCACGCCGAGCCCCATCGAGACCAGGAACGACGCCAGGCCGTGATGCCCGAGCGCGCTGTAGCTGAAGGTGTTGGCCCGCGGCGTGGGGCGGCGGTCCAGATCCTTGCCGTAGACGCCGAGCAGCACGAAGGCCAGGAACGACGCCACCGTGCCGCCGACGATCCAGCCGAGCGCCCGGCGCGAGAACCCACCCTCGATCTCGGGCTCCTCCTCGGCCTCCAGGACAGGCACAGGCTCCGTCACGCGGACCTCCGGGTGAGCGCCTGGAAGCGGGCGAGATTCCGCTCGTAGTCCTCGGCGCCGACGGCGGCGCCGCCGAACAGCGACAGCTCGACCGTGCGCACCAGCTCGGCGAACGCCTCCCGCGCCTCGGGACCGAGCGGCAGCAGGAGCACCAGCTCCCGGCTGGTGCGGGACGGCTGAATGGCGGTCCGCGAGCGTTCCGCGAAATGGCGGATCGCGGCCAGCAGCAGGGCATGGACCGCCTCGGCGTAACGCCCCTGGCCCGCCAGCCGCGAGGCGTCGTCGAAGACCAGGGCCTTCTCTCTCAAGGGTGCCGGGGAGGCCTCCGCCTCCGGACCCGTCCGCGGATCGGCGCCCCGCCGCCGCGCCAGGAGCTCGTGCGCGATCCAGCCCAGGATCAGCACGCCGGCCGCCACCAGCAGGACGATGAAGATCACCTTGCCAAGGATGGCGCCGGCGCCCAGGACCGGCAGCGATACCTCCGGAAGATCGCCCCCGGTGGCACCGGTTTCGTCCACGCGGCGGCGCCGCCTGGGATCGTCCGCCTCCTCGTGGCTGGGCAGCGAGCGCTGGAAGCGCGGGTCCTCGAGCGCCGCCCGCGCCCGCGCCCGGACCTCCGCGGGCGGTACTACCCCGGACTGGGCCCCGGACTGCGCCGCCGCCGGCGCTCCCCCCGCGACCGCCAGGCCGGCGAGGAGCAGGGCCGCGAGGGCGAGCCGGCGCTCAGCCGAAGACCGAGGCGATCTGATCAACGTCGATCGACTCTTTCAGGCTGCGCAGACGGTAGTACATGACCGCCGATCCCGTCGCCGAGAGGCCCACCACCAGCAGATTTTTCACTCCAGTGAGTAGCAGGACCAGGGTGGGGTTTCCAACCACGAGGTTCACGAGGAGCGTGGCACCGATCTGGATCACGCCGAGCACGAAAAGCACGCCGAACACGTCCCAACGCATGCCATCGGTGAGGAACGAGCTGCGCTGCATCGAGTTGGAGACCCCGGTGCCCTCGGTAACCGCGGCGGGGACCGACACCGCCCAGCGCACGGCCAGCATGATCCCAGGGACGAGACAGGCCAGCATTGCAACACCGATCGCCAGGGATTGCACAAAGGCGAGCCCGAACACCGGCAGCAGCAGCGACAATCCCCGGCTCAGGCACTCGCCGATCGAGGCATCCTTCCCCCGCAATTGCTGGAAGACCCCGAAGGTGATGGCCCCCGTCGCGATGTTGGAAGCCAGGATCGAGACGAGGCCGAGCAGGAGCCCGGAGACGATGACCAGCATGGACGCCTGGGGTGCTCTGCCGACCAAAAATATCAAGGCGTAGGCAGGAGCGAGCGCAAGCGCCGTCAGCAGGGTGAACGGCAGGAGGTTCGCGAAATAGATCGAGAACGTCTCGCCCAGGACCTCCCCAACCCCGAAGGTCCTCCGGAAGGTGCCGGGCGCCGGGACCGGGGATCCGGGGGGCGGTCCCTGGTAGACCGTGCCACCGCCAATGGAAGCCGGCCCGTCATAGACGGTGCCCGCGCCGGCCAGCGCCGGACTCTCGAAGACCGGGCCCGCCAGTGGCGGTGGCGGCGGGGGCGGCGCGCCCAGGCCCTTGTAGCGGCTGAGGATGACGCCGCACCGCGCGCACTCCGCACCGTCAGGCTGCTCAAAACCGCACTTGGGACAGATCATCGGCGCGATCCTCCTTTTCCATACGAGTTGTCGCGCGCCGGCAATTCATTTCGCGGGCCGGCGCGGCGCTCGTTCCTGTGCCGGAGGCAGTGGCCGAATCGTAGAACGCTGTGGCAGGGGCGTCAAGGAAGCGGGGGGTGCGATAACGGGCCCGCTCGTCCCACTCCCTGTTCAGCGCCCGAGGCGCAAAACTTTTAGCAAGGGAGAAACCGACATGAACAGCAAGGGGATCGCGGCGATCGCACTCACGCTTCTCGGCGGCCTGGCCGCGCGGGCCGGCAGCGCGCAGACCTTGACCTACGTGAGCACGGCGAACATCACCCAGGCCAACCCGGGCTTCTACGAGGCTTCCGGGCTCGGCACCGCCAAAAACCAGACCTCGCTCTGGTCGATCGGCGATGGCGCGCTCACGGTCTACAAAATGTACCTGGACGGCTCCAGCAACGAGTCCTTCCTCCCCACCCCGATCAACAGCCAGAGCACCGTCACCGATACCGACTTCGAAGGCATCACCTACGCGCCGCCGCCGCCGGGCAACTCCGACGATCACTTTATTTATGTGGCCAACGAGGGTGCGCAGGCCATCCTGCCGGTCAACTACAGCAC
This sequence comes from Thermoanaerobaculia bacterium, assembly GCA_039918595.1. Taxonomy (GTDB): domain Bacteria; phylum Acidobacteriota; class Thermoanaerobaculia; order Multivoradales; family UBA5704; genus DATARR01. Next base: position 4,155 of record JBDSHF010000155.1, read on the forward strand.
CCAGAAATACTATGCCCAGGCGAGTCTCGCCAGCATGGCGGGCTACACCACCGTCAATTGCGTGGGCGGCGGCAAGGTATCGACCGAATTGCACGGTACCGGCACCAACAGCGGCCTCGAGGGGATCACCTGGAACGGCAATCTCAATTCCTTCTTCGTGATCCAGGAGAAAAGCCCCGGGCTGATGATCAAAATCTCCGCCGACCTCACGACGATCACCGCCTGCCGGGTCCTCACCTTCAGCGGCGCGGACTACTCCGACATCTCCTACGACTCGACGCGCGGCCTGTTCTGGATCGTGAGCGATGAAGCTCAGAAGCTCTATCTCTACAACTGGAGCAACGGCACCGTGACGAAGAACTGGAGCCTCCCTTATGCCCACGCGGAGGGCGTCGCCTTCAACCCGGGCGACAGCCGGCTCTACATCGCCACCGACAACGGCGGCGGCAGCGATTCGTATCTCTACACGTACAGCGTTCAGTAAGGTTTATGGCGCGAACAGCTCGAGCCGCGCGGAGTAGACCACAGACTCCCCCGGCTCGAGCCTCGCCATGCCGGTCTCCGCGTCCTCCCCCCACTCCGGTCCGAACGGATCAGCCCGGTTGAGCTGCGGCTCGACGACGATGAACGCCTTCTCCGGGGGAGCGTAGACCTGGATGGCGCGAACCGGCGGCGACGACGCCACCACCCGCAGGCCGTAGGACGCCGCCGGATCGATCACCTCGGCCACCACCTCCCCCGCCGCCGTCTCGAGATCCACGAAGCAGTCGTCCAGATAGAGACTGCCGACCGCCCTGCCTCCACGCATCGAAAAGTCGTAGGGGGACCCGGC
>JBDSHF010000156.1:0-7146 GCA_039918595.1 Thermoanaerobaculia bacterium
ACCGGCGCGATCGGCAATCCGTGGCCGCCGGCGGTGATCACCACGTACTGCTTGCCGTCGGGACCGCGGTAGGTCATCGGCATGGAGCGGGCGCTGGTGGGGAGGTCGGCTTTCCAGAGCTCCTTGCCGGTGGCGACGTCGAGGGCGCGGAAGGCGCGGTCGACCGTGCCGGCCATGAAGACGAGGCCGCCGGCGGTGACGATGGGGCCGCCGAGGGAGATCGCGCCGTGCTCCGCGGGGGGCTGAGGGCTCGCGCCCATCTGGGGCATCTGGCCGATCGGCACCGTCCACTTTACGGCCCCGGTGTCGGCGTCGATCGCGTTCAGCGTGCCCCAGGGGGGCGGCGTGCATGGCCAGCCTCCTGGCGCGAGGAGCATGCGGCGCGCGATGCCGTAGGGCGTCCCGGTCTGACTGGCGAGCTCCCAACCGCCCGCCAGGGTGCGGCCGGCGGTCTCCTGCTCGCGGGCGTAATCGGCGCGGGGGATCAGGCGGACCTGCGCGAACAGGTTGTTGATCGGAATCAGCAGCAGGCGGTTGGCGGGATCGTAGGCCGCGCCGCTCCAGGCCATGCCGCCGATGTTGCCCGGCGTCATCAGCGTTCCGCGCAGGCTGGGTGGCGTGAAGATCCCCTCGTAACGGAGCTTGGCGATCTCCTCGCGGCACCATTTGCGATCGGATTCAGAACCCTGGATCTCGTCGACGTTCATCTTCTGCCGCGCCAGCGGGTGGGGGAGCAAGGGGAACGGCTGCGTGGGCGACGCGGCTTCGCCCGCGACGTCGCTCTTCGGCACCGGCCGTTCCTCGACTCCGAAGACGGGCTCGCCGGTCTCGCGATTGAGAATAAAAAAGTTTCCATCCTTGGAGCCGACGCCGACGGCGGGGATCGTCTTGCCCGCGCGGTGGACGTCGAACAGCACCGGCGGCGAGGCGACGTCGTAATCCCAGAGGTCGTGATGAACGACCTGGAAGGACCAGACGCGCTCGCCGGTGTCGGCGCGCAGGGCCACGAGGGAGTTGGCGTAGCGGTTGTCGCCCAGCCGCTCGCCGCCGTAGTAATCGGGGCTGGGGCTGCCGGTGGGGATGAACACCAGGTTGCGCTCGGGGTCCGCGGCGATCACCGACCAGGCGTTGGCGGCGCCGGTGCGCTTCGCGCTGCCGTTCTTCCAGTTGCCGGCGGCGGGGTCTTTCGGGTCCTGCGGAATCGGGTCCCAGGTCCACTTCAGCTTGCCGGTGACGGCGTCGAAGCCACGGACCTCGCCGCTCGGCTGGCCGGTGGAGCCGTTATCGGCGATGCCGGAGCCGACCACGACCGTGGTGCCGACAATGGCCGGCGGCGAGGTCTCTTCATAGTCGGCGAAGTGGTGGGCGTCCGGCGCGATGCGCAGGCCGCGGCGGAGGTCGACGACGCCGTCCGCGCCGAAATCGGGGCACGGCTTGCCGGTGGCGGCATCGACCGCGATCAGGCGCGCGTCGATGGTGGCGAGAAAGATCCGGCGCTGGCCGGCCGGCGACTTCCAGGTGGAGACGCCACGGCTGGCGAAGTCGCCGTAGCCGGCATCCTTGTCGATCTTGGCGTCATAGGCCCAGCGCTGCTGGCCGGTGAGGGGATCGAGCGCCAGGATGCGGCCGAGCGGCGTCGAGAGGTAGAGCGTGCCGTCGACGTAGATCGGCGTCGCCTCGAAGGCGGTGGGCCTGGAATCCTTGGGCTGGTAAGCGTCGCCGGTGCGGAAGGTCCAGGCGACCTTGAGGTTCTTGACGTTGCCGCGGTCGATGGTGGCGAGCGGCGAGAAGCGCTGGCCGCCGGGATCGCGGCCCCAAGCCGGCCATTCGGCGGCGGTCTGCGGGGTCTGCGCGTGCGCGGCCGGAGCTGCGATAGAGATTGCCACCACGCCGGCCAGGGCCAGCACCAGGTTTTTCGAGATCATGATTCCCCCCTTGGGCGGACGATACCAGAGTGGGGGAGCGGAGGTGGCCGGAGCGTTCGAGGGCGACCGCAGGTCGCCCCTACAACCTGCGATTCACGTACACCTTGCGCCGGAGGTTGTAGGGGCGACCTGCGGTCGCCCTCGACGGCTGTTCCTCCACTTGTAAGCCATGTAAGTTTTTCCGGCGCGCGGAATCCATCGGTGGAAGTGGCTGTTAAACTGCCCACCATGAGGTCCCAGCGGCTCGCGCAGAAGCTTCCTCTCGCCATCCCGGTGCTGCTGGTGCTGTTGCTGGCCGGTCTCGCCACGCTCCAGTGGCACTGGAGCGGCAAGGTGAGCGCCCTGGAGCGGCAGCGGATGAAGTCGAGCCTCTTCGTCGCCGGCTCCCACTTCAGCGAGGATTTCGATCGCGAGGTCACCCGCGTCTTTCTCTTCTTTCATCCGGATCCCCGCGGGCCGGCCGGCGACCAGCTCAATCGCGTCGCCCGCCAGTACGATCGCTGGATGGCCGAGGCGCCGTATCCGCGCCTGGTGCGGGACGTCTTCCTCATCCGTCCCAGCGCTCCTGCCGCGGAGGGAGCCGGCCTCGAGGTCCTGCGGCCGGCGGAGCACCGCTTCGTGCCCTCCCCCTGGCCGCCGGAGCTCGCGGGCGCTCAGCGGCGATTGGCGGAGAGCCCTCCGCTCCACGGAGGCTTCGGCATCGGCTCGATCGTGATGGGGGACGTCCCCGGCCTGGTGATTCCCCTCGCCTTCCCACGACCGCCGGGGGCCGGCCAGCCCGCGGACTCGGCGGACCCGCTGGCCGGCGCCTATCTGGTGGTGCGGCTGGATTGGAAGACGATCACCGGCGAGATCCTGCCGGCTCTTACCCAACAGTATTTCTCCAGCCCGCGGGGGGTCGACTACGTGGTCGCAGTGCGCGAGGCCGATGCTTCCCGCCGGGTCCTGTTCCTCTCCGATCCCAAGATGAAGCCGGCGTCGCTCGGCGACGGCGACCTTCACCTGGGGATGTTCAACCTGCGCCCCTTCGAGGAGCTGCGGTCGCTCTCGAACGATCACGAGACGGGCGGCAATCACCTGCATTCGCCCGCGGGCCCGCGGTCTCACTTTGGGCTGGGGGGGCCGCCGAAGGGGGACCGGCATCACCGGCGGGACTTGGGAGCCTGGCAGTTGCTGATCAAGCACCGCGACGGCACCCTGGAGGAGGCGGTCGCCGCCGTCCGCTGGCGCAATCTGGCGATCAGCCTGGGCGTCCTGGCGCTGCTGGGGGCCACGGCCGGGATGATGTTCGTGACCACCCAGCGGGCGCAGCGGCTGGCGCGCCAGCAGATCGAGTTCGTGGCCGGCGTCACCCACGAGCTGAACACGCCGCTGACCGCCATCCGCTCGGCGGGGCAGAACCTCGCCGACGGCGTGGTGGCGGAGCCCGCGCAGGTGAAGCGCTACGGCGCCCTGATCGAGAGCGAGGGGCGGCGCCTCTCCGACATGGTGGGGCAGGCCCTGGATTTCGCCGGCATTCAGTCCGGGCGCCGGGTCTATCATCCGCGGCCGGTGGACGTCGGGGAGATCGTCGACGGCGCTCTCCAGGACTGCCGCTGGCTGCTCCAGGAGAAGCAGATCCGGGTGGAGAGGGAGGTCGAGCCCGGCCTCCCCTCCGTGCTCGTGGACGCCGCCGCCCTGCGCCGGGCGATCGCCAATCTCGTCGAGAACGCCGTGAAGTACGGCGGCCGGTCGGCCTGGATCGGCATCCGGGTGCGGCGGTCGCCTTCCGGGCCGGTGGAGATCACCGTCGCCGACCGCGGACCGGGCATCCGCCGCGAGGACCTGCCGAAGCTCTTCGAGCCTTTCTTCCGCGGCCGGGACGCCGCGACGGCGGGCGTCCCCGGCAGCGGTCTGGGCCTGAGCCTGGTGCGCCACATCGCCGAGGCCCATGGCGGCCGGGTCACCGTGAAGACGGGAGTGGGCGAGGGCGCCGCCTTCACCTTGCAACTGCCTGCCGCCGACGCCGCCGAAGCCGTGCAAGGCGTGGAGGCGCCGGCGTGAACGCCGAATCCGCGCCCACGCCGTTGCCGCCGCCCTCGCCGCCGCGCCGCATCCTGCTGGTGGAGGACGAGCCGAGCCTGATCCTCACCCTCTCCGACCGCCTGATCAGCGAGGGGTACGCGGTCGAGACCGCCGGCGACGGCGAGGCGGGGCTCTCGCGGGCGCTGGAGGGGTCTTTCGATCTCATCCTGCTCGACGTCATGCTGCCGCGGCGGGACGGCTTCGAGGTCTGCCGCGAATTGCGGTCGCATGGGATCCAGGTGCCGATCGTCATGCTCACCGCCCGCGGCCAGGTGGTGGACCGGGTGGTGGGGCTGAAGCTGGGGGCGGACGACTACGTGACCAAGCCGTTCGAGATGATCGAGCTGCTGGCCCGCATCGAGGCCCTGTTCCGCCGCTCCCGGGCCCCGGTTTCGGCGCCGGCGGGGACCTACGCCGTCGGCGATATCCGGGTGGATTTCCGCCGCGCCGAGGTCTTCCGCGGCGGCGAGCCGCTCCCGCTTTCGGCTCTGGAGTTCAAGCTCCTCACCTACTTCATCCAGAACCGCGGCGCGCTGCTCACCCGCGACGAGCTCCTCGACAAGGTCTGGGGGTACGACGCCATGCCCACCACCCGCACGGTGGACGTCCACGTCGCCTCCCTGCGCCAGAAGGTGGAGCGCAATCCGTCGCGCCCCGAGCTGATCCTCACCGTGCACCGGCGCGGCTACCGTTTCGCTGGCTGAGCCGCCTGGCGGAGCGGGTTTACATACCTTACAAATTTCTTGCGTCCTCCTGAGGACTGCGCTCCCCGGCGGGTCTATGCTGTGAATCGAAGACACGGCGCCGCGCCTCAGCGTCGCCTTGAAAGGAGACCGGCAATGAAAAGGATTTTGACCTACAGCCTGTGCGCCGCCCTGGTGCTGATGGGCGCCGCCTTCGCCGTCCACGCGCAGGGGCACGGCGGCCTCCACGGCAAGATGATGGGTGGCCACATGGCGGGCGGCCAGATGGCGGGGATGGAAGGGCACCACGAGGAGATGATGGCCAAGGCCCTCGACCTCACCGCCGACCAGACGGCCGCCGCGAAGAAGCTGCACGCGGAGCTGCTCGCCAAGGCCCAGCCGCTGATGACGCAGCATCACCAGCAGATGGACGAGATCAAAACCCTGCTCGACGGCGCCAGCCCGGACGCCACCGAGATCGGTCAGAAGATGATCACGGCCCATGCCACCGGCCAGCAGCTCAAGACCCTGCACGAGGGTTTCATGACCCGGTTCAGCGCCCTGCTGACCGCCGACCAGAAGACCAAGCTCGAGCAGATGAAGCAGATGCACCACGACCACGCTCCCTTCGACGGTCCGCCGTCGGAGCTCTAGATACCGCAACTCCTTCCAGGCGGGCTGGCCGCGCGCACGCGGCCGGCCCGCTCTTTTTTTCCCTTACATATCCAGATCGATCAGTGCCCGTTCAAGGATTGGAACGAGCTTCAGGCGGACCGACTCGCTAATTTTTTGGGCGAGGTCTTCGGCGGTTTCGGCGGGGGCCTCGTCGGGCCGCGGGCCGTCGATCAGGGGACCGCCCGCCACCGCGGCCAGCGCCTGGCGGATCAGCGGCAGCATGCGGTCCACGAGGGAAAAGGGCACTCCCACGACGGCGGCAATCCGCTCCAGAGTCCGCGGCCGGGGGATCTTCTCTCCCACTTCATAGCTCGAGATCAGCTTCTGGCTGGTGCCGGCGGCCTTCGCGAGCTCGCCCTGCTTCCAGCCGCGAAGGGAGCGGAGGAGCTTCACGACGGCTCCCTCGGCGGTCAACTTCCTTGGTGTCGGCAAATCGGGTACCTCCCTGACGTCCTTTGGGTAAATAAAATTCCGTCCTGACGCACCATACTCCTTGAAGAGGCGCCACGCGGCCATGGAGACCGCGCGTCCAGGCGACCTCAGTGAAAGGAGCACCTATGTCCCGTTCCCTCTCTCGCCGTATCCTCCTCGCTCTTGCTCTCGGGGCCATCCTGATCGGCCCGCGGATGTCTGCCGCGGAGCCGCGCGCCAAGGCCCTATCTCCCCATTCCACGCAGGCGGTCGCGGCGCCGTGGGATCTCTTCACCGGGTTTTGGGGCTTCTTGGGACGTTTGACCAAGGAGGGTTGCATGATCGATCCGCATGGCCGTTGTCTGACCGATCCTGCCTCCTCTCAACTGGATGCGGGCTGCACGATCGACCCGCATGGCCGCTGCTTGACCGATCCGGCTCCTGCCCAAGCGGATACGGGTTGCACGATCGATCCGCACGGAGGCTGCAAGCCCAGCGGAAGCTAGCTCACGGGCTCACATCTTCATTTTCCTGAAAGCGGAGATTGGGGTCGTGGCGGGCACGGTGGAGATACTCGACAAGGTGCCGGGCCATCTCCACCGTGACCGTTTCGTCGCCCGCAGCCCGGCAGAACAGCCGGAGCGCCGCCAGGGCCTCGCGGTGCACTCCCTGGGCTTGAAAGATCGGCGTCATCTGCCGGGCGAGCACCTTGACCTCTCCAGGACGTCTCTGCTCCAGGTAAAGTACCGCGAGCTCCAGCGATGCGAGTGCCGCGTCATAAGCGATGCCGCGCGAGATGAACTCCTCCCGCACCCGCGCCAGGGCTCCAAAAGCCTTTTCCGGCCTCCCCAGCCTTGCCGCGATTCTTCCTTCCAACCAGAGCACCCGGACCAGATCCGGCTCATTGCCGAGTTGAGTCGCCAGTCTCCGCACTTCTGGTAGCAATTCCCCGGCCTCTGCGTGCTGCTCCAGATGGCACAGATTGACCGCGTGTTGGAACCGTAGAGCAAACCAGAGCCGAGGGTCGCGCCGAGCATCGACCCGGAGAGCTGCATGCCGGAGCGTCTCGATGGCGCGTCTGGAATCACCGCTCTGCTCCAGAGTCGACGCCTTGTTTAACAGGATGTAGCCCTGATCTGCTGACTGCGTAATCGCCAGCGCCCGATCATGGGCGGTTAATGCCTCGCCAAAGCGTCGCTGATCCCGCCGGAGGGAAGCTTCCAGATCGAGCACTCTTCCTTCATCCAGCAACCCCGGATCTCCGGCAACTCCGGATTCCCAGAGCTTCCGGCCGCGGACGAACGCCTCCTCGGACCCGGGCAGATCGCCGGCCACCCGGCGCGCGTTGCCGAGGTGGGCCCAGGCGTAGCCCTGGAGACGCGAGCGCC